>QHOS01000196.1 GCA_003219415.1 Verrucomicrobiota bacterium | reverse complement strand
CATTCGATACTTGCCAGACGTCAGCGCGTTTAGCCCATGTGTTGCGCAGATCGGGCGTTCGCGTGCTTGGCGACCTTCAAGGGCGGAAGGTAGGCGATTTTGCGTGGCAGAAAAATTGTGGATTCAATACGTTGCATGAGTTGGATTCACTTGTACGCGGCGTTCAATCTCTGGCAGAGAATGTGTCTCGTGCAGGAAATGGAACTTATAGCCGTCGCCGCGCCTGCTGCGCCGCAGCGCAGCGAAGGCGGTTGGGCAAAGCGCACGCTTTGCACAGAAAGGCAGGTACAGAAGCTAGTTTTAGCATTCCGAAATCAGTTTGTAAGTTGCAGTTTGACGAATTGCCGATCACGAGACGTTTAGCAGGTGTTGTCCGATCGATCGGAGCTCGGACCTTGGGCGATCTGAATGGGCTCAGCGCTTGTGAGTTGCTTCAATGCAAAAATTGTTACTGGCACACTGTGGCCGAAATCGAGCAACTGATCGAGCGGGCAATTGCGGGCGAGTTTGATGCGAAGCGTATCGAAGACTCCGAGGCCGCCGAGGAATAATTGACTTTACTCGAGCAGGGAATGGCGAAGCTATCGCGCCGGGAAAATCAGTTTCTTCTTGCGAGAATCAGAGGCCTGACCTTCGCAGAGATTGGTCGGCGATTTGGCGTTACGCGAGCGCGGGTGCATCAGGTCACCGTCAAGGCGCTTGATACTCTCAGGAAGACATGGGGTCCCCGAGTGCCGCTTCTCCTCGATATGATGAAGCGTCACTTGTCGCTTTCAAATGCTTCGGAGCTGACTCCGGCATTGCTCGAGCAATGGGTAGGTGAATCTTCAAGGTGCTTGCGATTATCAAGACAAGCGCACGTGCGTTTGATCGCCGAACTGGATGCAGACATCCTCCTGGCGACGAAGAGGGAATTTTTGTGCTGAAATACTCGTGGGTGCGCAATCGCCGCAAGGCCGAACGCTGATCGAGTTCTAAAAACAGGCAGCTTTTCATCCGCTGGCCTAACGCGACACCCGGGACTCGCTCAAGTTCCAAAAACCTCAAATCAGGGTCGGGGCATGCATTTGCCAACAAACGCCTTTGGTAGTCGCTTTTCTACTGTGGAGTGAGCACTGCGGATTGAGAGTTTTTGAAAGAAAAATGCGCGACTAGCGCAGCGCAGATAATCCCGAGGACTGCCGCGCAAACAACGTCCGAAAGGTAATGCGCACCAAGGTACATTCGCGAGAGCCCGATCAGAATCGGGATCGGGAGACAGGCGAGCCCGATGCGAGGGCGTGCGAAAATCAAAACGCCAAAAAACGCGGTTGAGGCGCCGACGTGACCGGAGGGAAATGCGTTGTATTTGGCGCTGAACCTGTTCCTAACTTGTTCCGTTCTTATAGACGGACGGGCGCGACCTGTTGCGATTTGAATGCCGCGCCCGATTACGCCGGCAATCGCGAGCGCCATTAACATCGACAAAAAAATTCGCATCCATTTTTTGCCCTGGCGCTGCCAGGCGATTCCTAAAAGGAGCAATCCAAGGGCAAGATGTAAGGGCCAATCACCATACAAGCTCACGTTGCGCATGAAATTGCGCATCATGGGGTTTTGATGTTGCGCCATGAAATCGCGTACCGCCTCGTCGAAATAGAATGCTGTTGCGATCGCTATCGCCGCAATGACGATGCCGATCAGCCAATAAAAAAAGCCGGCGCGCTTCACAAATAAGTTCCCGTGAGTTTTAGCGGGCGCTATTTTGAGCGCGCTCTTGAAATCCGCAATACGCAATTCCGTCTTTCTGTTCTTCGGCTTGGTCCTTTTTCATCTGGCCGGCACGTGGAGCCTGCCGCTGATCGATCGTGACGAACCGCGATTCGCAGAGGCATCGCGAGAAATGATCCAGCGCGCTGATTACGTCGTTCCTTACTTCAATAATCAGCTACGACTGGACAAACCTCCCCTCGCCTATTGGGCGCAGGTAGCGAGCTATCGCATCTTTGGTGAGAACGATTTCAGCGCGCGCTTTCCATCCGCGATCGCGGCAGCGCTGATTGCTCTCGTGATTTTTGCCTGGAGCCGCCGCAACGGCGCGACCTCGGTTGGTTGGTGGACCGCGATTATTTTCACACTTTCGCTACAGACTTTTGTTCATGCAAAAGCCGCAGTCGCTGACATGTGGCTCGTCCTGTTTATGACGTTGGCGCACTGGAGTGGCTATGAGCTCATTTGCAGGAAGCAAACATCCAACGCCCAACGCCCAACGCCCAACATCCAACGGAGATGGTCGTGGATATTCTATCTCTCGCTAGCGTTTGGTTTTCTGGCGAAGGGACCGATTGCATGGTTACCGCTGCTCACTGTTGGAGCGACAATTATCCTTGCGCGAGATTGGGAGTTGGCTCGGCATCTCAAACTGCTGCGTGGAATTTTGCTGATGCTCGCCGTTGTCGCGCTCTGGGGAATTCCCGCGCTGGTTCAAACTCACGGCCAATTCTTGGCGATTGGAATCGGGCGACATGTCATTAGTCGGTCCCTTGCGACGATGGAAGGTCACGGGGCAAGTTCGTTTGGGATGTATCTGGTGCTCCTACCGTTCTATTTTGTAACAATCTTCGTCAGTTTCTTTCCCTGGTCGATCAAGTTGCCGTGGTTGGTCCGGCAATTGTGGAGACAAAAAAAGGCCGGGAACGCCGATCCCGGCTACAGCCAAAATCAGCTCGATAATTATCTCCTCACGGGCATCGCAATCATTTTTGTGATCTTCACACTGGTTGCAACGAAGTTGCCCCATTACACGTTGCCGGCCTTTCCGCTGCTAGCGCTCCTGCTCGCGCGGCATTGGCAACGGGCAACTGCGAACACAAATCACGGCTCCTTGTTTCGAACAGTCGCTATCGGTACTGCCTGTGTATGGATTGCAATTGCGTTAATCATTCCGCCGTTGGTCGCACGGTTTTTTCCCGCCTATCAGCTTTTCCGGGAATCGCGTCCACATTTGCAGCCGAACATGCAATTTGCGTCCGTCGAATTCGAGGAGCCGAGCGTAGTCTGGTATTTTCGCAGTCGCGTTCAAAGCTTTCTCACACGGCTAAACAAAAAGAACGTAGTCGACTTCATGTCCGGGCCAGGCCCTCGTTTTGTGATTGTACCGACTTCACTTGCCCAGGCGCTTTTTCCAAATCGTCCCCAAACGTGGACATCTTTTTCCGCGCGTGGCCTCAACATCGCGAAGGGGAAACGGGTTGATCTCACGCTCGTGCTAAAGCCGGAGTGATTCGTTGAAGTGATGAAGCGTTGAAGCGGTTTCCTTCGTCTGTCATGTTGAGCAACGTGAAGCATCTCTGGCTATTGGCTTGCGGCATATGAGGCTCCAGAAATAATCAGAGATTCTTCGCTTCGCTCAGAATGACAAACAACACATTCCCCCGCTTTAACGCTCCAATCTTTTTAACGAATCCATGATCACTTTTCTCTACGGTAAACTGGTGAGCGCTTTGCCTACGCACGCAATCGTCGATGTCGGCGGCGTTGGTTACGAAGTTTTCATCCCGCTCTCCAGCTACGATAGGCTTCCGGAACCAGGCCAGCCCATTCGTATTCTCACGCACCTGGCTGTCCGCGAAGATGCGCATGTGCTTTACGGATTCATGACGCCCGCTGAGCGTGACCTTTTCCGATTACTCGTAAACAACGTAAGCGGCATCGGACCGAAGCTGGCGCTCGCAGTGCTTAGTGGAATGAGCGTGACCAATTTTAAGGCCGCCGTCGTAAACTCCGATGTCGCGGCAATTTCAAAAATCAGCGGGCTCGGAAAAAAAACGGCTGAGCGAATCGTTTTGGAATTAAAGGACAAGCTGGGAGTGGCGGCGGCCTGGGAAGCAGCTAGTGCCGCACACGCGCCTACTCCGGAAGCGGAGCAGGCCAACGAGGCCGTGCTCGCGTTGATCGCGCTTGGTTATAAACAGATCGATGCTCACAAAGCCGTGCGCGACCTCCAGGAGAAAGGCGAAGCGAAACCAGCGGAAGAACTGGTGAAGCTCGCGCTGAAGAAAATGGCGGCCGGAAGATGATCGACGGTTGAGAGTTGAGTAGTGAGAGTTGAGAGTTGCGCAACTCGATGCTCACACAATCCGACAGATTGCAAACCATTCGCGCTGCCTTCCCGAGGGAAGGCCTTTTCGCGGAAAAGGCCTGGTTGCTCTCGCCTGATGCGTTTCCGGTGGAGAAAAAATTTGTCGCTGAATTGGAACAACTCGGACATCGCCTGTTCGTTTTTCAGCGGGCCTGTAATCAGCTCTATCAGCTGAGCATCAAGGGCAAGCAGCCTGCGTGGATAGCGCGTTATCTCGATGCCGGTAAACCCAAAGAGCTGATTGAGTTTTCGAGGCGCAAAGAAATTCGGGACGATTTACCGCGGGTGATTCGTCCCGATCTAATTCTGACGGAAAAGGGCTATATCATTGCCGAAATCGATTCTGTGCCAGGCGGAATCGGTCTGACCGGCTGGCTCAACCAGACCTATTCAACTTTCGACAGCCAGATCATCGGCGGCGCAGACGGAATGCTGGAGGGTTTTCGCACTGTGCTGCCAAACGGAGGTGACATCGTTATCTCGCAAGAGGCCGCGACTTACCGGCCGGAAATGGAATGGATCGCCGCGCGATTGAATCAAAAGATACTCGATACTGGAAGCTCGATCCTAGATGAAGAGCGGGTATCCTCGGAAAATCCAGCATCCGGGATCAAGCATCCAGAATCAGCACCGTCATGGCGCGTTGTTGCAGCTGAGAACTACGAACCGCAGGACGGACGCGCCGTGTATAGGTTCTTCGAATTATTCGATCTGCCAAACATTCCCGGGATCGAGAACACTTTACGAGCGAATGCTGAAAGTCGCATCAGCATAACCCCACCGATCAAACCCTATCTCGAAGAGAAAATGTGGTTCGCGCTTTTTTGGATGCAGCCGCTGCGTGAATTTTGGCGACGCGAATTAGGCGAGAAATATTTCAGTAAGCTACAGGAAGTGATCCCCTACTCGTGGCTGCTCGATCCAACGCCCTTGCCACAACATGCAGTCATACCACGCCTGGAGATTCATGACTGGCGCGAGGCAGCGAAATTCAGCCAGAAAGATCGCGATCTTCTTTTGAAAGTGAGCGGCTTCTCACCGCTTGGCTGGGGCAGCCGCGGCATCACGCTTGGCGCCGATCTGCCGCACGCGGAATGGGAAAAGCGAATCAACCATGCACTCGAGACATTCGATTCGTCACCTACGATCATGCAACGCTTTCAGAAAGGCAGTCTGTTCGATCATCAGTATTGGGATCCGGATTCTAATGAGTTAAAGACAATGAAGGGCCGAGTGCGCCTTTGCCCCTATTTCTTTGTGGAACCGAATCGTGTAACATTGCGAGGGGCGCTGGCGACAATCGCTCCGGCCGACAAAAAGTTTGTGCACGGCATGAGTGACGCGATTCTGGTTCCGTCGAAGATGCAGTGATGTCCAACACTGCGAATTTAAAGCGTGCAAACCCGCTGGCCTTGCCTCAAAAACGCCGCATGAACATCACCAAAAACCTCGGAATGCTCCTCCTCTCGATCTACCTAATTCTTGCTGGAATCACTCTGCTATTCCACATCACGATTCCGACAATCATTATGGGAATTCTGGCGCTGGCAGCTGGCATTTTGATTCTCATTGGCAAATAGTAACACCTCTCTTGGTCCTGATCTTCACGGTTACCCTTCAAGAGCGACGAATAGTCTAAGTCCGAACTTTTCGGAGTGGAGATGGCCGATGTTATTGTGAAACGGGAATCCGTTTGTGGTGTTGAAACCACGCCAGCTGTTCGCGAAAAACCCTTGCGTCTTCGGGCGAAATTCCTTTTACAGCTAACGCTTGAGCTGCATACCGGACAGCGGAATCAAAGTCTCCAGTCTCGGCGTAAGCGGCGGCAAGCGTATCGATCATGTCCTCGTCTTTCCACTGCATGATGCTGCAAGCGGCCTTCGCATCCTTGACTGCTTGTTGCCCATTACGAAATGACGAGTCCGGGCAAGTCGCCTGAAACCACGCCCGGTCGCTCAGCGCCCTGGCCAATGTAACAGGCCGAGGGTGGAGGGAGATCAGATAATTAAGCTCTTTCAATGCTTCCGCATATTTCCCAAGGCGCACCTTGACACTGGCGCGCAACAGGGACGCCTCGACGCAGCCTGGATATTGTCGGAGCGCTTCGTTGCAGTCCTGAATGGCGAGTTCGTATTTGCCCTCTTTTCTAAAAATCTGGGCGCGAATGTAGAGCGCTGGCCACAATTTGGGATCGATTCGAAGCGCTGCATCAACATTGCGCTTTGCACCGGCAACATCCCCATTTCTTAGTTGATCGCTTGCATCGCTACATAGTTTCATCACCGCCCGCTGGTGAGCAGGGGTGTTAACGATGATGGGTACGCTTCCGTGAACAGCCGTCATGCTCGCGATAACTGCAATGAGGAGCACAATTATTCTTATGGACATAATTTCGTCTGGTTGTCGACGCGATTTGTAATAGAAAACGCGGCCGTCTGGCAAGCAAAGATCGTCCACTTTCAGTGCAATGCTATTTGCCTATAAGTCATCTCACACATAAAACTCATCCCGTTGCTTACGGGCCGAGGGCGGTCCGGCTCCATCACATACACCGACGATCAACGTTGGAGATGGCCTGCCCTCAGGCCGTTTCCGTGATTTATAAGATGGCGTCCAACTTGTTTTGAGATATGAAACGCTTTGACGACAGATCCCGCTCAATGGTGCCAACAGCGGCCAACGCGAAGGAGTTATCGGCAGTCACACTGCGCAAAATTACCTGGCGTCTAATTCCGTTCCTTTTCTTGCTTTACACTATAGCTTGGCTTGACCGAGTGAACGTCGGCTTCGCGGCGTTGGAGATGAACGCCGATCTCGGGTTCAGTTCAGTGACCTTTGGTTTCGGCTCGGGTATCTTCTTTCTTGGTTATTGCCTGTTTGAGATACCAAGCAATATCATCCTTGAACGAGTTGGAGCCCGGCTTTGGATCTCGCGAATCATGGTAACGTGGGGCCTGATCTCCGCCAGCCTGATGTTTGTGCGGACTCCCGCAGTTTTCTACCTGCTGCGATTTCTTCTTGGAGTAGCTGAAGCCGGATTCTTTCCCGGAGTGATTTACTACTTGAGCCTGTGGTATCCTACAGCGCATCGCGCGCGAGCGATTGCGGCTTTCATGACTGCGGTGCCCGTGACGGGGTTAATAGGAGGTCCTTTATCGGGAGCCCTGCTGGAGTTAGATGGTCTTCATGGGTTAGCGGGCTGGCAATGGTTATTCCTAGTGGAAGGGTTGCCCGCGGTGATCCTGGGTACCAGCGTCCTTTTCTATCTGAAGGATCGTCCCGAAACAACGAGCTGGCTAGCTCCGCCAGAACGCGACTGGCTGGTAGAAACACTTGCAGCCGAGCGAAGAGCTTGTCTGCCAAGACCAGACATCCGTATGGCTCTGATCGATGCCACTGTTTGGAAGTTAGGGGTCATCTTCCTTCTGGTCGCAGCCGGATTCTATGGTTACTCCTTCTGGGCGCCACTTGTTATCAAGTCGCTTACCGGCCTTGGTAACTTCAAGGTAGGTCTGGTAATTGCTGCAATTAGCGCGGTAACGATTTTAGCAATGCTTCTGAATAGTTATCACTCGGATCGCACGGGCGAACGAGCGCTACACATAGCTGTGCCGCTGTCACTAATGGCTGTCGGTTTCGCTGGATGTGCTCTGATGCGCCAGCCAGTGTTAGCCATCGTTGCCCTGGCGCTTGTTCCGTTGGGACACTGCGCCAGTTATGGGCCGTTTTGGTCCATGCCTACCCAGTTTTTCACTGGACCCGCAGCTGCCGCCGGAATAGCTCTCGTGACGACGATCGCGAACCTCGGCAGCTTCGCAGGCCCGGCGATTATCGGCGCATTGAAGGCGCGGACTGGGACACACGTCGAATCGTTCCTGCTTCTCGGCGGAATGGCACTCGTCGCGGCGCTGCTTGCGTTAAGAATAGGTCCGTCGCCGACGCGGAGTAGCGAGCAACCAGCACCAATCGTTTGATAGCACACACGCAACCGGATCTGCGCATTTAGCTCATCCGGTTACGGAGGCAGCCGCGAATTCTTTTTATGCGGATTCAGTTCGCTCCCGTGGTATTTCTTATTAGCGCCGCGATCGCATCTGCGGTGGAGCTACAAAAGGTAGCAAATTTTCCCGAGCAACAAATTACAGGCGTAGGTGTCTCGACAAAGTCCGGCCGCATCTTCGTGAATTTCCCCTATTGGTCGGATGATCACTCCATTTCGGTGGCAGAAATTGTGAACGGCCAGCCCAAGGCATTTCCCAACGACGAATGGAACACGCCTGGCCCTGCGGGTTCACATTTTGTCTGTGTTCAAAGCGTGATAGTCGATGATCAGGACAATTTGTGGGTCCTCGATCCGGCAGCACCAAAAATGCAGGAGATCGTCAAAGGCGGACCAAAGCTGGTGAAGATTGATCTCGCTACGAACCAGGTCGTGCAAACAATCCCGTTCGGTGAAGATGTGGCGCCGAAGAAAAGTTATCTTAACGATGTTCGCATCGATACGCGCACCAACACTGCGTTCATCACGGAATCCGCCAATGGCGCAATCATCGTTGTCGATCTTAAAAGTGGCAAAGCGCGACGACTTCTCGATGACCATCCATCCACTCAGCCCGAAAAAGACGTCAAGCTCGTAGTGGATGGTAAAGCGTTGATCGACCAGCAAAAGAAAATGCCGCCGCAGATCGCGTCCGATGGCATCGCACTCGATACGAAGAACGGCTATCTCTATTATCACGCGCTCACCGGTCACTCACTTTACCGGATCAAGACAAGTTCCCTCACAGATGAAACGCTCGGGAAACGCGAGCTGGAATCGAAAGTGGAAAACGTCGGGCAGACGCCAGCACCCGATGGGATGCTCGAAGGCGCGGATGGCAGCGTTTATCTTACCGATCTCGAAAGCAGCGCAGTCGTGCGTTGGGACCCTGCGAGCAAGCGCGTGATTCGAATCATCGCGGACAAGCGTTTGCTTTGGCCGGACACGTTGAGCTGGGCACCGAACGGCGAAATTTACGTGACTGCGTCGCAGATCGAAAACATGCCGCGCTTCAATAACGGCAAGTCCACGCGCACCGATCCGTACAAGCTTTGGAAGATCACCGGCATTAATCCCGAATAATCAGGGACAGAATTAGACCTGTATAGTCGCCACTCGACAGGCGCCAGCGCAAATCATGACGCGCGATCTTGAATCGTTAACCGATCTATTTTTTGGAAGAACAATCCACGTTAGAAAGGGACGAGCACCGTGAATCAAACCAGGAAAAATAATGAAGAAGGCAATGTGGCGTCTCGCTTGTCGGGCAAGGTCGCTTTGGTCACAGGTGGCAGTCGTGGCATCGGCGCGGGCATAGTTAAGCGGCTTGCTCGTGAAAAAAGCCGATGTCGCGTTCACGTTTCTCAAGGAACAAGAGGCCGCGGATTCGATCGTCAAGGAAGCAAGCGCTGACGGCAACCGGGTTATTGCCATCCAGGCCGACAGCGGCAGCGAACACGAGCTTGTGAAAGCGGTTGAGAAGGTCGCGAAAGAATTTGGTCATATCGACATCCTCGTGAGCAGTGCAGGGGCATTTCTTTTTAAACCTGTCGATGAAGTTTCGGATGAGGAGTTCGATCATATGGTGGCCGTGGATTTGAAAGCCGCATTCATCGCATCGCGCTCGGCGCTCAAACACATGGGTGAAGGTGGACGAATTGTTTTTGTGAGCAGCAACATCGCCGACTTCGCTGCATTGGCGACGACAAGCATCTACAGCATGGTCAAAGCTGGCCTCGACGGTCTCGCGAAGGGAATGGCCCGCGATCTTGGTCCGCGGGGAATCACAGTAAACACCGTCCACCCAGGTCCGATCAAAACCGATGGGAACCCAGAAGACAGTCCCTATGCCAAGGATCTTCGGTCATTCATGGTGACGCCTCAGTTCGGCGAACCGGCGGATGTTGCTGCGATGGTTGCTTTTCTTGTTAGTCCCGAAGCGAAGTTCGCAACCGGAGCTGCATTTATCATCGATCACGGCTTCACCGCATAATACTGAGGGTGCATGTTATCGCGTCAAGGTCATCGGCTCCTTCAGCTTGGTGTTGCGCTTTTTTTGGTTAGTTCTTTCGAAGGATTTGTGATTTCTGGCTTTGCGGCGCCGCGTCTGGGGTTTTCACCATACTCGTTGATGGCATTGTTAGGCGTTTTGTTCATAGCCATGGGATTGTTATGGCCAAAGCTTCATCTTGTAATCGCAGCCTCGCGGCTCGCGTTCTGGCTATTGATCTATTCGGGCTTCGCAATCGTCGCCGCCTATTTACTGGGCGCAATCTGGGGAGCAGGTAACTCCACAATGCCATTAGCGGCGGGAAGTGCCCATGGAAGCAATTTTCAGGAAGCCATCCTCAAGATTGTGGCGTACTCATCCGCACCGACCGGTATTGTTTCTTTCGCGCTTATTCTTTGGGGCCTTCGTATCGGTGACGCAGAATCGCAGCACAACTAGATTGAATTGTAGCGCTATTATCTCGCGCGGTCGCCGGACAGGGCGTCGCGCGCGGCGCGGATACGCTCAAGCTCGACTCGTGCGATTTGTTCCTCAGCGCGTTGCTGCATTTCTACAAAATCGATATTGGCTTTCCTCGGTAAATCAGACGCAGCCAAGGCGCGCCAGAGAAGCTTCTTGCCAGTAATTCCCATCACCATTGTTTCGAGTGCGAGCACGAGACCCAATCCCCCGGCGTCATCACTAGCAACGGCGAAGCGAGCCCGGCTCAATTTCTCCGCCACCCAAGCGCCTGCTGGTCGAACACTACTTTCTTTCGTTCCAAGCGCGCGCATTAATTCTCGTAGCGTCTTTTGATCGGCCTTGATGTCTTTCCTTAGTGCGGAGAGAAATTTTGCCAATGGTCTGCCATCGTAAAGCTCGCTCCAGTGATCAACCAGCTCGAGTGCGCCTACTGAGCCCGCCAGATGATCATTCAGATAAGAGTCCAATTCTCTCATTGCAACTACAGGTGCCGCCACCTTTCTAATTCATCGCGCCACTCGATCGGCGCGGTTTTGCTTTTAGGAGTTTCTTCGCTCCTTTTCTTTTGAGGCATCAGCTAACTGCCGGCACCATCACTGTCGAGTTCGGCGTGGATGCCGGGAGCCGTGGGGCCGCGTTCGTGTTCCCTTCCCTGCACTACCAATGCGGATTTTGATTTTCGCCGGTGCTGAATCCCTTCGTCCGGAGGTTGGCTGACGTTGCGCTGTCGGGGAAGACTTTCAGGATGATTATGGCAGAGAAATTCGATGAGCCCTTCGCGCACTTCACAACGAAGATCGAAAACTCTGCCAGGATTGCTGGCACTGACGAGCGCGCGCACTTCGATTGTTGTTTGCTTGGTGTCGGTGACCTGCAATCCGCACACCTTCCTGTCCCACTTCGGGTTGTTTTCGACGAGCCGCTTCAATTCCTTGCGCAATTCGCCAATGGGCGCCTGATAATCGAGGTACAGAACAACCGCGCCGAGAAGATCGGTAGAAACGCGACTCCAGTTCTGAAACGGTTTTTCAACAAAATAGGTGATCGGCAAAATCATCCGGCGCAAGTCCCACGTTCTTACCGTCACGTACGTGAGAGTGATTTCTTCGATCTGGCCAAACTCGCCTTCGACGACCACGATGTCATCGATGAGTAGCGGTTGCGTTAGCGCGATCTGAATTCCCGCCAGCACATTACCGAGAGTCCGTTGCGCGGCGAAGCCGATCACGATGCCTGCGATTCCAGCTGAAGCCAGGATACTCGTGCCGAACTGCCGCACCGGATCGAAAAGCATCAGAACCGACCCGGTCGCAATGATTACGACGGCTGTGATGATTATTTTGCGAATCACCGATACCTGGGTGTAGATCCGGCGCGCGGAAAGATTGTCCGGCAGGTCCAATCGTTGTTGACTCAACAGCGCCGCCTGCATCGCATTGATGCCATGAACGATCAGAAATGAAAGCGTGACGATGAACAGAATGCCGACACCTTTTTGTGTCACCCACGCCCAATTTTCGGGAACCTTAAGCAGCGGTAACAATAGAATGATTCCAAGCAGCGGCACCGAGAGCCGCAATGACTGTCCAACGATTGGAACGATGATTTTGCCTGGTAAGCTCCGCGTTCGCTCCGCCCACAGACGCATTCGTTTTTCGACCGCGCGAATCGCGCGAAAAACCAGCCATAGCAGCGCGATAATCCATCCGGCGTAGAGAATCGCTGTGAGCGCACGGGCCCAAAAAATACGCGTGGGCCTGGAAACAATGCCCGCAGCAATCGGCAGCAGCGCGAACGTTCCGCCGCACATCCAAATAAAAAGCGCCACCGGTTTGCGAATCGCGGCTGCACTCAAGGCCAGCCAGGACTGGTATCGCGTCGATTCAATTTCGCCAGCGCGCTGCCTGACTATCCAGACAAACCAACCGGTGAGCAGAGACAAGAGCGCGAGCGCAACAACGCAACTCAGCAAACGCACCCAGGTAACTCGATCGAAAATCGCCCGTTGAAGAAAAGTGTTGCCGGAACTTTTTGCCATTTGATCGAGCCAATGACCGTAAGCCGCACCGGCCCGGTATATGTTCGACCGCTCAGTGGCGGCGCGTTGCGCGGATAGTTGAGTAACCGACTGCGTGATCGTCGCAGCTGGAGACACGGACGCCGTCACCGACGGGGACGGCAAAGGCGTCGGGATCGCCGCGACAGCAGATTGGCAAAGGAATACAATTAGCAAACAGGAAATTTTCATAACTCATCAATCCCAAATGTACCGGTTCGATCATCCATTACGTCGCCTGCGATACGAGGCTGATGGATACCCTTGTCGGGCCAGCGTGACCGTTTGTCTTAGTCCCTCTACTTCCTTAGGTAAGATTAGTGATCTGGCAAGTCCGCTTGTTGCATAAGCGTGATCTGCGATTTTCTTTGTTCACTTCTCGTTAGGCCGGTTCCCTTTTTGTGCCAATTATCGCGATGCGATTGAGACCCTTTTGATTGGTTCGTTCTTGAACATCAGGCTGGCTCCCGACTCGCTGAAGATTTCCCTCGCCAATGCGCCACGCCAACTTGCGATCAAGCATTCCCTCGCGCCACACGGGGCCAAAATCGGATGCGAAATCGTTTAAATAGTAAAAGGCATCGAGATGGCGAAAAACAGCGACGAGAGAGATGGAAACCGTTCCTCACACTGGGAAGGGGATGGCGGCGTAGCTGAGAAAACCACGGATCGCACCGGACGTAAGACCGAGACTCGCGCGCGCGATGAAGATGAAGACAAGGAGAAAGGATTCCATGTTTCTCGAAAGACGTTCATCATTGGTGGCGTCTGCGCCGGTGTCGTTTTAATCGGCGTGCTCCTGTACTGGCTGCATGCTCGCAACTTCGAATCGACCGATGACTCTTATACCACGACCCACGTGCACGAGATCAGTGCGCGCGTTGCAGGTACTGTTGAAAGCGTCAATATCGACGATAATCAATTAGTCAAAGCAGGGCAGACACTCGTTGTACTCGACCAACGCGATTTTAAAGTCGCGCTCGAGCAAGCAAGAGCACAGGTGTTTCAACGACGGGCCGCAGCAGTTCAGGCCCGCGCGAATCTCGATCACGCCCAAAGCGATTACGATCGCATCACGAAACTCAGCCATGAAAAGGTCGTCTCCAAACAAGACCTCGACAACGCAACGGCCGCATTGCGAACTGGGAAAGGAGCCATGGATGCCGCGACCTCCGATCTGGTAGCGGCGGAGGCGGCGCTGCACAACGCAGAGCTCCAACTCTCATACACCACAATCATCGCGCCCGCCGATGGCGTGATCGGAAAGAAGACCGTCGAAACCGGCATGCGAATTCAGCCAGGCCAGGCGCTGATGGCTGTGGTAGAGCGCAATGTCTGGGTCCTTGGAAACTTCAAGGAAACGCAGCTCGCGCGAATGCGTGTCGGCCAGCATGTGGATGTAAAGATCGATGCAATCCCGGATCATAAATTCAGTGCGCACGTCGATAGTTTGCAGCCCGGAACGGGGTCAACTTTCGCTTTGCTTCCACCCGACAACGCCACCGGCAATTTCACCAAAATCGTGCAGCGCGTGCCGGTGAAAATCGTGTTCGACGATGTCGGCAAATACCGAGCCCGCGTTGTGCCCGGTTTATCGTGTGAGCCGAAGATCGATCTGCGCACAGGCAGACCCGAATGACGTGCGGCCATGCCGGAAGAAAATCGCAAAATGGATTTTCGGAAATGGGTGGCCGTGTTCGGCACCATGCTCGGCGTGTTCAGCGCGCTGTGCGGAATCTCCACGAGCTTGAGTCAAATGATCGTGTTCCGCGCGAGCCAGGGATTTACCGGCGGCGTTTTCATTCCCATGGCCCTGACTGTCATCGTAAGCACAATGCCGAAAAATCTGTTGTCCGTTGGTCAGGCGATGTTCGGGATGACAGCTACGCTCGCACCCGCAATTGGTCCGGCGCTCGGTGGGTGGCTCACGGATCGCTTTGGATGGCAATGGAACTTTTATGTCAACTTCATTCCAGGTGCGGTCATGCTGGCATCGATCCTGTATGGCGTTGACAAAGAATCGATGAAGCTTCGTGAACTTCGTACCGGGGATTGGTGGGGAATTCTCTGCATGGCCATCGGACTGGGTTCACTTGTCGCTATGCTGGAGGAAGGCCAGCGCAAGGATTGGTTCGGTAGCCCGTTCATTCGCAACTGCGCGATCCTAGCCACGATCTTTGTTCCACTTTTCGTTATCATCGAACTCGTCCGGGAAAAGCCTTTCGTGAATTTGCGTTTGCTGGTCTGTCGCAATCTGGCCTTTACGTCCGTCATTGCTTTTGGACTCGGTCTGGCACTTTACGGCACCATTTTTCTGATCCCCCTTTATCTCGGTACCGTTCAGGGCTACAGCCCGCTGAAGATCGGTGAAGTGCTCATCTGGGTGGGCTTGCCTCAGTTTCTGATCTTCCCGTTTTTGCCACTGTTGATGAAACGGTTCGATCAACGGCTGCTTGTTTGCTGTGGCTGTCTCATTTTCGCCGTGAGCTGTTACATGAACATCAGCATGAGTTTTGATTACGCTGGCGATCAGCTCCGGCTCGCCAATATCGTGCGCGCATTCGGTCAACCCTTCACGATCGTGCCGATAACCGGTCTTGCTGTGGCAACGCTAGCAGCAAAAGATGCCGGAAGCGGTTCCGCTATCTTCAACATCTTCCGCAACATCGGCGGCAGTTTCGGCATCGCGATTCTTTCCACGCTGGTCACGCGCCGTGAACAATTTCACGATCTTCGCATCGGCGAACTGGTCACGGTGTATTCGCCGGCGACACAGACGCGACTCGCCGCGGTGCAGGAGAATTTCGTAAACAAAGGCTTTGATGCGCCAACTGCGCTCAAGCAATCATACGCTGTAATTAAGTCACTCGTTACCCGCGAGGCGTTCGTCATGGCGTTCAACGACGCCTTCCTTGTGATCTCCGTTACTCTGCTCGTCTGTGCCGCAGCCATCTGGTTCTGCAAACCGTCCCGCGCGGAGGAAGCGTCTGGTGGCTGAAAACGCTATTCAAGCAATCGATCCGTAATCCAAAACGCAAGGACGTAGCAAACAAAGATCGATAATCCACCGCCGATTCCAGCGATAACAGCCCGGCGCCACGAACCCCGTCGCAGGGTTTTCGCAAACAACGCGAGTGCGATCGCAATTCCGAACTCGCCAAGAATGATGTACCACGGCGTGAACGAAGTCATTCGGCAACGACTGTACTGCCACCAGTGGATTCTCCGCGCCATCTCCTCATAAAACGGAATATTGATTGCGCCAAGCAGTCCGATCATGACCAAACCGGCCTTGCCAAACCGTTCCCACAACCGCAGTCCGATGTATCCGAATTGTACCGCCACGACTTCCCAAGCTAGTGGCATCCATAGGGGCGATCGCCAAATCATCGGGCCTCCGCCAATCGAGTAGTCCAGCGTACGCGTGTAATCGACCAGCCAGGCGTCAGCCGGGAGCTCAGCGAAGCCGACCAGGAGTCCAAAGAGAAGAAATCGCGCGAGCAACGCGTCGGACCTGAAGAGTACAAAGCCGACGAGAAGACAATTATCGACGACGTTGAGCGCCGCGCCCGTGCGCCAGTCTGACCAAGGCGCGAGCGTTAATAGCGAAACAGCAACGATATTGATCGCAATCGTTGCGAGCACAATCCAAAGGCGTCCGCGTTCGAGCGAAATTTCATGCGCATTTGTAGTGATCATTTTGTGATATTGCTACGGCAACAACAAGGGTCGCATTCCGCAAGATCATTCTCTCGCTTGACGCATGCTGCCATGCACCAACTTGATAAGTGTGGTTTCCAGCGAGGCCGTTACCGAGTCATCTGGTTCGAGTCTGAAGATCTTCCGCAGACTAAAATTCCTGGTCTGGTTTCAGGAGCGAATCCGTCCAACCGATCTTCAGGGCACGCTGATTTGGTCCGGAGTCATTGGCTTCTGCGGAGGCATTTGCTCGATCGCATTTCGTGTCGCAACGAGCATTGTTCATAAAATCCTTACTGGCAGCTCGGAGCCGGGCCTGGTCGAAAGTTTTTCCCAAATGCCTCTATTACTCCGGCTGATTGTTCCAGAATGATTCGGTAACGAAACGTTTAATCGGCACGATCGCGAAGACGGATGTGATTCTTGCGCTCGCCGGAAGCACTACGCGATCCGCCACCATAGTTGGTTCGTCGGCGTCTTAGTAGACTCCCGTCCGGGCAGTCCTCACGTCGTCGAGCGTCTTGACCTGAATGACTTTTCCCTGCTAAGCCGGTGCGATGAAGCGGCTTCTTTGGATCGACATTTCAAAGGGGCTGGCAATTCTTTTCGTCGCATACTTTCATTTTTTCCGGACATATTTTCAGTACGGCATCCTTCCACCGGCCGACTGGAGCAGCGTTGCGGCGAGCACGCTGACTATCCTTAGACTGGTTTGGTTCAAAGTCTCAGGAGTCGGTTTCCATGCCGTCGGCGTTTTCATAATCCTGAGCGGTTGGACGCTCATGCAATCAACCATGCGACGTGCCGAGTCCGGCGCGATCGGGTGGGGTGTCTGGTATCGAGCGCGGTTTCTGCGCCTCTATCCGATGTACTGGGTGGCGCATTTGGTTTATTTTCTCTCGCCATTCGTTGCGCGGCTGGAACCCGTGGACGGCCGCATCATTCTGAGCCTGCTCGGCCTGCGCTTCATCGATATTCAGATGAATTTCATGTACCTCAACGCAGCATGGTGGTACTTCTCCATGCTGATCCAGTTCTACCTGATTTTTCCGCTGCTTTTCCTGATGGCGCGCCGCGTGGGTCCATTATGGTTTTTGTTCATCGCGTGCGCCGCCGGATTTTTCGCGCGTTACATATTGCTTGTCGTCTGGCAGCAAAATGGTCTGTGGGTGTTAGGCGGTTTCGCGATCTGTCGTTTGCCAGAGTTCGCGCTGGGAATGTCGCTCGCCATGTGGCACACGCGTTCGCCTGCACGCGTGGATTGGTTTTTCCTTCGCGGGGGGGGACTGGTTCTTGGACTGATTCTCTATCCTGCAGCGCTGCAACTCTATGACGGCCTCTACGAGTACATTTTCGTGGATTTTGCCACCGGCGCATGTTGCATGCTCGAGATTGTCGGTATCGCTGGAATCATTTCGTTATTCAAGGGGCCGGCGAACCTTTTCGGTCTCGTGGGACTCTATTCCTACGGATTGTATCTCATTCACCAACCCTACGTCATCTGGCTCGGACTTCGCATTCGTGAGGTGCCGATCTGGGCATTCCTTCTGATCTGCGTGCCAACTCTGGCTGCGCTCAGTGCGTGGGGAATGTTTTTGGAAAAAGGCACTAACATGCTCGTGAAGAAACTCGTTTCGCTGAGAAAACCAGCGCACGAATAACAGAACCAGATGCTTCTCGGCCGTTAAGGCCGAACGCGTTGCGGAGAACGATACGGATTAGTCATGGCTCGTGTTTCAGGTTTGGAGAAAAAGGAGGCGCCATGGCATCTGCGCTGGTTCTACGGAATGATGCGCTTGCGCAACCAATTTTCCGAGGAACAGCTGATGCAACTGGCAGCGCAGATCGCGTTCGAAAATTATCGCGCCCGGTGGAATCGGCTCTTCAATGTCGAAAGCGACCATCTTTATTATGGACCGACGGCGTCGTAGCGTTGCGATGCGCTATGGTAGGGCCGGTGCGTCGCAAGTCTGTTTAAATTTGTCGTGATTCCCTCTTTGTCATTCTGAGCGAAGCGAAGAATCTCTGATTATTTCTTCGACGGCACGGCAAAGCAAAAGCCAGAGATATTTCGCCTCGCTCAACATGACAGGTAAGCGCAACACGCCGAATCCAAACCACTAAGCGCAGCGCGCCGATCTTGGCATTTTTCGCGACGGCTAGGAAGCCGTGGTTCTCAGATTCAACTTCGCTTTGATTTCCTCGACAAGCTCTTGGGGAGATTGTCCCAAATCGATCGTTAGTACATCTTCATTCGGCTGCGGCTCATCCAAATCCGCAAACTGACTTTGCAACAACTCTGGATTCATGAAATGACCGCGTCGACGACGGAGTTGGTTTTCAATAAGCGCGTAGTCTCCGCGCAGAAACACAAACTTCACGTTGCCGCTGACGCGTAAGCGCTCC
This sequence comes from Verrucomicrobiota bacterium, assembly GCA_003219415.1. Taxonomy (GTDB): domain Bacteria; phylum Verrucomicrobiota; class Verrucomicrobiia; order Chthoniobacterales; family UBA10450; genus Udaeobacter. Next base: position 11,454 of record QHOS01000196.1, on the reverse strand, counting down.
CGATACGCGCGTTTCAATGCAGAGCACGCAAGCATCGCGTTCTCTTTTGCAGCAAGAGAACGCGTAATCTGCTCGCGCAAAAGTTTCAGCCACGGCCATCGGTCTTCGTCCGTGAGCGGATGACCGCTACGCATCTTCTCGATATTGGCGCGTGGATGGAAATCATCCGCTTCATAAAACCGCCAGCCAAGCTCTTCGGCGAGCAGTTTGCCAATCGTAGTTTTCCCTGCTCCCGAGACGCCGAAAACAATCACGATCACGGTGCATTAGTTTGCCGCCGACTCCCGATTTTCTCTATCAAGAAAGCGACAACGACAAAGAGCGTATAGAAAACCCAAACGCCCATGGCAGTGGCCTTATCTGTCAACGGCGTGCGAGGCACGTACGTATTACCTATCTGGATGACAACGAGGACGACTCCGAAAGCGATCACAGCTCCTTTTCGAATTTCCGGCATCACATTTCGCGTCAGGTATAGCATGATCCCGGCGGCAAGCAGCCCGATTTCCAATGCAAACTCCGGGTCACGATAATTCAACAAACCAAAACCAACTTTCCATTTGTTACCGTAAATCGCGAGGTCGCGAGGATGCGCAATGAGATCGAGAATCCAATGAGAGAAAACAGTCAAGCCCACGATCAAAGCGGCTGACTTTCTGTAGGCGTACCCGAGCCAATCGCAAAGTGGCTTGTAGCCGATGCCAGCCACGCTGCTCCAAATGACCGCCGCGATCAGACTGTGCGAATACGGATGAAAATACGAGTCGAGCATGCTCCCAGCGGTGAACCCTTTGATGACGCGCAACTTCTCAATCCCAAGCAAAACAAGCGTCGCCCACATGTAATCAAGGAACTGGACAGCAATGAACAAAACCCAGAGCGGAATCTTGTTCTTGTCGCTTTTAGCCGCGAAGGCAACGCTGTAATGCCCGACAAACATTTCTGATAGCCGGCATTGTCACAATTTCTTGCCGATAATCGAACTAAAGGGAATCGGTCCAAAACGTCGGCTATCGAATGCGTTGAAGCGATTGTCTCCCATAACAAATAAGTGGCCAGCCGGAACCATGACGGAAACGTCAGGCGGGCGGTCCTGTGTCGACGGTCAAATGCAATCTGATGCGACGCATCACCAATTTGCTCGTGGAAAACCGTTCTACCACCAGCGTCAGTGACCCGCTCACGACCGACTGGTTGGCCGTTTATGATCAGTGATTCGCCAGACGTTTGTACTTTGTCTCCCGGCAAGCCGATAACTCGCCAGATATAATTGTACCGTCGCCCGTTCTGTTCGCGCAGGAACACAATAATGTCGCCACGTTTAACCCTGGATACATCTCGATAAGCATGCTTAAGCGTGAATAGAACACTGCCAGCGGGTAATGTGGGATACATCCCATTTTGCGGAATCTGGTAGTACCCGATAACGAATGTCTTGAGCGCCAAAAGCCCTAACAGAACGGCGACGATGCTGCACGTAAAGACCTTCATAAGGATAAAGAGGATCAGCCAGTCAAACGACCAGCGAGTCTCACAGGTACCCGCCGTGCACCCCAGTCGCCGCGCAGCTCCTCGAAAATGCCTGCGATTTTGTAGCCGCAAGATCGACATCGCCCGCGGTCCAGATTCCATTCGCCGAGCTCGTACCAATCGCGCTCGATAAGTAATTCGCGGCAACCGGGACACCACGTGCTACCGCCTTCGCGATCGTGCACGTTGCCGGTGTAAACGTAGTGGAGTCCTTTTGAGCGCGCGATCTTGCGGGCGCGGGTGAGAGTCGCCGGCGGTGTGTGCGGTTTATCGAGCATCTTGAAATCGGGATGGAATGCGGTGAAATGCCATGGCACACCCGGCCCAAGATTTTCCGCGAACCATTCCGATGCGCGATGTAGCTCCGCTTCGCTGTCGTTCTCCCCGGGAATCAGCAGCGTGGTAACCTCGAACCAGACATTCGTTTCGTGTCGCAAATATTTCAGCGTGTCGAGAACCGGATCGAGCTCGGCAAAACATAGCCGATGATAAAATGCGTCGGCGAACGCCTTGAGATCGACATTCGCCGCGTCCATGTGCCGGTAAAATTCAGGACGGGCATCGTCGGTGATGTAGCCGGCTGTCACCGCGACTGCTTTGATCCCGCGCTCACGACACGCTTGGGCCACATCGATGGCATACTCGGCAAAGATCACTGGATCATTGTAAGTGAACGCAACCGATCGGCATCCGAGCTGTTCAGCCGCAAGCGCGATCTGCTCCGGCGACGCAGCGTCTGCGAGCTTGTCCCATTCGCGCGCTTTGGAGATGTCCCAGTTCTGACAAAACCGGCAACCGAGATTGCAGCCCGCTGTGCCAAACGACAGCACACTCGTTCCCGGCAGGAAATGATTCAGCGGCTTTTTTTCAATGGGATCGACACAAAACCCGCTGCTGCGTCCATAAGTGGTCAACACCATCTGATCGCCGATCCGTTGCCTAACGAAACAGAATCCGCGCTGTCCTTCGTTGAGCTTGCAAAACCGCGGACACAGGCGGCACTCAATGCGTCCATCCGGCAACATCGCCCACCAGCGTCCGGGATAATCAGGTTTCGTCAGCTCTGCGACCATTGCAGTCAATATCGCTTAGGGATCCGGGGATACAGCAATTAAAAGACCGCAGCCAACGGCAGCGGCTACAGTGGAAGCGTGAATGATACGATTTCGTTCGCCGCCCGATGATTCGACCAAAAATTCGCGCCATCGAATGTTAACGACCGACATGCGAACGGCACGACTGCGATGTCTTTGACTTCCGGCTTTTTCTCTCGCGGATCGAATCGCGCGATGGTCCAGCTCTCACCATTCTGTTCGGTCCCGCGCAAGACGTAGATCATTCCATCGACAAACGAGTGGCCTGAGACTTCGGCACCGACGTCGATGACGCGGATGATATTGCCATTCGCGTCCAGCTCAAGAATGCGATGTTTGTACCATTGACTCAGGTAGAGATGTTCGCCGTCGTAGCTGAGATATGACCCCGTAAATTCCGGGCAAGCGATCTTGTCCTGCTCCGAAAAGCCAATCTCGGGAGCAAACCTGCAAATGTAACGATCGTCATCCGGGCCTTCTCCAATCGTAAAACGAAGCGTTCCGTTCGTCGCAACCGCAGCCCATGGGATGCCAGGCGGTTCTTTCTCGTCGAGCACTTCCCACTTTTTAGGATCGATCACATAAATCCGCCGCAGATCGCGCGAACCCATCCACAATTTGTCACCGTTCCACGCCAGCGCCTGCGGCGCGGCCGCCGGTGAAGGAAACCGTCCTCGCTCTATGATTGCCGAAAGTTTCATGTTACGCGATCAACATCGGTTTGAGTTCAAGGTCCTGCAACAAACGCAGAATAGAGTTGTCATGGGTCGGTCACCTTGTCAGACTCGGTCCGGAGGTCCCCATGAGAACACAATACGTTTTCCGCAAAATCACCTGGCTTGCGCAATGTTGCGCTCTTGTTCTAACGGCTCTTTCTACGGAAGCTGCCAATTCGGGTATCATCACATTTCAAGAGGGAAATGCCACGTCTTCGGAAAACTCGAACGCCTTGATTGGACATTGGCGAAAAACCACGATCAGCTATACGGGCCCGATAGACGAGCATCTTGTTCTTCATGTCGATGGTACTGTTGAGAACTGGACCGCTACCGCCTACGAGCGCAGGGAGCCCGTGACGGGCCATTGGAACGTCGAGGGCAAAACTCTCACGCTATCGTTCGGTGGCAACGACCGCTCCAACCCATTCACCTTTTACCAGGGCCAACTTGTTTTCCCAAACATTCCGAATCGCCGCGGGTTCTGGGAAAAGATCGAATAGCAACAACTATTCCTCAGTCAGTTCATTGCTGTGCGGCCGAATCTCTTCTGTTTCGGTCATTAATCTGCCAGCTGGGAATTGTTATGGCGAACTCTGTTCTCGCTCCAGTACGGAAAGAATGTTTCCGGCTGGATCTTTAAACCAGGCAATGGTCGGACCGTTTCCGCGCATGATTCCTTTTTTGTCCGTCTTGATGTTGGGCAGATCATAAATCTCAAAACGCACACCGCGCTTTGTGAGTTCGTCGACCGCTTGATCGACATCTTCGACAGGAAAATTAAGGACTGTAAACGCGGCCGGTGTGTGATTCGGCTTGGGATAAATGAGAACATTGTTGCCGCCGGCGAAGTGCAGCGTCAGCAAGCCATTCGATTCCGAAACCTTCAGCCCAAGTGTCTGGCCGTAAAATTCTTTCGCCTTCGGAATATCGTTGGCTGAAAAGCCACTAAACGCTTTGGTGTCTCTCAGCATGTCGAGTCTCCCTAAGTCATGCTTCGTTTTCCACGAAGCGTTCGGTTCTCAATTTGATCAGTAGTGAAACCGACTCGAATTTTCATTCTTACGCTGTTGGCGATGATTGCCTTTGCGAGCAATTCGCTCTTATGCCGTGCCGCACTGAAAGGAAGCAGCATCGATCCCGCCACTTTCACGTTCGTTCGTATTTTCTCCGGGGCCCTTGCGCTTTGGCTCGTCATGAGCGTTCGAAAGAGGCTGACAGTCAATCCAACGGCTACTCCTCTAGTCGAAAGCTTTTCTAACTCGGCACCTGTCACGCGGTGCTCGTCACTTCGATATGGCAACTGGATTTCAGCGGTCGCGCTATTCGCTTACGCGGCCGGCTTTTCGTTCGCCTATACATCTCTTTCAGCCGGAACCGGCGCTTTGCTTTTGTTTGGAGCGGTTCAGGCTACGATGATTCTTCGGGGACTGCACAAAGGCGAGCGGTTAAACACAATCCAAATTGCCGGCTTCATCGTGGCGGTTGCCGGACTCGTCGTGCTTGTATTCCCCGGACTTTCCGCTCCGCCATTAATTGGTTCGATCCTGATGTTAGGGGCCGGTTTAGCCTGGGGCATTTATTCACTGCGCGGCAAAGGTGAAAGGAATCCGGCAAGCGTCACGACCGGAAATTTTGTCCGCGCGGTTCCGTTTGCGGCTGCTCTCAGTATCATTTTCCTTCCATCGACAAATTACAATCTTGCTGGGATCATTTACGCGATAACATCGGGCGCAGTTACATCAGGTCTTGGCTATGTAATTTGGTACAGCGCCCTCCCCGGGTTGAAAACTGCCAGCGCCGCCACTGTTCAACTTAGCGTTCCGGTGCTTGCGGCCACTGGCGGGATACTGTTGCTCGGTGAACCAATCACGGTGCGTTACGTGCTCGCTTCTGTTGCTGTCCTGGGCGGAATTGGGCTCGTCGTAGCATCTCCGCATCCGCAGATAAACTTGTCCACACGCTAGGGCCCGGCGAGCCGAATGGGAGACCAAAAAAACGCGCAGCTTGCACGTCGCCTGCGATAAAATAAGTGAAGGAGAATTAAATCACCATGGCTAAAGTCGTTAAAGTTATCGAACTGATGTCGCAATCGCCGAAGAGCTGGGAGGATGCCGCGCAAGGCGCTGTAAAGGAAGCCTCGAAGACACTTCGGAACGTTCGCTCGATTTATATCAAGGAATTCACCGCTGAAGTAGACAACGGCAAAGTCACAAATTACCGCATCAACGCAAAGGTCACTTTTGATTTGGAACGTGGCTGAGCCTGGGCTTTGTTGTAGCCGCTTCGCTGTGCGAAGCGCCATGCTGACCTCGCTCACAGAGCGACGGCTACAGTTTTTTCGGTCGCAGCAGAGGAAAAAGGATCACGTCCCGAATCGACTCTGCCCCGGTGAGCAGCATGGTGAGCCGATCGATTCCAATGCCGATGCCGCCGGCCGGGGGCATGCCATGTTCAAGCGCAAGGAGGAATTCCTCGTCAATTTTTTGTCTCTCTTCGCCCGCTTGTTCTAGAAGCCGCTGGCGCTGCACGAGCGGATCGTTTAACTCGCTGTAACCGGGCGCGATCTCCGCTCCGTTAATGATCAGTTCGAAAACGTCGACCAGCGAGTCGTCCGCCGCGTTTTGTTTTGCCAGCGGCACCAACTCTTTCGGGCAGTGCGTGACAAACAGCGGGTCGATCGTCTTTTCTTCAATCAGTTTTTCAAATACGTGTTGCGTCACTTCGTAATCGGCCAGTTGAAGCAGGATTTCCAATTTGAACTGGTTCGTGGCGCGATCTCGCCGTTGCTCGCGGGAGAGCTCGAACCAGTCCTGCCCGGCAACTTCCCGCACCAAATCGTGATAGCGCGCGCGGCGCCAGGGCCGTTTCAGGTTGATCGTGCGAACAACGTTTTCCTCCGAATCCCGGTGCTCGATTGTTAGCGAACCGCAGATTTTCTCGGCGAGATAACAAATCAGTTCTTCAGTGAGATTCGCCATCTTTTCAAAATCGGCATACGCCCAATAAGCTTCGAGCATTGTGAATTCCGGATTGTGTTTTCTGGAAATACCTTCGTTACGAAAGTTACGGTTGATTTCGAATACCTTGTTGAGTCCACCGACAAGTAAACGTTTCAGATAGAGCTCCAACGCAATGCGCAGATAAAGATCGATGCCGAGCGCCTTATGATGTGTTCTGAACGGCTCGGCGGCCGCACCTCCTGGGATTGTCTGCAAAATCGGCGTCTCCACTTCCAGAAACCCGCGGTCCTCGAAGAAGCGCCTCGTTTCTCGGATAATTGCGATGCGTTTTTCGAACACCGCGCGGGAATGCTCGTTCGTAATAAGATCCAGATAACGTTGCCGGTACCGGGCTTCGACGTCCTGCAATCCGTGCCATTTCTCAGGAAGCGGCCGCAAAGCTTTGGCCAGTAATTGGAACGTGCGCACTTTCAATGTCGGCTCCCCGCTTTTAGTGACAAAACAGGTTCCCTCCACGCCGATGAAATCGCCAAGATCGAGCAACCGAAAAAGATCGATCAGCTCCGCCCCGACCTCGTTCGCGTGAATGTATATTTGAATGCGCCCCGTCGCGTCGCGCAAATCGAGGAAATGACTCTTGCCCATGTCGCGATGCGCGATAATGCGGCCAGCTGCGCGAAGGGTCTCGCCTTCCTTAAACTTTTCGCGCACCTCCGCAATCGATCCGGCTACCTCAAAGCCGCCGCCGAATGGCTCGATGCCTTTCCCACGAAGCGCGTCGAGTTTTTTGCGCCGCAGCGCGATTAACTCATTTTCTTCATCCATCGAAGGTGAATCCAAGCGTTGCGAAGTTTGGAACGAAAACCTCGCCCTGTTTCAAGTTGAACGTGCTTCAATCATCGTGCGGTGAGTTGGTTGATAAAGACCGATCTCGCCACCGCTCGGCAGCCGAACAGTCGTGCTGATGCCCCACTCGGCTTCCACCGGATTCGCACAGGCCACACCCTTACTTTTCAACAATCCGATTACGCTGCCCAAATCGTCACATATCAGATAGAGAAGGCCTCCCAGCATGGGATGTTCTGCATGCATCTGCACAAATTCACCATCACCCGGATGGACCGCCAGTTCGGCAGGCGGCAATGCAAATATCAGCCAGCCATCGCCAAGATCGACCGACGGGAATTCCAGCACCGTTTTGAAGAACGCACGATCGGCTTCAGGGTCCTTGCTGTAGAGAAGAAAATGCGCTCCCGCAATCATTGCGGCAGTATATTGACGTCGCACAAAATGAACAGTCTCAATAACGCGTTGTTGTTGAAATATATTGGTTTGCCAATGAAAGACCGAAAATGAGATAGTTTGCCTGGCGCACCTTCGGATGTACCAGCAGGGTGTCGCGATCGAAATGACTGCGAATTTACCGGAAACAACTTCGAAAATGGAAGGGCCGTTGGTGAAACAGTTCTCTGTTTTTCTTCCGAACAAGGTCGGGGCAATGCTGGACGTCGTGAAACTTCTCAGCGCTCAGAGCACTCACGCCGTGGCGCTGAGTGTATCCGAATCGACCGATTCAGCCATCGCTCGGATTATCGCGAGTGATCCGGTGCGCGTGGAGAAATTGTTCCGGGAAAAAAACGTGCCATTCGGCGTTTGTGAAGTCGTGGTCGTAGAAATTCGAGAAGTGGCCACGCAACTGGTGAAACTGCTTGCCGCACTGGTGATGGCGGAGGTGAACGTCCATTTCGCTTATCCCCTGCTTATTCGTCCGCGTGGCTTTGCCGCGATTGCTCTCCACGTGGATGATGCCGAATGCGCGTCCTCGGTGCTGATGGGCGAAGGATTCAAGATGTTGGGGCAGGACGATATTTCGCGCTAGCGCATCGTGAATCGTTAAGACGTTAAACCGTTTACCGTTGAAGCGTGAGAGGAACCGCCCATTTGACGATTCACCGCTTCAACTTTTTTAACGTTTTACGTGGCGAAGCCGTTGACAGCTTGGCGAGGGCGCGCTTACAGAAATGGGGTTTATTGCTGCATGCGGACTCTTCTTTCACGGGCTACGCAGATCGATCCAAGCTTTAACGTCGGGCTCGGCTTGGTTGTGATTCTCGCGGTGGCGGAAATCTTCGCTGCTACCTCCTATTATCTCGGTCGGGTCCGAGCTGCGCGAACGCCGGCGCAGGCAGTTGCAACAAGCGTCGCACGACCCGTAGCTCCTCCCGCTTCAACGCCCGCAGCGGCGAATACTACCTCGGCAATGGCCCCGCCGGCAACGCAGACGGCTCCTTCGCCCGAAGCGGTGGCCCATCCGCCTCCTCCGTCGCTTGTTGATCAACTGTTGCGAGAAGGGACCGAGCTGCGCAATCGCGGCGATACAACAAACGCGCTCGCGCGCTTCGAGGAAGCGTTGGACAGCGAACCCAGCAACGTCACCGTGCTCGAGGAAATAGCCACGACGTATGATTCCATGCACGTTTATGACAAGTCGAACGAAGTGTGGCGCAAACTACACGATATGGGCCCTTCGGCTGGAGAAGCATATGAATTGGCCGATCAGCGCCTGAAGTTGGGGGTGCCAACCCCGGTCACCACAGGCGCTAGCATGGCAAGCACGTCACTCGATGCTGCATCACACAGGGATGTCGCCGGCAATCCGGAAGGCTCTGTCATGGGAATCACGGAAGTCAAAGCTGCTGAGACATCCGATCCAGACGCCGAGACCAACCTCGCGCTACAGATCGGTATAAAAAAACAGCCAGGCGCAACGATCGATCACACCAAAGTAAAGATCCTGGTGGAATTTTATGACACGGTCGGTGACAAAGATGTGAAGCTCACCGACGCGGACGTGAATTACGAATGGGTGACGCCAAAGCACGATTGGGCCGACGCGAATCCCGAGGTACTGTCGGTCAGTTATCTCCGCCCGAAAACAGGAGTCGGGTCGCCGGAGTCATCGCTTTCTGAGGCGGCGGCGACGGTCCGACCGGGACAAAAAAGCAGAGGCGCCAGAAGTTCCGTCCCAGATACTGGAAAGCGAAAATATCTGGGATACAGGATTCGAATTTATTACGACGATAAATTGCAGGCGGTTCAGGCCGAACCTTCGCGGCTTTTACAGCTTTTTCCTGCAGCCGAAACCAGCTCGGCACAATGAGACACGAGAGGGAAAGTTACAAGCGTTACAAAGTTAAAAAGGTACAAAGACTGGCTGAAAAGAGTGGCAATGTTTAGACGTCATAACTTTTTTAATTCTTTTAACGTTTTAACTACCTGCGTCATTCAGATTTCGTCATTAAGCAATGTGATTAGATTTGTTGTTGGTGTTGCTTGTATTTCCATCTTTGGCGTCATAGCAGAAGCCCAAATTCAGGTGGATCTAAAATTCAAGCGATTGCAGTACATCGCTTACGAACCGGTCGTAGTGACCTTAAGCATCACCAATCTCGCCGGACGCGACATCGACCTTCACAATGCGAACGGGCAATCATGGCTTGGGTTTGAGATAACTGGAAGCGAAGGTCAACCCATTGCGCCGATCAGTGCCGAAAACGGTCAGGCGCCCTTAAAGATCCAAGCCGGGCAGAGAGTCACGCATCAGATCAATCTGACTCCACTTTATCCGGTGCACGATTTCGGCAATTACCATGTGCGGACCAATGTTTATTTTGCCGATCTCGGAAAGTTTTTTTATTCCCCAACGCGAGTTTTTGAAGTAACCGATGCGCGGCCAATCTGGCAGCAAACAGTCGGCATCCCCGATGGCATTGCCGCGCCAGGCAACGTCCGTACGTACTCGCTTCTCACCAACCGCTTTCCGGACCATACTTCGTTGTACGTGCGTGTGCAGGACAAGGACAGTGGAATCGTTTATGCGACTTATTCGTTAGGCCGGGCCATCGCCTTTGAAGAACCACAGACGGAGATCGATCACGCAAATCAATTGCATGTTCTGCACTGCTCTGCCCCGCGCGCATGGGCGTATTCGCGCGTCGGCTTGAATGGCGAACTGCTGGCACACTCCTCCTTCATGGAAACCAAAACCCGGCCGCGTCTCGTTCGTGCCGCCAATGGCGACGTGGCCGTGCGCGGCGGCACGATTGAATCGCCGGCCGCACAAAGCTCGCGTGGCACCGCCCCGAAACTATCGGCTCGCCCGCCCGAACCGCCGAAAGACGATCAGTGATGCTGATAAATTCCTACCGACACCGTCTGTTTGCCGCCAGTTTGCTAATCGCGTTACTGGGAACTTTCTCCACGGCTCAGGCGAAACGCGCTTCTCAAGGCAGCGGATCCGCCACTACCGTAGTGATCGATGCGGGTCATGGCGGCTATGACCGCGGCGGAATCCCGGGTCAGCGGGTTGCAGAAAAGGATATGACCCTGGATGTAGCGCAGCGCCTTAAACGCGTTCTCGCCGCCGGCGGCTATCGGGTCGTGATGACCCGGGATAGCGATGTATTCGTTTCGCTGGGTGGGCGGGTAGCAATCGCCAACTCCTACCCGAACGCGCTTTTCGTGTGCATCCATTTCAACTCCGCAAAACGGATGGGCGCGGGTGGTATCGAAACATATTTTTATAGTCGCGAGAGCCTGCCACTCGCCTCTGCGATCCATTATTATGTCGCGGGCGGCGCGCCGTCATCCAACCGCGGGGTACGGCGACGTGGTTACTACGTATTGCGAAAGACGAACATTCCGGCTGTGCTGGTGGAATGCGGCTTCCTAACCAACCCAACCGAAGCTGCGTACGCACAAACCGCTTCTTATCGTCAAAAGCTCGCAGAAGAAATTGCAGCCGGTGTCGGCGGTCGCAATTCCGTCACGAGCGCGTTAACGACGACGCGAGTGGCGACAGGCGAGACCATTCCGTTACAACCGTACATCGATCAAACCAAAGTGGCGAAATCTGAACGCCACCGATCCAAGCGTTCTCACAAGAAAAGCGCGCGGAAGAAAAGGTCATCGAAACCAGCCGAGTCAAAGACAAAAGCGGCTTCAAAAGATCAGGAGGGATAATTGAACCTGCCGGTCTTGACTTCGGCGCAGATGCGAACGGCGGAAGAAGCCGCGTTCGCGCGGGGCGTAGAAGTCGAAGCGCTGATGGACCAGGCCGGCGACGGCGTTGCGCAAGCTGTCACCAGATTT
>QHOS01000167.1 GCA_003219415.1 Verrucomicrobiota bacterium | reverse complement strand
AACCAGGGATCGTTCTGGTTGGCCATATAGTCGACCGGATTATTGAAGTAGAAGTTGTCGTCGTACATCCCGTCCATCGAGTCGCGCATGTCGTAAACGCCGGAGAGCGCGTAGCAGCGCTTCACGTGGTCGGGATGCTTGAAGAGGGTGTTGGCCGCGTGATAGGCGCCGAGCGATGCGCCGTAGGTGGTGATCGGGATGCCCGGCGTCTGGCACACGGAGTCGATGAATGGGAAGACTTCGCTGGCCACGTAGTCATCGTATTGCGCCTGCAGCCAGCTGCGGTGAAAAGGATGCGCGCCTTTGTTGCTGAACGAATCGCTCTGCACGCCGTTGATGCAGAAGATTCGGATTCGCCCCGCGTCCAGATACGGGCCGAGAGTGCGAATCATGCCCTGACCTTCCTGCTCATGCTCGTCGCCGCAACTGGTGGGGAAGGCAAGGATGGGCATGCCGTAATGCCCGTAAACATTGACGCCCATGTCGCGGCTGAGACGGTGTGAATACCAATTGTGATGGTCGCGGTGCATGGCTTGCGAGCATACCGGGTCGGTGGTCGGTCTCAAGCCCGGTTTGAACGATCGCGTGCGCCGCGTACACGCTCGGAACACGCGATGGAATCGCCGGCGTCATTGAGCATCAGCGAATCCGTTAATCGAAAACTATCCGACTGCGGATCCCATGTGACGAAGTAAGAAGTAAGAATGGAGCGCGTGGGACGCGCGACATAGAAGGTGAAGCCGCAAGGGAAGCGGCGAGCGAGCTGGGAAGTAAGCGAGTTTCAATTAAGAAGTTCACACGAAGTGACGACTGACCGGGGGGCGCTAGCAGCTTCTCGCGACGTGCCCAAGCGTTCACGCTTCGCGCCCGACGGGCTTACAAATTCGCCCGCATGGGATCAGTCTGATCAGGCTTCGATGACGGCCACCTGTTGTTGACCGGCATCACTGGGGTAAAGTTCGGTAATGATTCGCGCACGCTTAGCTGAACGCGTTAGTCGCGGACGGGCGGTGACAGTCCCCCGCAGGGATCGGCTGGAGATTGTTTGGATCGAGCAGGCTCCGCTGCGAGGCAGTGCAGCAGGCGAATGCACCGACATGATGGCACGGTTGGAACAAGCGCGACTTTGCTGGCATCAGTTTGAACGGCAGGATAAGCCCGCGTTCGTTCGCTGGCGGGCCCGCGAGTTTGGCGCGTTGCTTAGCACCGCACGGGATGTCGAGGATAAGATTCGGGATGCGCAAAACCTGATTCATGAAGTGGAGATGGAAATGCGGAGAAAAATCCAGGATCCACACAGCGCCTATCGGAGGGTGCTGTTTCGGCGAGAAAATCCCGGCGTCGCCGAAGATAGGAAGACTTCCTCTAACGGATCGCAATCGACTCCTCACCTGAGCGAATTCGAGCAGGAAGCTCTGTTTGAGGAATGGGTGCAAACATTTCTGGGCACGAACCCGGCCAAGATGGATGACGACGCTTATTCGACCAGCTTTGAAGTTTTTAAATCACATATGTTCGTTAGGCCGGGAAGTGCGCCGGGTCGATCCGATCCCCGACCGGAGGATGGCCGGCGTTCTGCGGTCGATGAGGAACCCCCGGAACCGGGAACGATTGATCCGCGGGTAAAGGAAATCTATCGGCGGCTGGTGCGTCGATTGCATCCCGATCTGCGCGCCGATGGCGATGCCACCGTTTCTTCGCTTTGGCATGAAGTCCAGGAAGCGTATGCGGCAGGTGACATTGCCCGGATGGAACTTTTGCTGGCGCTCAGCGATTTATCGAACGCGCTCGGCGCCAGCACAACCCTTTCGCAGATGCGCTCGACTCTTAGCGAATTGACTCGGTCGGTCCGCGCTCTGGAGTTAAGCCTGGTCGAAGCCAGGCGGGAAGATTCGTGGAACTTTGCACGCACAGGTCCATCGGAGGCTCTGCGGTCGCGAGTGGAACGGCAATTGAAGCATGACCTCGCGCTGCGACAACAACGCCTTGAGTTTCTCACCGGAATCATCGCCGGATGGGCGACAGGGGAAAGGCTGAAACTCTGAAATCGGGGCAGGGGACGGGTCCCATCTAAACTCCGAAAGGATTCGCGAGCAGGCTATTTGATATTTGGCTGCTGCGCCGCGAAGCGATGGTTTGCTTAACATGAGCACCTCTTCATTTCGCTGGAGGCGGTCGCCAGGGTCATTTCTTTGGTTTCGCCTTCTTCTTAGCGCCCTTCTTTGCGCTGCTCTTTCCCTTGCCTATGAGCGCCCTCGCCGCCTGGTAATTGGCCATGTGCTCCGCCGCGGACACGCGCGAAACGGTGCGGCCGGCAAGCGCGCGAGTCGCCTTCAGATCTTTTCCCAAGCCCGCGAGGCGACGGGGTCGCGGCCTTCATCGAATTCGATGTGGTCAATGAGGGTCTCGATCGGTTTACCCGTTAGGCCACTCTCTTTTATTCGCTGCGGGAGGACTCGGCTTCGTTCGTCGCGCCAGCCGAGCTTGGCGATGAAGCGGTTCCAGACATTGCACTCTTCGTCGGTGCGCGAGGCGCCGTGGGCGTGCGCCCAGCTCAGGACGGCTTCGTCGGGCTCGCCGGCGAGCGTGCGTTTTTTTATCTCCGAATAGGGGACGCCGAGGAAACGGCAGCAGCGCCCGTCGAGCGTGAACTGGTGCTCGCCGAGATTCTCCGCGTAATCCGGCGGGAGCTGACCGGCGGCGTGCAGGCGAATCTTGTCCAGCATCCGCCCGAAATAGATCAGACGTCCGACTTTGTCGTAGCAACTGCGCAGGCCTGGAATGTTTTGCATAAGAGGAACATGAATCGCAAACAGGTACTCGTCACTTTCCTGCAAATGCCTTCTCTAGCTTTGCGAGATCGAGCTTCTTCATCTGCCACACCTCGTGCGTCACCCGTTGCAGCCCGGCCGGATCTTTCACCCATTCGGCGAAGAACTTTGCCGGTGTTACTTGCCAGGAGAGACCGTATTTTTCCGCGACCCATCCGCATTGCACTTCCTTCCCGCCGCCAGCGGTGAGTTTCTCCCAGTAATAATCGATCTCCTCCTGCGTGTCGCAGTTGATCACGAACGAGACGGCTTCGGTGAACTTGAACTCCGGCCCGCCGTTCAAGGCGGTGAATTCCTGTCCATTCAGCTCGAACGACACCGTCATGACCTGGCCTTTCTTTTCGGGAATGTCTTCGCCGGCGTAATGCGTGATCTGTTTGACCTTCGAATTCTTGAACACCGAGACGTAGAAATTTGCCGCTTCTTCCGCCTGATTATCGAACTACAACATTGGAGTAATTTTTTGCATGTCTCATGGTGTGCGCAGCGAGACGCAATGCAAAGTCCGAGGTGCGAGCCGCACTAGCATTCAAATGGACTTGGCTTTTAGCGCTTAGCCCTGCGGAATTTCCTCGAACTCGCCGCGCTCGCGGTTTTTCCGGACGCGGTCCCAGGGAAAGCATTGACCGTGTATGGCAATGTAAACTCCGGGAGGCAGTGCCTGCGCGAACGAGAGCGCGCTGCCCAGATTGAAGAGGCCATCGGAACTGCCAAAGGCGTAGGGGATCATCGCGCCGGTTAGCACGACTGTTTTCCCGGTGACAGCGCCAGCCACCGCGGCCGCTGTTTCCGTCATTGTGTCGGTGCCATGGGTAATCACGATGCGATCCTCGGCCGATTGCAGGCAGTTTTGCACAATGAGATTTCGATCGGCGTCGGTCATCTCCAGGCTATCGGTCATCATGACGGTGCGAATGGATACTTCCACCTGCGATCTTCCTAACCGGAGCATCTCGGCAATGTGAGTATCCTTGAAATAGAGCTGGCCGGTCCGCTCGTTGTATTCCTTGTCGAACGTACCGCCGGTGGCGAGGATTCGAATAGCCATGGAACGTTTGCGCGAAACGAGTCTCGGGCACGGCTTGCCGCCAGCCAATCCAAAATTAAAAAAGTTAAGAAATAAGAGGTCGCGTCTAAACATTTAACATTCGGTAATCGTCCGGTTAGCGGAGGAAAGGGATGCTAAGGCCGTCGTTTGCGGAACGGAAAAGCGGCGCGAGAATTTACGGCCCGCATGAGCAAACCGAAGCGAATCCAGCGCAGCCGCGCGAAAGGCTGGAAAATGCCGGCGAACGCCATCTACGTCGGCCGACCGACTGTTTGGGGAAACCCGTACGTGGTGGGCTCGGAGCCGTTGAACGGCGAAACGCTCAGTGCCGAAAAAGCCGTCGCGTTGTACGAGCAGCACCTCGCTGATAATTTCAGCGAGCGTGACATCCGCCACTGCCTGCACGGCAAAGATCTCGCCTGCTGGTGCGCGCTCGACGAGCCGTGTCACGCCGACGTGCTGCTGCGGATCGCGAACTCACGGCCGAAATAGCCCGCCGCTCGCCACGGCGAGCAGGCTTTGGGTAAACTGTGCGCGGATTTTCGCAAACGCACAGAATGCGCGACGTTGCTCGCCCGTGAGC
>QHOS01000166.1 GCA_003219415.1 Verrucomicrobiota bacterium | reverse complement strand
TATGCCCAGCGACGCCTATTCTTTATCGAACAATTCCAAAAATGGCTGGGCGACTATTTCGATCTGGAAGTGACGCCAGCCGGTTTGCACTTCGTCGCCTGGCTGCGGCGCGGGGAAGATTTACCGTTATTCATGCGTGCTCGTGAGCAAACCGGCATTTGGTCCCGTCCTCTTTCTTTCTTCTGCATCAAGGCTCAGTTGGATCCGGCATTTGTCTTTGGATTTGCGGCGTGGTCGCAAGCGCAAATTGAACAAGGTTTGGCAAAACTGGCATCGGCTGTTAAACAACTGAAGCAGCATGGCGCGGGAAACAGTTCATCTTTTCAAATCCACCGTTTCTCACCTGCTACGACTTCATACTGGCCGTCGATAGCTGCTGATGAAATTCACTAGCTAACAAAAATTGGATTGAGCCAAACAGCAGGCTCTTTCGAAGGCCAAGCGACAATCAGAAAGACTTGTGGACGCAGCCACTCGCTTGCGGCTCATTTGCGAAGCGCGCCGTCGTCCAGCTGATAAGCAGCTCCTCGAGCGGTGTACCAGGTTGGAAAATCGTGAGGTGGTCGCGCCCCGCGAATGTCCAATACTCGAGTCGTTGACCAGAAGAGCAGCGGTCTTCGACATACGCGTCAGTGGCAGACGACGGCACGACGGTGTCCGAGAGGCCTTGCGCGATTACGACGGGAGCCTTTATCAAACTGTCCGGTGTGTTCCGCGCAAGCCGAGCTTGAAGTGCATTGTTCGAACTCGTCGCTAACGCTGGACCGTCGAACGTCGCCACCAGTGTTTCGATGCGTTCCGCATCCTCGGGCGGGACGAAATCGCATAAATCTACTATCTGACGCGCAGCATCGAGCGCCTCGGGCCGAAGCGCTTGCTCGAATGTGATGTCAGGGTAAAACCGGCTGTACGATAACGCGAGATACGGTCCAAACCGTTTGTCCGCCGCGACGTTCATCGCGAGAATGTTCTTTATGTTCGCGGCCGGTGCGATTGCCGCGACGCCGAGGATTTCGAGATCCGGCGCGTAGCGCGGCCCGACAATGCCGGTCCAAAGCGCTGTGTGCCCACCCTGCGAGTAACCCCATATCACCATGCGTTTGTCGAGGATAAGCTCGGACATCTGTCGCGCGGCACGCACTGAATCGAGCCCCGCGCGCGCTTCGCCTTCGCCGATCAGGTACGGATGCGGGCCACCCTTCTCTGCGAAGGAGTAATCTGTCGCCACCACGACCCAGCCAGCCATCACGATCCGGTTGCACCAGGGGATGCCCTTGGTCGGCAATGACACAAGCGACGGCATGCATTTCTGCAGCAGGCCTGTCGTGGCGTGCTCCCATGCGATGACAGGACGTGGGCCCGCGGGAGGATCGGTCGGCTCGAACACGGTCGCGACCGCCGTCGCTGGCGTGCTGTCGTCCACAGTGGTTGCATAAAGGATGCGCCAGCCTCGCACGCCGGCTGGCAGCATCACATCCTTGAGCGGTTCGCTCCGCAGTAACTCGCCAGGCTTGCGCGGCACGTCCGAGGGCGGATCGTAGAATGCATCCGGCGCGTGCGCAGTGACGCTCGCGCGAAGCGCCTGGGGTGTTGGCGCAGGGCTCGACTCTGACGACGCTCGCTTGGACCGATTGCAGCCGGCTCCGGCGAGCAGAACAAGCAGCACCGCGAAGCCACTCAAACGAAGTGCGGCAACGTTCATAAGCTCCTTGGGGAAAAGCGCGCTCCGAATACGCGAAGTTCTACAGCCGATCACACTCCACTATGATCCGCGCTTATAATGACGCTGGCAACGTGATCGAAGTGCATCGACACAAGGGCGATTTCCGAAAACCGTACAAACGAGCAATCTCCGGTCTCATTCGGCGACATTTGTCGCGGTAATTTCGGACGCTCTCGTCTCTGCTCATTTCGATGTGCCGGCAAACCCAAAAGCGGGCTCAACGAAACCGCATAACACACAAAAGTGGACAGGTCGAAATTTGCGAGGTGGATATTGTGCTTTTGCCACCTCGGCCTTGCAATGAGGAATTCAATTAAGGAGGCAATAAGC
The DNA here is from genome assembly GCA_003219415.1 of Verrucomicrobiota bacterium. Lineage (GTDB taxonomy): Bacteria > Verrucomicrobiota > Verrucomicrobiia > Chthoniobacterales > UBA10450 > Udaeobacter. The sequence continues at coordinate 2,257 of QHOS01000166.1, read as the reverse complement.
ATTATGAAACCAAAACAAATAATTATCAGCATTCTGGCAGTTCTATTCGTGTTCCCATTGTTGGGGACGTTCGCTCAGCAAGCAGCGAGCTCCGGCTCTATCGAAGTGATCACGACTTTTGATTATCCCGGGACCGGAAATCAGACCTTGCCGCAAAAGATTAACGAAAGAGGCGATGTTGTTGGCGAGTTCATTGATTCGACCGGAGTGGCGCGCGGTTTTGTCCGGTTCAGCGATGGTAGCTTTAGCGCGCCGATCGTTGACCCTAACGATACCGTTGGTTTTACCGAAGGACGAGGCATCAATAACCCACGCACCGTAGTCGGTGACTATGCCACCAGCGATGGTAACCTTCACGGGTTTTTCCTGTCGGGCGGCACCTTCACAGAATACGATGTTCCCGGCGCGGTCAGCACCGCTGTGCTTGGGATAAACAATCCCGCCGACTTTGCCGGCACGATTGTTGACGCCAGCGGGCTCCAGCAGGCGTTCGTCAGCGTTGGCGGAACCGTAACGGTGTTTAGCGTCCCAGCAGCTCCCGCGACCCTTGCTTACGACATCAATGATTCAAAGCGGTTGGTGGTGGGATACTATATAGACGGCTCAGGAATCCTTCACGGTTACTACCGGGACGCCAGTGGCGCGCTGCACTTCCCGATCGATCCTCCGGGTTCTGTTGGGACAATCCTGTTTGGAGATAACAATAGGAACTTTGTGGTGGGCAGATATGCGGACGCCTCAGGCGTGACGCATGGACTCTTCTTTGTCCCGCCAAACAATTTTTTCACTTTCGATTTTCCCGGGTCAACCTTTACATCGCTAAACGGAATCAGTTCGCAGGGGAATATCACTGGTCGTTACGTCGATGCTTCCGGCATTGCCCACGGAATCATAGCTCGCGTGAGAGGCACACCGCCGACAAAAGCAGCGCGGCCGGAAATCAAACCGAATTCCCCGTCGCTGGTCACTCCACTCGATCAGTCGCCCGCGGCCTGGGGAGGTGCAATGCCGGCGCGCTGAGTTGGTGGACTCCGCGGTCGCCGTTTCGGGTTTCAGAAAACGCACGCCGATTTCTCATCGGCGTGCGTAACGATACGTTAGTCAGCTTTTAATTCGCCTGCACAAGTAAACGCTTTCAGTCCCCGCTCTCCGTGTTCTGAAAAGACGTGATTAGCCACTTCCCGTTAGTTTTGACCATCACCATCGTGGTAATTTCTTTCAGAACTGGAACGGCCTCGCCAGTGGGACGACTCGAACCGGTCACGTCCCACGTAGCATGGACAAGTGCAACGTCGGGCGTTGAAAAACGAACTTCTACACCGGTAAGCTTCCGAACGGCAGTCTTTAATCTTTTCTCAAACAGTTCCGTGTGCCGCTGGACAATCTCCTGCACTCCCTTCCAGTGGACACCGGCGATGTTTACGTAGTCACAGTCTTCAGTGAAGAGACGACCGAAGACGGCCGTGTCATGGCCGTTCCAAGAAACTTCGTATTCCGCGAGAACATTGCGCACAGCACTCTCATCGTCATTGGCGTAGTCGTAGTAACTCAGAGGCGGGTAGACATATCCGTAATTATAGCCGGACGACCCATAGCCATAGTTACCATATCCGTATCCGTAGCCGGAGTTATCGGTGGGATAGGAATATACGTAGGATTCGTATGGGTAGACCCAGTTCCAGCCCCACCAAGGACCCCACCACCATGGAGAGGCGAAGTTGCCGATAAAGATGATTTGGTTGAAATGCTTGAAGCGATGAAACCGATTATCTCGATTAAAGTCTCGGTAGTTGAAACGGTTAAAGCGTCGAAGGCCCAAGGCTGAATTCATCATTGGAGCGCGGTGCATTGGCATCCGTCCCACCGAACCTGGCATGCGGTGCATCGGCATTCGGGCAATCGAACGTGGCGTCAACGCGCCGCGCATTCCCATCTGGGACATCGAATTACCGTGCCCCCTCATCTGCGCCGTCGCAATCGAGGCTGCGAAAACGCATGCCACCACGCAACCAAGGAGAACGAATTTTCTCCAGTTCATAGCATCATAGGTTTCTAAAGATTGAAACCCCGGGGATTCGAAAGTTGCGGCACTGGAAAAGATAAAAGGTAGCGGTCGCGTTACCTTTAGTCTCTGGGAAACCACCGCACCTGACGATGACAATCATTTGCTGCCTGCCCAGTTTACCGGTCGTATTTTGGCATTTGCTCACTCCTTCTCGGCGTTGTATCTGCGTCTGCGCTACGACTCGAGATCGGC
>QHOS01000165.1 GCA_003219415.1 Verrucomicrobiota bacterium | reverse complement strand
AGTGTGATTCAACACCGTCGTCGTCTTGCCATCCCATTTCGACAGCGTGTTGGAGACCCAGCCAACGTAGTAAAGGTTGCCGTCAATGTACAATGGCCCCTCGGGTCCGAGAATATTGCTGACGATGGAGATCTCATCGGCACACGCTGCCGTAGCAGCCACCATTGCGCCAATGGCAAAGCCGATAATTTTACTTGTCGTCATTTTGATTCCTTAGGGTTGAGTTAGCGTTGCCTAACTAGTCGAGTCCGTGCTTGAGCTGGCGCTCGTACTCGGCGCTGTCGAAATGGCCTTTCGATTCTGCGATGAGCTCCTTGTTGTCGATCTTCCAGAGTTCGTAGCCGCTGATTCGAACGCGTTTTCCCATGCCGCCCGGGCCGGTGTTCGTTCCCGTTAAGCTCCAATGGAAAACGGCGTCGCAGGCGCTCCGCCCTCCATGCGGTGTGCTGCGCTCGAGTTTGTCGAACGTCACGGTCATGTCTGGAAAATCGTGCATGAATCCTCCCGCGATCTCGGCAATCGCCGCTCGCCCGACGGCAGGCGTTCCGTCGTTGACGCTCAGCGAACCGCTCTCGGCGAAGAACGCGGCGACGTTCTCAGGATTCTGACTGCACCACGCTTCGGCATATCGTTTTGCGAATCTGGTTAACTCGGTGAGCGTCATCCTAATCGCTGAATCAGCGCACGAGCAGATCAAGCTGGCGCACATCCATACCAGCTTCGCGATAGTACTTCCGAGTCAGCTCGAGAAGAGAGAATCCATCTTCGTAAGCGGCAAAGCCACCATTCACTGGTTTGTCTAGATAGATGAGGCCGCCTTCGACCACGAACACGGCCACCATCGGCTCTGGCGAGTCCTCGGTGATTACCAGCGTGTGAGCCTCCCCGGCGGGTTCGAAGATGTAAGTTCCAGGCTTTGCAATCCAGTCATGCTCAAGGTATCGCCAGTGACCGCGCATCGTATAGCCATGAACGGTGCCAACGTGGTAGTGAGTGCCCAGCTTGGCGCCGGGGAGACCTTTCAGAACGACGCTGAATCCTCCAGACGTGACGTTAAAGCAGCACGGCTGGATCCATACGCCTTCCGCATAAGGAACCCAGAGACGGTCATCTTCCAGATCAGTGTTGGTAATGAAGTGTTCGCGGCTCCTTCGACTCGGGTCGAGGCCGTCGGTAAAACTGCTAAAGGCATTGATCGGCATAGTGCTCGTTCTTTGGGGTTAATTATTTGATCTTCGCCGCAGTTGAACTCCTCGAATTTCGGAGTGGCGACCTACTTCTTCATCGTTACACGAGTGACAGTGAAAATCTCACTCGGGAGAACCTGCCCCTCGGGGCGACCTGGTCCTTCCTGTGAAATGATGCGGGACTTAAAAATCTTTTCAGTGAGTTCTATGATTTCCTCCATAGCCGTCGAATCCGAAGACTCTCCACTAAATCGCCAGGTTGTAATCAACCGACCGTGTTCGATCCGCCATTTTCCCCGGGAGTTATCTCCTTCGTCCGGTGGATCCATAATCCAGGTTGCGTCAGCGCGATATTGAGTGTCGTGCCGATGCCCGTGCCATGTGCCAACCAAGAGCCGTGACAAAGTTGCATCGTCCGGAAGCGCCAGCGCGATGACCGGCACAATCAAAGCGACAATGACCAAAGCGGTGCGCATTAGTGCTTCTGACTGATATAAGCAAAAATCTTCGCGTTATACCGACGGGCGTATTCTTCCTGTCGTTCCCGAAGTGGTACGTCGTTAGTGACGCAGCCGACTCCTGCATCGGCTTTGGGATATTTCTTAGCCACCTCGATCGGAACACCGACTGGCATCGACGCGACACTGCCGGACCAATAAAACTTAATATGCCCTGTGCGAATATCTTGCTCGGCTTCCTTCAACGCATCAGCCGGGTTCCAAGTCGGCTCCGCCGCAACGCAACACCCAGCGACGAGGAACATTCCGAGAATGCGCAAGATCTTCATCTAACGTGATAGTAGATCAGCTACCGTCCCCGAAAGCGAGATTTTTGGACGGGGGGTGTCACCCAAATCAGAAGCCAAAAGATTATCGGTAATTCCCCGAGTCTGAGAACGACTCCGAATGAAATCATTCATGGTCTTACCGCATAACAACGGAGCTACGATCAACAAACAACGCGCCGCTACTTTTTCTCGCCGGGCGCCGGAAGATCGGAATTCCAGATATCAGTGCCGCACTTCCATTTTCCGTCGGACTGCTTTTCCCAAACCTCGACGTATTTGCCATGGTCGTTGACCGACTTGCCGCTGGCGTCGTTCATGGTCAGTTCATAGGTGCCGCTCAAGCAGGCCAGGTCACCGGACGTCGCGACTTCCACTTTGGTCGTCTTCCAACTGATGACAAGACCAGCGCTCGCGAGCAGATCTTGCCAAACATTCCGAATCGCTTCCTTCGTCGTTGCGCTCGGAGCGTTCGGAGGCATCACGATGGCGTCGTCGGAGTAGTACGACACCGTTTTATCGAGGTCCTTGGTTCCTGCAGTTGCGGACCATTGGGCGTCAAGATCGCGAAGAGCTTTCGTGTCCGTTTCCGACGCCGAGCTGGCAAATGCGAATGAAAGCAGAGCGAAACAAGTGGACAGGACTAACGGTTTTGTTTTCATGGTATCATCGAGCCGGAAATTGAATCTGCCGTCAATGTTTTTCCAAGGTTGACGGCCGCTCGCGTTTACGCTTGTGCAACTGCGCGCGAATTGGCATTGACTCCTAACAACATTTCTGACGGAATCGCCGCATGATAAAAACTCGAATTGCAGTATTGGCTGCGGCCCTATCGTTTACGGCGGCAGCAGCTTGTTTTGCAGCCAATCCTCATATGGGCACATGGAAGCTCAATGAGGCGAAGTCGAAGCTCGTGCCGGGGATGGGCAAAAACACCACGGTCACTTATGCGGAGCAGAAGGACAAAATTAAGATCACTGTGGAGGGCGTAGACAAGGATGGAAAACCCACGCACAGCGTTTGGGTCGGCCAGTTCGATGGGAAAGCCTACCCCGTGAAGGGGAATCTGCCTTACAACTCCGTTGCCTATAAAGTGGTGAACGACCGGACCAACGACATCACCGCGATGAAGGATGGAAAGATCGGCTGGAATGGCAGGATCACGGTTTCGGCGGATGGGAAATCGCGCACCGTCACCATCAACGGAACAGACGCCCAAGGGAAAAAATTCAATGGCAAGGCGGTTTACGACAAAGAGTAAAGAGGAGTCAGAGGTCCGACAACATATACGGCCGGGAACGTGCAGGACTTTGGTCTCGTGTCTGGTCACTGCTTTCGCTCCTGCTTCGGGGCGATCACCTCGTTAAGATTATAGGTTGAATAGGCCTTCGGCTCGTCGCCTCGGGCGATAATCGCATCAATGACACAGCCAAACTCTTCCGTGTGCCAGTGTTTCCGTGTCTGCCACCATTGACGTACGCCGGGATAGGCGATCACATCGCTCATCGTTCGCTCGACCTCGCCCCATAAGGATGCACTGAGCACGCCGTCGCGATGAGAGAAATACATCGCCTGGAAATTTTTGAAGAAGCGATTTAGAAACGCGCTAAACCTGAGTTTGGAGACGGCGTCGAGGTCATTGAAAGACTGCACGCCGCGAAGATAAATTGCTCCGAACTCGGCGTTGTCGTGCAGCGACTTGGTGAGGTCGCCCCAGTGCACAGTGAGCGCATTTACCGCTGACTGCCGCCGTTCCTTGGTTTGCTCGCGGATCTGCACGGCCAAGTAAATAAGAGAAGGAATTCCAACAAGCACGGCAGCTAGTTGGCCTATTGCCGCGAGTATCTCCCAATTCATACGCTACTAGGGCGCAGTTCCTCGCGGCGCGATACCGAGCGCTTTTTCAATCGCCGCCGGGTCATACATTTTCCCGCTTTTGATTACGGTCGTGATGTTGTTGATGTCGCGAATGTTTTTCGTGGGGTCGCCATCCACGAGGATCATGTCAGCCAGTTTACCCGGGGCAATGACGCCGCGGTCCTTGTTCACGCCCATAACCAGAGCAGGCGTCCACGTTGCCATGCGCAGAATTTCGGCCGGCGCAATTCCGGCGTGCGCATAAAGTTCGAGCTCGTGGTGGAGCGTGTAACCGGCCAACGCATCTGTTCCCGGGATAATCGTCACACCGGCATCGTGAATTGCCTTGAGTAAGCGCAACATCGCCGGAAATGCTTCATGATAAGCCGACTGTTTGTCCGGCGGAACTTCGAGCGCTCCGCTCAGCATTGCGCGCCGCACCTGCGGCGGAAAACGAGGCACGATCTCTTCCAGTCCGGGTGTGATCGCGGCGGGGTTTCCGCAAAAAAGACCTTCGAAAATGCTTATTGTCGGATCGAGCACGGTGTGATGTTGCCCGAGAAAGCTGATGAAGTCGCGCACGTCGGGTTTGTCGGGAGTAAATTCGCGGGCGCGCTCGGCAACCTTGGTAAAGCGATCTCGATTGCGGGTCTCTTTCACTTCAGGAAACAGGAAGTTGAGCACGATAAAATTAAGATGCTGGATTTCATCAGCACCGCCTTCGACGAATTGCCGCGCTGACATAAACGCGGGCACGTGCCCGCTTACGCGCAGTCCCCGCGCATGCGCATGATCAGCGATGATCGGAACCAGCTCCGGCTT
>QHOS01000164.1 GCA_003219415.1 Verrucomicrobiota bacterium | reverse complement strand
AGTGGATTGCATCACAACCAGAGTCGCGATTGCCGCCCAATAAGCTTCTGGCATCTGTACCAGCCGCGCGACGACGACCGACAGAGTCGCCGCGAGGGCCGTGCGGATGGAGTGCCCGATGGATGGAAGATTCTCTTTCTGCCAGCTCCAGAGTTTCATGAGCAGCATGATCTTGCTGGCGGATCCCTCTTGGCAACATCGCGTGCAGGAAAATTCTCAATCCTATCTGAAATCCCGGTCTTTGAACGCTTGAGAAAATAATGTGAAAAGAAATCCGACTCGTGAAAACCGTGGCAGGCGCACTAAAGGCGGCCGGAAACGGTGCGTCGGCAGATTCGCGGTCTCATCTGCGAATTGCTTCAAAGCCGGGCAGATCGGACCAACGACATTTTCGCACATGAATGAGGTCCGCATAACAAAGGCGCAGATTTGGCGCACAGCCGAAGCTATTAAGCAAGCCGGATGCCGTGACGTGCTAATCATATCCACGCCTGAATACGTCCGCTTTATCGTAACGATGAAGCTTCCCCAACCTCGTTAGGAATTCATTTATGAAAACCAAAGCAATAGTTGCAACGCTGTTAATCGCGGCGGCGGCCAGCGCCGATGCGCGTTTCGCGTGGCCCTATCCGCAAAAAGCAGTATCACCGGACGAGATCGGTCACTGGGTTGTGATAAATGGCAATGGGTGGTCACACGACGTGCAGTTCGAACTCGCCACGTTTGCCGATGGACAAACTCGCCGAGGCGAGGCGAGTCCGTCCGGTGGCGGGCGGGACCGGCGAAAAATCGTCGCCAAGTTAGGGAAAATTCCGAACCTCGGGGAAGAGATTTCACGTTTTGTGAAATGCCGATCTTCGAATGTTTGAGATACATAGCATGAAGACAACTCTCTGGGTCGCGGCACTCAGCCCCATCATTAGCGCTGTAGTAGCGTTCGCGACGGCAGCCGCGATGATGCGCGGATCCCGGATCAATTCCAGCACCCAACCTGGCGCAAGCATTTGGGACGTTTGTTAATCAGCCAAATGAGCACTCCACAACCAGAGTTGATAGCAACCCCGCAGTTCGATTCTGGACGGTGGAAATTGCGTTTGGAGCGCGCCTCCTTCTCTTCGTGTAAGCAAACAAACGGCACTCACGATTCTTATAAAATCCGAAGCGACATTCGAAAGCGGGCTCTCATACCTCTTAGTCAGCGATTTCGATTAGAACGTTGAGCTTCAATTCTGGCTACGGTCTCTGCGACCTACTCGGAATCCGCGAATCTTTTCTGCACCTTCGATTCCCTCGGTGAGCGTTGGGACGTAGTGGTGTAAGACAGCAACCCTTCAGCTTAGAAAGGTTCGGCGGTTATCAGAAATTCCGGGCCAGCTCGTTAGGCCATCATGACAATTAGTGAATGTACCAGGTATTTTGTGCCGGGCATCTTACATTCCACGCGTCAATGCGGAGCGCCCCGATTGCGCTGCATGCGTCCCAAAGAACTTCATGTTTTGTGAAATGTCGATGCTCGAACGCTTGAGAAAAATAGCATGAAGACAAATGCAATCGCCCAAGACCCTGGCTGGGATTTTTCCTTCTGGTTCGCCGTCTCGAGTCCGTTGATTGGTGTTCTGCTCGCCTTCCTCGCCGCGGCGATTTTTTGTCGCTGATCGAATAAACCATGAGCATAACACCAATCATCTTCGCCTTGGTGATTCTACTGTTCGGTTTCGATTCGGCCGGACAGATCAGGACCCGCCGGAAACACAATCACGGCTAACGAATCGCACGCGAGATCTCCGAGTTCTGAAATCTCGATCCTCGAAAGCTTGAGGAAGAAATAACAACTATGAAAGCGGCTACGGTAATTAATTATATCGTCCAGCGAATTGCTGATGAGGGCGTCCAACACTGTTTCGGCGTACCGGGTGACTACGCGTTTCCAGTCGGTGATGCAGTCGATAGCAATCCAAACATCAAGTGGATCGGCTGCTCGAATGAATTGAATGCCGCCTATGCTGCCGATGGCTACGCGCGCGCTCGGGGCGCGGCAATGCTATCGACGACCTACGCCGTCGGCGAGTTGTCGGCAATCAACGGAGTAATGGGCGCGAAGGCCGAGCGCTCGCTCGTCTTCCACGTTGTCGGCATGCCGTCATATCAAAATCAGCGCTTGCGCAAAACGATGCATCACACTCTCGGCGACGGAATTTTTGACAAGTTCATCGACATCTCTGCGCAAGCGGCCTGCTCTCACGCGGTGATCAATCCGGATAACTGCATGATAGAAATGGAACGCGTCATCGCAGAGGCTCGGCGCAACAGTCAGCCTGCTTACATCGTCGTTCCATCGGATTATGCCCAGGCACCGGTCACCCCGACCGAGGTGCGGCCTCTGACGCTGAAGTCCAACGAAGCCTCCCTCAAAAAAGCTGTCGCCGCTATAGCCGAGCGGATCAAGAACGCGAAATCTATCGTCGCCCTGCCGGCGTTCACGTTATCTCGCGTCGGATTACGAAAGGAAGCGCGAGAAGCAATCGAAGCCCTGGGTTGCCCGTTTGCTACCACGTCGATGGAAAAAAGCATCATCGACGAAAGTCATCCGCAATTTGTGGGCATGTATTCTGGAGCACTTTCCACGAAAGAGACGCGCGAGATCGTCGAGGGAGCGGAACTCGTGATTGATATCGGTGGCGTAAGTTTCAACGACGAAACCACAATGGGCTTCTCCACGCGTCTCGATCCCGCGCGGTTCATTTCGATAGGACTCAATGATGTCCGCGTCGGCGAACAGATATTCGGGAATGTACGTCTCGCCGACACACTTGCCGCGCTCGCAAAACTCAAATCGGTCGCGCCTCGGTACAAGCGAAAACCAGAGGACAATCCTTCGATAAACGGAAAACCGTCGGACAAGATCACGATGGACGCACTCTACCCTCGCTACGCGAAGTTTATCCGATCGGGCGACAACGTTGTTTTGGAAAGCGGGAGTTCGAGCTTCGGAGTTCCGCCACTGACGCTTCCAGATGATGTGCAGGTCCACATCCAAATGCTTTGGGGCTCGATTGGATGGGCCACGGGAGCAACCTTCGGGATAGCGCTCGCCGATCCCAAACGGAAAACAATTCTCATCACCGGAGAAGGTTCTCACCAATTGACTGCTAACGAGATCGGAAACATGGGCCGCTACAGTGCTAATCCCATCATTCTCTGTCTCAACAACGACGGCTATATGGTGGAGCGGGCGCTGGAGCCAAATCCAGACTGGTCCTACAACGATCTGGCAAAATGGCGTTACGCGGATGTGCCGCACGCTCTCGGATGCACCGATTGGTTTACCGCGCGTGTCGAAACGCTGGGCGAGCTCGATGCCGCTCTGAAAGCAGCCCGCGAAAGCAAATCGGGTGCCTATATCGAAGTGATCGGCGGACGAATGGATATGCCCAAAGGGCTAGCCTTCGCCCACACGCGCCTGAAGGAATTGTACGGAGAAGCGATCTAACGAAACAACATACACAAAAAGGAGAAATCTATGTCAGAAGCAATTTTGGAATCGCAACCGAAGAAGAACACGAAATCTGCGACAACGGAACGGGCCAGGAATATCACGCAGGGCTCAAAAACGGGCGTCCCCGATTTCAGCAACCTCGTCGCCGATCACCGCGCCTACTTCTTGTCGGGCGTAACTCGTTCGGCGGAATGGCGCGAAAGCCAACTACGCGCCTTGCACTCGATGCTGCAAGATCACGCGGAGGATTTTTACGCGGCATTGTGGTCCGATCTTCGCAGAAATCGCATCGAGGCCGACCTGGTCGACGTGAAATGCACGACCAGTGAGATTGATCACGTGCTGGCTCATTTCCGGCGCTGGATGAAACCGGTTCCGATAAGCACCCCTTATCAGTTGGCCCCATCACATGGAGAAGTGCGATTCGATCCTCTCGGTGTCGGGTTGATTATCGGGACATGGAATTATCCCGTGATGCTGACGTTGTCGCCGTTAGTGGCAGCGATTTCCGCGGGTAATTGTGCGGTCATCAAACCGTCAGAAGTTTCGCCTGCAACCGGCGAAGTGATCGCGCGGTATCTTCCGGAATACCTCGACAGCAAAGCGTTTTCCGTTGTGCTCGGCGCCGTTCCTGAAACGACCGCGCTGCTGGAACAACCGTGGGACCACATCTTTTTTACCGGCGGCACGACAGTGGCCAAGATCGTCATGACGGCGGCAGCAAAAAACCTGACGCCTGTCGTGCTTGAACTCGGTGGAAAGAATCCGACCATCGTTCATTCGTCAGCGAATCTAAAAGTTGCGGCGCGCCGCATCGCTTTCGGGCGTTGGGTTAATGCCGGTCAAAGCTGTACCGCGCCGGATTACGTTCTCGTCTTCAAGGATGTCGCCGCGGAGTTTCTCAAACATTTGAAGGAAACGCTGATTGAGTTTTACGGCGACAATCCGCAAAACAGTCCTGATCTCGGCCGGATCGTCAGCACTCATCATTTCGATCGCCTGGTAAAGCTTCTCGACAGTGGAACGATTTTTCACGGCGGTCAGCAAGACCGGAACGATCGCTTCATCGCGCCAACGATACTGACAAACGTTTCACCGGACTCACCGGCGATGCAGGAGGAAATCTTTGGCCCGATCTTACCAGTCCTGGAGGTCGATAGCATTCAGGAAGTGATCAAGTTCGTTAACGCCCGTCCCTGCCCGCTGGGCCTGTATGTGTTCTCCGAGGACAGCTCGGTAACCGAACAAATCCTGAGCTCGACG
>QHOS01000195.1 GCA_003219415.1 Verrucomicrobiota bacterium | reverse complement strand
GGAAAGAAAAAGGGCGAGGGGACTCCGCCGCCACGAGGACCACAATAACTTCTTGTTAAATTATCTCAGCGGTCCCGGAACAAAAGTCCGGGGCCGTTTTTCAATGGTAGAACGCCGCTCTGCGGCGTCCGGACAGCGCGGCGCGCCGTCCCTACCTACAGCAATTCTGCAATTTGCACCGCGTTCAGTGCTGCGCCTTTGAGCAATTGATCACCTGATACCCAAAACGAGAGTCCGTTTTCAAACGCGCAATCAAGTCGCACTCGACCCACCTGGCAATTATCCTTTCCCGCCACGCTGAGCGGCATCGGATAACGATTGCTCTGCGGTTCGTCCACCAGTTCCAAGCCTGGCGCTTTGGCCAAAACTTCGCGCGCCTGCTCGACTGAGATCACGCGTTCAAATTCGGCGCTCACAGCTACCGAATGTGCTCGATAAACCGGGACGCGGACGCAAGTGGCCGAGATCAGAAGTTCCGGCAAATGCATAATTTTTTGCGCTTCACCTTGCATTTTAGCTTCTTCCTTCGTGTAACCGCTTTCAAGAAATGCATCGATATGCGGCAGAAGATTGAACGCGATCGGATGCGGATAAAGTTCCGGCGATGGCTGTAGATCTTTCCCTGCCACCTGACGCTTCAATTCTTCAATGCCGCGGGCACCACTTCCGGAGACGGCCTGGAAACTAGTCGCGAACACGCGGCGCACACCAAAGACGCAATGCAGTGGATAAAGCGCCATCAGCATGACAGTCGTTGTGCAATTGGGGTTCGCGATTACTCCGCGATTTTGCCTGACGTCTTCGGCGTTGATCTCCGGAATCACAAGCGGCACATGCGGATCCATCCGAAAGGCCGACGATTTATCTATCGCAATCGCGTCCGACTGGCACGCCATCGGAACATAATTTCGGGAAACGTCGCCGCCCGCACTGAAAAAGGCGATATCGATTTTGTCGAACGATCGATCATCAAGTTCTTGCACGGAGATCGGTTCTTCGCGAAAACGAACGGATTTTCCCGCAGAGCGCTTTGAGCCAATCAGACGCAGGCTGGCCACAGGAAAATTTCGCCGTTCGAGAACGCGCAACAATTCCGTGCCCGCGGCGCCCGTCGCGCCTACGACAGCGATGTGGTAGCCTTTCATTTACACGCGGATTTTATCGCTGCGTCCAAGTTATGCAAAGCAACAAGGAACGACCTGTCGAGCAAGCGGTGGCGACAGTGAGAATTCACTGCGCGCTAACGAAGGGCGATTCGGCATCAAATTTGTGATAGCGAATTGTCCGAGCGGATCGACTGAAATGAAAGAAATACATGTGTCCATTCGAGATCAGCTGCTCACCCTCAAGGATGATGAAGCAGAAGTCCGCACCTATCCAGTGTCCACTTCGCGATTCGGTATTGGAACAGAACAGGGGAGTTTTAAGACTCCGATCGGTCGCTTTCGCGTAGCGGAGAAGATCGGCGGCGAGATGCCGGCTGGGACAATTTTTCGAAGCCGTGTGGCGCTCAAGCCCGGCGATCCGCTTCCTCCGACCGAGGACCTGGTGATGTCGCGTATTTTATGGCTCGACGGATTGGACGAACACAATGCCAACACGCGCGAGCGCTTCATTTACATCCATGGCACCAAACATGAGACCGAAATTGGCAGCCCGGCGAGCTGCGGCTGCATTCGAATGCGCAACGCGGATGTCGTCGAGCTATTCGATCTCGTGGATCGCGACACGCCGGTAATCATTGAAGAGTAGGTTGGGTAGGGCGCGACCGCCGGGCGCGCCGTCAGCATCTGCGTCCCTGACACATCCAAAAAGGATGAGAAAAACGTTGCTTCCCTGTAGTTCCCTGCCTAAACAGACCGGAGCAACCTGCTGCGAAAGGAGGCGAAATAGATTGAAATTTTTAAAAGTGATCATGATTGTGGCTGTTCTGGCCACTGCTTTGAGTTTTGGTGCTTGCGCTCAACGGAAAGAGACAGTGACCACGGGCGCGGGCACGACCGGTTACTCGAAGTAAAGTCCGGCGCCCGATTGTGACGCGTTCAAATAAATTGAGAAAAGCATTGCCTCCCGGGAGTTCCCTGTCTAAACAGACCGGAGCAACCTGCTGCGAAAGGAGGCGATATAGATTGAAATTTTTGAAAGTGATCATGATCGCGGTCGTAATGGCCAGCGCTTTGGGACTCGGGGCTTGTGCGCAAACGAGGGAAGCGCCGCCACCTCCGACAGCCAAAAAATAATTACAGCGGCTGGTTGTTTATTGTGGGCGGTTTTGCCCAAGAGGCCAGGTCGTGTTTCGACCTGGCCTTTTCCTTTTTGTGGATCTCATGTGTGCAATGTGCCGAAGCACATGCGGCTCATGGTCCGTCACCTTTTCATCTTCTCGTTTCCCGCTAAGCTGCGTGAATGGAATTAAACGGCCAGGCATTGGCACTCACCGACATTGCCACCGTGGCGCTTGCTGGGGAGGCAGTTAAGATTTCCTCTCTCGCGCAGCCGCGTATTGTCGCGTCGCGCAAAGTGGTCGAAGAAATCATTGCGCGCGACGCCGTCGTTTACGGTGTAACAACGGGTTTTGGTAAACTCTCTGACGTTCGCATTCCGCGCGAGGCATTGAGCGAACTCCAGCTCAATCTCGTTCGAAGCCACGCCTGCGGCATCGGTGAACCGCTTTCGGAGCCCGAAGTTCGAGCCATGATGTTGCTGCGCGCAAACGTGCTCGCGCTCGGCTTCAGCGGTATTCGCTCAGAGATCATTGAAATGCTTTGTGAGCTGCTGAACCGGCGCGTGCATCCGGTCGTTCCAGAAAAAGGCTCGGTCGGCGCCAGTGGCGATCTCGCGCCACTCGCACATCTGGCACTTACATTGATCGGGGAAGGCGAAGCGTTTCTCGACGGGGAACGAATGGAAAGCGGTGAAGCATTGCACCGCGCGAAATTAAGACCACTGCACCTGGAGGCAAAAGAAGGGCTTGCACTGTTAAATGGCACCCAAGGCATGCATGCGGTCGGCGGGCTTGCACTTCTTCGCGCGAAACGGCTATCACGTCTCGCGGATGTTTCAGGCGCGATGAGCCTCGAGGCGCTCAAAGGCACTCCCGCTGCGTTTGATGCTCGTTTGCAAGACGCCCGGCCGCACCCTGGACAAAAAGCCGCGGCAAAACATCTGCTGACGCTTCTGGAGGGAAGCCAAATTCGTCAGTCGCATCTAAAGGACGATCCACGCGTCCAGGACGCTTACAGCCTGCGTTGCATGCCGCAAGTACACGGCGCTGTGCGCGGTGCATTGTCGCACTGCGAAGATGTGCTGCTGGTTGAATCAGCGTCGGCGACTGATAATCCACTCGTCTTTGCTGAAGCAGGAGATGTCATTTCGGGCGGGAATTTTCATGGTGCGCCGCTGGCCCTTGCGTTCGATTACGCGGCGATGGCAATTGTCGATTTGATGAGCATGAGCGAGCGGCGAATTGATCGTCTGGTTAATCCGGACAAGAACGAAGGACTGCCTGCATTCCTGGCCCAACGACCGGGCCTCGAATCCGGTTTCATGACTGCGCATGTCGCGGCGGCTTCCCTCGTCAATGCGGCGCGCGTGCTCGCGCATCCGGCAAGCATTGACAACATCACAACGTCGGGCGGAAAAGAAGATCACGTTTCCATGGGAATGACGAGCGCATTGAAACTACGATCGATTATTGATCTTGCGGAAAACTTGCTTGCCATCGAATTGCTCGCTGCCGCGGAAGGCCTGGAACATCGGCGGCCGCTGAAAAGCGGCGTAGGCGTCGAACGCGCTTTTGCCATTGTTCGCAAATTCGCGCAGCCACTAACGCGAGATCGGTCGCTCGCGAATGATATTGCGCGGGTTGCTGAAGCGATTCGCCGCGGTGACTTTGATGGCGAGGACGAAGAGTTATGAGCGGAAAGAGAATTATCCAGGCACCACGCGGAAGCGAGCGAAGTTGCAAGGGTTGGCAGCAGGAAGCGGCGATGCGAATGCTCATGAACAATCTCGATCCCGACGTGGCGGAGGATCCTGATCGACTCGTGGTTTATGGCGGCACCGGCCGCGCTGCCAGGAGCTGGGAAGCTTTCGATGCGATTGTTCGATCTCTGCGCGAGCTAGAAAACGACGAGTCGCTTCTCGTTCAATCCGGGAAGCCGGTGGGCAAATTCAAGACGCACGATGAAGCGCCGCGCGTTCTCATCGCCAACTCGAATCTCGTTGGTCAATGGAACAATTACACAGAGTTCAATCGCCTCGAACGGCTTGGCCTGACGATGTACGGACAAATGACCGCCGGTTCCTGGATTTACATAGGCAGTCAGGGAATTGTGCAGGGCACGTTTGAAACTTTCGCCGCAGCCGGACGCAAACATTTCGGTGGTTCGCTCGAAGGAAAATTTGTCTTAACCGGAGGGCTCGGGGGGATGGGTGGCGCGCAACCGCTTGCCGCAACCATGAACGGCGCGGTCTTTCTCGGCGTGGAAGTGGATCCCGCGCGAATCGAGAAAAGATTGAAGAGCGGATACTGCGATAAGATCGCGCACTCGCTTGATGACGCGCTCAAGTTGATCGACCAGGCACGAAAGGATCGACAGTCGCTTTCGGTGGGACTTGTGGGCAATTGCGCCGATGTTTTGCCGGAACTAGTCCGGCGCGGAGTTGTTCCGGATGTCGTCACCGATCAAACTAGCGCGCATGATGCGTTGAACGGCTATGTGCCGAACGGAATGTCGCTCGAGGACGCACTCGCATTGCGCAAGAAAAATCCTGACGAATATGTCGATCGCGCAATGCAGTCGATGGCTGTCCATGTTGAGGCCATGCTCGCTCTGCAAAAGAAAGGCGCAGTTACGTTCGATTATGGAAACAATATTCGTGCGCAGGCTAAAAAAGCCGGAATCAAAAACGCGTTCGACATTCCCGGATTTGTCCTGGAATACATTCGCCCGCTATTTTGCGAAGGACGCGGCCCGTTTCGCTGGGTGGCATTGAGCGGTGATGCCAACGACATTGCCCGCACGGACAAACTCGCGCTCGAACTATTTCCGAAAAACCAAACGCTCGCTCGCTGGATGAAGCTCGCCCGTGAACGAATTCAGTTTCAAGGTTTGCCGGCTCGGATTTGCTGGCTCGGATACGGCGAACGCGCCGAGTTCGGCATTGCCATCAACGAATTGGTGAAGCGTGGCGAAATCAAAGCGCCGATTGTGATTGGACGCGATCATCTCGACGCCGGTTCGGTCGCATCGCCCAATCGCGAAACGGAAGGGATGCTCGACGGCAGCGATGCTATCGCAGATTGGCCGCTGCTTAATGCGCTGATTAACACTGCAGCAGGCGCATCCTGGGTGTCGATCCACAACGGCGGCGGCGTGGGCATCGGTTTCTCACAGCACGCTGGGATGGTTGTCGTCGCCGACGGTACCGATAACTCCACACGCCGCCTTGAGCGTGTCCTCACCAGCGACCCTGGCATGGGTGTTCTTCGTCACGCGGATGCCGGCTACTCGCGCGCGATCGAATTCGCAGCTGAGCACAACATCGGGATCCCGATGCCGCCTCAACAGCGAGACTAGTATTGTGCTTTAAGACTTCATGCCAGAAAACCACATCCAATTGCGCGACGGCAGAATCGTTCGGAGCGAAGCGCCGCTTAACTTGGAGATGCCATTTAAAACGGTCGAGAGCTTCATCACGCCGACTAAATCATTCTACGTACGAACGCATTTCCCGATTCCGAAGATCGACAGGGACGCGTGGTGGCTGCACATGGAAGGCGAAGTCGAAAAACCATTCGCGCTTAATTACGAAGAGTTGCTCAAGTTAGAATCGTTGACGGTCCCCGTGACGCTGGAGTGCGCCGGCAACAATCGACATTTTCTCGAACCGAAAGTAAAAGGAGTGCAATGGGAATTGGGCGCAGTCGGCACTGCTGAGTGGACTGGCGTGCCTTTATCGGTCCTGCTCCATCGCGCAGTTGTTAGGCCAAACGCACGCGAGGTTGTTTTCGAAGGAGTAGACCACGGCATGCTCGATGATCCGAAAAGCCCTCCAGGCGAGTTGAGGTATTCCCGTTCCATTCCATTGGAGAAAGCTCAACGCGATGTGCTGCTAGCCTACCGGATGAATGGAAACGATGTTCTGCCAGAACACGGGTTTCCGGTACGCGCGATCGTGCCTGGCTGGTACGCCATGGCCTCCGTAAAATGGTTGCAACGCATCATCGTCACGGACCGGCCATTCGCCGGCTATTATCAGACCCTGGATTATGCGTACTGGAAAAGGCGAGAGGACACCGCCGAGCTCAGTCCGGTCACAGAACTGCAGGTCAAGGCAGAAATCGCCAAGCCGTCCCAAAACGAAACAGTTCCCGCGAATTCCACCATGCGGATTCACGGTGCCGCCTGGGCAAGCGATGCCGAAATCGTTCGAGTGGAGGTGAGCACCGACGGGGGCTCGACGTGGAAAGAGGCGACACTACTCGGGGAATCAAAAGCAAATGCCTGGCGATTTTGGGAATTCAATTGGAAAACGCCAACCGCCCTGGGGAAGCAAACGCTCGTTGCCCGCGCGACTGATTCACTTGGCCGAACGCAACCGGTGCATCGCGATCCTGATCGAGGCACTTACATGATCAATCATTTGTTGCCGATCGAAGTGACGGTGGCACCGTAGCGGCTCTGCGAGGCGCCAATGAAATGTAGCGCAAGTTGCAAGCTTGCGCGGCATTCGGGCATCGCGTTAAATCTCGGCGTGTCGCTTGTCTTCAAAACAATCCAGACCGAAGGCATCGCCGAACTTTCGTACTTGCTTGGCGACGACGACGAAGGAGTGGGAGCGATTTTCGATCCGAGAGCCGATGTTGAGGTTTATGTTGAGATGGCACGCGAAGCGGGGCTCGCGATCACGCATATCTTCGAGACGCATATTCATGCCGATTTAGTCAGCGGTTCACGCGAGCTTTCTGCGCGTCTTGAATCGGCAAAGATTTATTCCAGTGGAGAAGGCGGCGCTGAATACGGCTTTGGACCTGAAAAGATAAAGGATGGCGATCACTTCACATTTGGCGAAGTGCTCGTCACGGCTCGGCATACTCCTGGGCATACGCCGGAGCATATGTCGTATCTGCTGGCCGAAGCAGATCATCCGGACGAGCCCTGGGCAGTGCTCACCGGCGATTCGCTTTTCGTTTCATCCGCTGGTCGGCCGGACTTGTTAGGCGAGAAACACACGAAGCAGCTCGCGGAACAACAGTTTCATACTTTGCGCGACTTCTATTTAAATCTGCCCGATCACGTGATGATTTATCCCAATCACGGCGCAGGTTCACCCTGCGGAGCGGACATTGGATCGCGGTTGAGCAGCACGATCGGTTACGAGAGAAAATTTAATAAATTTTTGCAATTCAGCGACCCGAAAAGTTTCACGGATTACGCGATCAACAGTGCGCCGCCGGTCCCGCATTATTATCCGATCATGAAAAGAGTGAATGCGGAGGGGCCAAAGGTGCTGGGAAACCTTCCACGCGTTCCTGCTCTTCCGCCCAAGGCGTTCAAGGAAGCAATCGACAAGAAGGCGGGCGTTCTCGTGGATGTGCGTACCATGCTTGCGTTTGGAGGCGGCCATATTTCCGGAGCGCTCAACATTGGCGGCACGCCAATTCTCTCCATCTGGGCGGGATGGATGCTTGACTCCGAAAAACCGATCCTTCTCGTCATGGAAAGCGATGACGATCTTGAACGAATCGTGCGCCTGTTCGTGCGCACCGGCTTTACAAAATTCGCCGGCTACCTCATTGGTGGAATGAAAGCATGGGACGCGGCGGGATTCCCGCTGGAAAGAATAGGCCAGATGAGCGTGCACGAACTGAACGAGCGGAAGACCCAGCTGCAGATTGTCGATGTGCGTTCGCCGGGCGAATGGAAGAGGGGACATGTTCCTGGCGCACAGCACATTTTTGTGCCGGAACTTGCCAAACGAATCGCTGAACTCGATCGCAACAAACCGACCGCCGTTTACTGCGGCAGTGGCTATCGCGCGAGCCTCGCTACCAGTATTCTGAGACCGCAAGGATTCACCGATCTTTGGAATGTTCCTGGTAGCTGGGAAGCATGGAAAAAAGCAAAGCTGCCGGTGGAAGAAGCAGATAGCGAATGAACGGAACGACTGCGCTGCCACGCCGATCGTTTGGAGAAACGATGCGCGCTGACGTTTGGTGGACGCAACCGTTACTGGTCTTTGTAGGCTTATCGATTTTTATCGTCTATTCCACATGGGCGGCGTTTCAGGGACAAAATTATTTTTTCGGCAATTACATCTCGCCCTTTTATTCGCCAGAAATACTCGGCGACTCCCCCCACAGTTGGTTTGGACCAAAACCTAATTGGTGGCCGCATTGGCTAATCTTCTCTCCCGCGTTGTTGGTTCTTTGGGCGCCGGGTGGATTTCGGGTGACCTGCTATTATTATCGCGGCGCCTACTACAAGGCATTTTGGGCGGATCCGCCGGCATGCACGGTAGGCGAGCCGAGAAAAAGCTATTGGGGCGAGCGTTCGTTCCCGTTGATCATGCAAAACGTTCATCGCTACTTTCTCTACCTCGCGCTCTTCTTTCTGCTGGTTCTAGCGTACGATGTCTGGAAAGCGCTGTGGTTTGCGGACGGATTTGGAATCGGCATCGGCACCATCGTGTTGGCAATCAATCTCGTCCTGCTCGCCGGTTATACTGTTGGTTGTCACTCGCTCCGGCATCTGGCCGGCGGTTTTTTAGATCAATTCTCCAAATCACCAACATGCTATCGGGCGTACACATGCGTGAGCTGTTTTAATCGTCGCCACATGCTCTGGGCATGGCTCAGTTTGTTCTGGGTCGGATTTGCCGATCTTTACGTGCGACTTTGCGCAATGGGTGTTTGGCATGATTGGCGGCTCTTATAGCCGCAAGTGATTCGTTAAAATGTTAAAAAGTTAAAACGGTCTGCCTTTTTAACGTGTAACTCTTTTCACCTCTTCTCATGCCCGAGTACGAAACGTTCGAACACGATGTATTGGTGATTGGCGCTGGAGGCGCGGGTCTGCGCGCGGCGATTGAGGCTTCCGCTGCTGGAGTGCGCGTCGGACTTGTCTGCAAATCCTTGTTAGGCAAAGCGCACACCGTAATGGCGGAAGGCGGAATCGCTGCGGCACTCGCAAACGTGGACGAACGCGACAACTGGAAAGTGCATTTTGCCGACACCATGCGGGGCGGGCAATACGTGAATCAGTGGCGAATGGCGGAGTTACACGCGAAAGAAGCGCCTGATCGCGTACGAGAGCTCGAAGCCTGGGGCGCCGTATTTGATCGCACGAAAGACGGGCGCATTCTGCAACGGCATTTCGGCGGGCATAAATATCCACGCTTAGCACACGTGGGTGATCGCACGGGCTTGGAGATGATTCGCACGCTGCAGGATCACGGCGTGCACCAGGGCATCGATGTCTATATGGAGCACACCGTTCTTTCCCTCTTGAAAGATGGCGACCGCGTGGTCGGAGCATTTGGTTACGAACGCGAACGGGGACGCTTCAAGATTTTCCGCGCCAAAGCGGTGGTGTTGGCCACTGGCGGAATTGGGCGGGCGTACAAAATTACCAGCAACAGTTGGGAGTACACTGGCGACGGTCACACGCTCGCTTATAACGCAGGTGCAGATCTGATCGACATGGAGTTCATCCAGTTTCATCCCACCGGCATGGTCTGGCCGCCGAGTGTGATGGGAATTTTGGTGACCGAAGGCGTGCGCGGCGAAGGCGGGATTCTGACGAATAAGGAGGGTCGCCGTTTCATGTTCGATGCGATCCCGGGAAATTATCGCGCTCAAACTGCGGACAACGAAGAAGAAGGCTGGCGTTATTGTCAGGGCGCCAAAGATGCGCGGCGGCCACCGGAACTCCTGACCCGCGATCATGTCTCACGTTGCATCGTGCATGAGATCAAAGAGGGCAGGGGAAGTCCGCACGGCGGCGTTTTTCTCGATATTTCCTGGATCAAGCAAAAGCTGCCGAACGCGGCCGAACACATTAAGCGCAAACTGCCAAGTATGTACCACCAGTTCAAACAACTGGCCGACATCGACATCACAGAGCAACCGATGGAAGTTGGGCCAACAACGCATTACATCATGGGCGGCGTGCACGTTGATCCCGATACGCAAATGTCCCGGGTACCTGGTTTGTTCGCAGCAGGCGAATGCGCCGCCGGCATCAACGGCGCGAACCGCCTGGGCGGCAACTCGCTCTCCGATCTTTTGGTTTTCGGAAAACGCGCCGGCGAATTCGCTGCGAAGTTCGCGAAAGAAAATTCGTTAGGCAAGATCGACGACGGCAGAATCGAAAGTGTCGCGCGCGAAGCGCTCGCGCCGTTCGAGCGACGTGATGACGAAAATCCTTACCAGATGCAAAAGGATTTGCAGGACACAATGCAAGATTTGGTTGGCATCGTGCGTAACGAAAGCGAAATGCGCGAAGCTTTGGAGAAGATCGATGATTTGAAAAAGCGCGCCGAAAGGGCCGCGGTCACAGGCAATCGGGAATACAATCCAGGTTGGCACACGGCGCTCGACTTAAAAAATCTACTCACAGTTTCTGGAGCGATCACGCTTGCTGCCCTGGAACGAAAGGAAAGTCGCGGCGCGCAATTCCGGGATGATTATCCCGACAAGAACGAGCAGTTTGCCAAGGTGAACACGATGATTGCGAAAGCGACGGACGGCTCAATGCAAGTCCGCTTGGAACCGTTGCCGGAAATGCCGGACCATCTCAAACGGGTAATCGAAGAGAACCGATGATGCGAGAGAAGTTAAAAGAGTTGAAAGGTTAAAAAGTTGCAAGGAATGCCAGAACATCAGGACGCTATATTTCGAACATTTGAGGACCTCGACGTTTATAAAAAAGCTCGAGAATTCCGAAAACGGATGTACGCAGCTGCGCGGAGACTCCCGGATTTTGAAAAGTACGAACTTGGTCGTCAGATCCGTCGAGCTGCTGTTTCGTTGACTAACAATATCGCTGAAGGTCACGGACGTTATCACTACCTCGACGAGATCAAGTTCCAGCTTCAATCGCGCGGTTCGCTCGCAGAACTACTAGACGATCTGAATGTTTGTCAGGATGAGGATTACCTTCCCATAACCGAGATAGTCGAGCTGAAGGAACGAGCGAAAGAAGTGCAGCGTCTCATAAACGGGTACATTCGGTTTCTTCGTGAGCGCAAAGCCGGAGTTTCGCTGACCGTTCGCGAATCTGCTGGTGAAGACGAACTGCTCTATGAATTCAGAGACACTGTTTAACCTTTCAACTTTTTAACCTTTTAACTTTTTGGTCATGGCGACAGCCACATTTCGGATTTGGCGAGGTGATGCCAACGGCGGCGAGTTTCACGATTACACCGCGGAAGTTGCTGAGGGCATGGTCGTACTCGATGCCGTTCATGATATTCAGCGCACACAGGCGCCGGACTTGGCGTGCCGATGGAATTGTAAGGCCGGCAAGTGCGGCTCCTGCTCAGCGGAAGTCAACGGAATGCCCAAACTGATGTGTATGACGCGACTCAGCGAGCTTCCATTGGAAAAACCGGTGACAATCGAACCGATGAAAGCTTTTTCGACGTTGAAAGATCTAGTCACCGACGTCTCCTGGAACTTTAGCGTGAAAAAAACAATCAAGCCGTTTAAGCCTCGACCTCCTGATGCGGCTGACGGGACATGGCGAATG
Organism: Verrucomicrobiota bacterium; assembly: GCA_003219415.1. Taxonomy (GTDB): domain Bacteria; phylum Verrucomicrobiota; class Verrucomicrobiia; order Chthoniobacterales; family UBA10450; genus Udaeobacter. The sequence continues at coordinate 2,068 of QHOS01000195.1, read as the reverse complement.
CAACAGGAAGACATCGATCGTGTACAGGAATTCCGCAAATGTATCGAATGCTTTCTTTGCCAGGACGTCTGCCATGTGCTGCGCGACCACCAGATGCACGAGAGATTCATTGGGCCGCGGTTTTTGATTCACGTCGCCGCGCTGGAGATGCATCCGCTCGATACCGAGGATCGTATCGAAGAATTGCGAAACAAGCAGGGGATCGGCTATTGCAATATCACAAAATGTTGCACGAAGGTTTGCCCTGAAAACATTGAAATCACCGATAACGGAATTATTCCGCTGAAGGAACGCGTAGTGGACGATTTTTACGATCCGTTTGGTTGGATCTGGCGATGGTTAAAGAAAAAAAGTAATTCGTGAACCGAAATTCGTAATTCGGTTTGCTTTTGGGGCGATTCACGATTTAACGATTTAACGCATTACGCTTGCTACCATGCCCGAACTGAAGTCGCTCCACACGGACGCAATCCCGGCGGCGCTTGAAAAAGCCGAGCGTTACCGTTTGCTCAACGAACCGGGCGAAGCGGAGAGCATCTGCCTCGACATTCTCCATGTTGACCCCGAAAATCAGCAGGCAATTATCACGCTCCTGCTCGCATTGACCGACCGTTTCGAAAAAGGTTACGGCGTCAGCGATACGCAAACCAAGGAATTGCTGTCGCGAATGAAATCAGGGTACGACCATGCGTATTATTCCGGAATCGTGGCCGAACGCCGCGCGAAGATGAAACTGCGTCAGAACACGCCAGATTGCCGGTTTCAAGCTCACGATCTTTTGCGCGAGGCGATGACTTGTTTCGAAAAAGCCGAATCCATTCGTCCGCCTGGCTACGATGACGCGATCCTCCGCTGGAATACGTGCGTGCGAATCATCGCGCGAAACGGTCTTGTTCCGCGAGAACCTGAAGAGCGTATCGAACTTCCATTGGAATAGGAGAACAGGGTTCCAAAAGGCGGTCCTGGGCAACATGCAGGCACGGCCGAAAATCCAACCATTGGTTCCAAAACTCTCAAGCCCGGAGGGTGATCGCCGCGGCATTGGGTAGCTGGGTCGGGTAATAGATATGCCGTAATAACCTAGCTAACATGCTAGAACAAGTGTCCTTACGTATATAACGCCACGAATCTCATCATGACGAATACTCGCAGGTGGCGCCGGGGCTCCTGTAGCACGGAACTCAGAAATCCTAAGGATTCCGGACTGGGTCGACGTAGAACTCCTGGGTTCCCTCAACTTGCATCTTGTATCCGAAGATTCCGTGAATGACGACGGCTGCCGGATGATCAGTTACTTTTGGTCGATATCGGTCGTCGGCGTTAGCCTGTTTCCATACAGTTCCGTCTTCCAAACGGATCACGGTCCTGCCGGTCAGTCCGTTAAATGTTCCATCCACACGGCTTACCAGCATATCGAGCTTGGTGTGCTCGACCTTCGCGGCCCGCTCTGTGGCCTTCTTTTCGGCGACTTCTCTGTAGCCTTGCAGCCATGCGTTCAGCTTTTCTAGTTCCTGCGGCGAAAGCTTGCTCAAACCGGCGGCTTTGAATTCTTCTGGTGTCATCGCTTGCTGGATGCTACCCGATGTTTCCTCGCGTGCCGCATGAACGGGCGCGGCGCAGGCAAAAAGCACACAAAGGCCAAGTGTCGAATAACGAATAAGAACGCTGCTGGAAGTATTCATCGTATACAGGATTAAGGTTGGGCCGACGCTACCAGCCGGCGGCGGAACGTCAAGGCTCGCGGCGATGGCGATGATGATTGGTCCCGCTATTTAAACGCCTTGCGAGCCAAATGGAGAGGGCGAATCGGCGATCCCCGGATCCGGTGCCAACAACATCAGACAATATATGTCATATAAAATCACAAGCCAGGCAAGGTCCGCTTCGCCAGCTTTCACATCGATGTTTGACAAAACCGACACCGGCCCCACTGAAGTGTGTTCATGTTGAGGATGAACTATCAGCCGTTTTATACCGGGGTTAGATTACTTAAACGAATCCGCGCGCGGATCCCAGAAATCTGCTCGAAATCAGTGGGATAAATTTTCGGGAATTGATTGCAGACCTA
>QHOS01000163.1 GCA_003219415.1 Verrucomicrobiota bacterium | reverse complement strand
TTAGACGCAGCACAACTGCCTTCGCTGCGGGATCGTCACCGGCGACGGGTAAGGCAATACGCCCAGGACTGCCAGGCGGCCGCCCCAATTCGTAAAGGTGCTCGGCATAAGTGGTGTTGAACGCTTTAACTACGGTACGACCGAGTTGCTGTTCTACCCAGCGGCTTTCGGTCATACCGTTCTCGATTCCATCAATGCGACCGTCACGTTGCTGCGGATAATAATTGCCCGTGTCCACCACAACCACGCTCTCCGGTGTTTTCGCGAACAAACCCGCTGGCAAGGATGGAATGTTCCTCAGCGGTATCGTAACAATAGCTACCTCACCAGCCTGAGCCGCCTGCTCGACTGTGACCGGAGTCGCGCCAGTCTCTGCTGCCAACTCGGCCAGTGTTTCAGGTCCTCTCGAATTTGCGACGAAAACCTTGTGCCCAAGCGCACTGAAACGACGAGTCAGTGTTCCGCCAATGTTGCCTGCTCCAATAATCCCGATTTTCATAACCTGTCTTCCTATTCAACTTCGTATCATGTCAAGTGTCTTGACGTTCAAGTCAGATGAAATCTCCCGCCAATACGCGCGCGAGAGATTTTTCGGTATCCCACAATCTTCCCGTCACGCTGCATCGCAGGAGATCGGCTTTGCAATTTAGTCGCGCGGAAGAAAAGAAGCTTTTTGATCCGGCGGAGGGTTTGGCTTCATAGTTTTTCCATTTTTGCGGCGCCTGGAAGATTGGATGACCGTTCCGTTGGGACCAACAGCTGCGGTCCGCGGATCGCTCGTGTGGCTTGCTCGAGCAGGTCGATTCTGACGTTAAATTTAATCTGATCCAAAATGAGAACTTCAGTGGCAATGAGCCAGATGGTGAAACAAACCATCAGGGTGCGGAGCGGGAACGATCGGCGGTTGGAGACCGCCACTACGGTGTCGGCCGACGCCGTCGGCGATTCGCTTGTGTTCATTTCGTAAAATAGATGAGCCCAAGAAGGCGCCGCTATTTCGCGTGCGAGAGATCTTGCAGTGCCAAGAATGAGATAATGCTCGTTCCCTCGTTTGAGATACAAGGACGTCACGCGGCGCACACCGCATTTTGGTTAATTCGCTAAACGCCTGCTTCTGCTTCCATCACGACCGGTGGCGATTCGGTGACCTTAGAACGGCGCTCTTTGAACCACATGATTACGACGTAGAACACCGGCGTTAGAAGCAGACCAAAGGCGGTTACTCCAAGCATCCCGAAGAAGACTGCAGTGCCGAGCGCTTGGCGCATTTCGGCACCCGCACCTGTGCTGAGAACTAACGGGAGAACACCGAAAATGAAGGCAAAGGATGTCATGAGGATCGGTCGCAAGCGCAGGCGGCCAGCTTCAACTGCCGCAGCGAAACGATCCTTTCGATCACGATCCTGAATTTGTTTGGCGAACTCGACAATCAGGATGGCGTTTTTGCAGGCAAGTCCGACGAGTACGACAAAGCCGATTTGCGTGAAGATGTTGTTTTCCATCGATCTAAGCCAAACACCGCCGATCGCGCTGAAGAGGCACATTGGGACGATCAGAATGATCGCGAGCGGAAGCGCCCAGCTTTCGTAAAGCGCCGAGAGTAGAAGGAAAACGAACAGAACGCAGAGCGGGAAAATATAAATCGCGCTATTCCCTGCGAGCTTTTGCTGGAGCGCGATCTCCGTCCATTCGGTTGTGAAACTTGTGGGCAAAATTTGTTTGGCCAGACGGTCAACGGCTGTCAACGCGTCGCCAGTGCTTGCGCCCGGTGCAGGCTGGCCGCTCAGGTCGGCTGCGGTGAACATGTTGTAGCGCGTTATCTTGTCCGCGCCGCTAACTTCCTGCACAGTCGCCACGGAACCGAGCGGAACCATTCCGCCCGAATTATTTCGCGTCTTCAGCAAGCGAATGTCATCGGGAGTCAAACGAAATTGCGAGTCGGCCTGAGCTGTGACCCGATAGGTCCGGCCAAACAGTGTGAGATCGTTCACGTATGTCGATCCAAGATAAGTCTGAAGCGTCCCGAAGATGTTACTAAGGGGCACGTTCATGCTCTTTGCTTTGACGCGATCAACGTCGAGCCAAAGCTGCGGCACATTAGCGCGAAACGTCGTCAGGTTGTTGATCAAGCCAGGCGTTTGATTGGCTTTTGTCATCATGGCGAAAGCTTGCGTTTGCAGTTCATCGAGGCCGGCGTTGCCGCGATCTTGGATGAAGAGCTTATAGCCGCCGGCGTTGCCAATTCCGGCCACAGGCGGTGGCGGAAAGGCTATGACAAGAGCATCGGGAATCTCGGCGCGAACGCGCGCATTTATCTTGGCCAGGATGGCCGGCATTCCCTGTTCGCGTGTGGTTCGCTCTGAGAATTCCTTGAAAGGAAGAAACACTGCGGCAGTGTTGGGTTGATTGCCGCCGAACAGATTGAATCCCGCGAACTCAACCGTGTTGAGCACGCCGGGTGTTTCAAGCGCGATCTTCGAGATCTTGTCCACGACTGCCTGAGTGCGATCGAGCGACGACGCGTCTGGTAATTGAGCAAACACGACAGCGTAGCCGCGATCTTGTGTTGGGAGAAAACCGCCCGGGACAACTTTGAAACCCAGACCGGTGAGACCAAGTAAACCTGCGTAAATAAACAAAATGACCACGGCGAGTCGGACAAGACGCGCCACGGTGTTGCCATATGCGTTCGAGCTCCACGCAAACGCTCTGTTGAATCCTTTAAAGAGCCATCCCAACAGGCCGTCGAGTATGCGTTGAAATAAATCCTTCTTCGCGCCGCGCGGCTGGAGCAGAAGTGCAGCGAGGGCAGGGGAAAGCGTGAGCGAGTTGAGCGCAGAGATCGCAGTCGAGACTGCAATGGTAAGCGCGAACTGTCGAAAAAATGTCCCGGTGATGCCGCTGATGAATGCGGTCGGGATAAAAACCGAGCAAAGCACGAGCGCGATCGCGACTAACGCTCCGCCAACTTCGGTCATGGCTTTGCGCGCTGCGTCCCGTGGGCTCAGACCATCTTCGATGTGATGCTCGATAGCTTCCACGACGACGATGGCGTCGTCGACCACGATGCCGATCGCAAGGACGATGCCGAAAAGTGAGAGGTTATTGATCGAGAACCCGAACCCTTTCATCGCGGCGAACGTGCCGATCAACGAAACTGGGATCGCGACGAGGGGAATGATCGCCGCGCGCCAGGTCTGGAGAAAAACAAGCACGACCAGAACGACCAGCGCGATCGCTTCGAAGAGCGTCTTCTGCACTTCGTGGATTGATTCGCGGACAGAGACTGTCGGGTCGTACACAATTGTGTAGTCGAGTCCGGTGGGGAAACGCTGCTTGAGCTCAGCCATTTTCTTCCGCACCGCATCGGAAGTGGCGAGCGCGTTTGAGCCTGGGAGTTGGTAAACGGCAATTGCGGTCGCTGGTTTTCCGCCGAGCCCGCTGTTGACCGTGTAATCGCGCGCCGCGAGCTCAACCCGCGCGATATCGCGCACGCGAGTGACTTGTCCATTGGCACCCGTCTTAACGATGATGTCGCCGAATTCCTTTTCGTCCGTGAGTCGGCCTTGCGTGCTGACCGTGTATTGAAATGCAGTTGCTCCCTTCGGCACCGGCGGCGCACCGATGATTCCCGCCGCGACCTGCACATTTTGCTCCTGGACTGCTGTCACGACGTCCTGCGCGGTTAGTCCACGCGAAGAAAGCTGGTGAGGATCAAGCCAGAGACGCATCGAATATTCGCGCGCGCCGAAGACATTGATGTCACCCACGCCATCGACGCGCGCGAGTTCATCGCGAATCTGGAGCAGCGCGTAATTGCTGGTGAAAAGCGAATCGAGCGACCCGTCCGGCGAGACCAGATGCACGACCATCGTGATGTCGGGCGACTGCTTTTTCGTTGTGACGCCGATGCGTTGCACCTCAGGCGGAAGCACGGGGATTGCGATGGCGACACGATTTTGCACCAACACCTGAGCAGTATCGAGATTGGTGCCGAGCTTGAAAGTGATGCTCAGTGTCAGGTTACCGTCGCTAGTGCTCTGCGAAGACATGTAGAGCATGTTCTCGACGCCATTGACTTGCTGCTCGATTGGCGTCGCCACCGTTTCCGATACAACTTTTGCGTTTGCGCCGGGATAATTGGTCGTCACCTGAATAGTGGGTGGCGCGATATCGGGATATTGCGCGATCGGAAGGGTCGAAAGCGCGATGACGCCAACGAGCGTGATGACGATGCTGATCACGCCGGCAAAGATCGGCCGGTCGATAAAAAAGTGCGGGAAGTTCATAGCGATCGCCGTTGCGCCTGAGCGGCGGTCATTTTGCGGCTTTCGTTTGAGTGACGCTAGCCTTGGTGTCCGGCCCCGCTGGTTCGGGCACAGGCGTGACGCTCATACCGGGTTCCAGCATTTGCAGACGAGTCGCAACGCGCACGCGAGCAAAGAAACCTGGCGTAATGAAGTTGGGGTTCCAGTTTTTTAGAACCACTCGCGCGCGAATTGTTCCTGTTCCAGGATCAAGGCGATTATCGACGAAATCGATATAGCCTTCATGGGGGAAGTCCGTCTCGTTACCGAGCTCGATGAAAGCCGGGATCTTCGCCGTGCGCGCGCTCACGCGTTTCCCTTGCTCGCTGAGCTTTACATATTTTAGGACCGCATTTTCGTCAGCATCGACCTTTGCGTAAATCGGATCGACCGAGATCACCGTGGTCAGCACGTTTTCCGGACCCGCGCCTGGCTGAACAAGGTTACCCAGCGTGATTCGCGCGTCGCTGACTCGGCCCTCAATCGGTGATTTGATTTGCGTGAACTCCAGATTCAGCGCGGCGGCATTCTTCGCTGCTTCAGCCGAACTCTTGGAAGCGGCAGCACCCTGATAAGTGGCGGCCTTTTGGTCAAATTCGCTCGCCGAGATTGTGTTTTTATCCCGCAGCTCCTTCGCCCGATTTAGTTCAATCTGCGCAAGCTTGAGTTGTGCATCCATTCGCTCGACTTCAGCGGCGGCACGATCAAAATCCGCCTGATAAGGGCGCGGATCGATCACGTAAAGCAAATCCCCTTTCTTGACGATCGCACCAGCGTTGAAACGAATGTCCGTAATATAACCGGACACGCGCGGCCGGATTTCGACGAACTCGACTGCCTCCAAACGCCCGGTGAATTCATCCCATTCGTTTACCTCTTTCTCGATTGCGGTAACGACATTGACCGGCAGCGGAGGTTGCTGCGTTAATGATGCTTTCTTGCACGCAGTCCCCGTCAAACAAACGAGCAAGAGACCAACACCGGCAAAAAAGAAGTGCTTCATATATTTACCGTCCCTCATCCAGCGTTCCCATCCACTATCAGCGCTTTAGACTTAAAGAGTATTCGTCGGCCTTGTGGTCAGAAACAGGGATTATCGGAATTCGAGATAGTCTCAAGGTGGTGTTCGTTAGAGTCGAG
>QHOS01000162.1 GCA_003219415.1 Verrucomicrobiota bacterium | reverse complement strand
CGATTGGAATTGCTCCGCCTAAGGCAGGGAGGTCGCACCCGAGTGTGGCGGCTTTGTTTGCAAAGATGAAGAAAGCGTTACCAAAGAGGAGATCCAGTGCGAAGCCCAGCGGTGCGAGCACCGCGATAGTCCTCCAAAATGCCTTTCGTGGAAACTTGAGATCAGGTCGACAACCAAACCACCATGCCAGAACTCCGATGGGAATAATGAACAGTGCCAGGCTCCATGTGTATCCGAGCGGCGTCGGGTTATCCGAAGTGGATTGCAAAATTGCCGGATGAATAACCGTTCGCAATGCAATGGCAGCGGGAACAATGAGTGCCGCTGCGATGGCAAATACGATGTAGAAAGATTTTGTGCGCTCTTGCATGACGACAACAGCGTAAACAGAACAGTTTTAAGTTTTAAGATTTAAGTTTTAAGTTTCGACTTGTCGTGACTACGCCCAAGGTTCTCATCGCCGACGCAATTTCGCAGCGTGGAGTGGATGAGCTTTGCCGCGATGGCGCAATCGAGGCGGCAGTCAAAACCGGGTTAAGCGAGAAGGAACTTGTCGATCTTATTCCCGACTTCAGTGGCCTTGTCGTACGCAGCCAGACAAAAGTCACCGCCGATATTTTGAATGCAGGCGCGAAGTTGCGCGTGGTCGGGCGCGCGGGGGTGGGGGTGGACAACGTCGACGTTGAGACGGCCACACGCCGCGGCATCATTGTGCTGAATGCGCCCGGCGGAAATACGATTTCCACGGCTGAGCACGCGTTTTCGCTGTTGCTTTCGGCGGCGCGCAAGATTCCACAGGCGGACGCAAACGTTCGCAGCAAAAATTGGGACAAAAAGAATTTCGAAGGTGTTGAGCTCTACAACAAAACGCTGGGCGTAATCGGAATGGGCCGGATTGGCAGCGAACTCAGCCGGCGCGCCATTGCCTTCGGGATGCGCGTGGTCGCTTACGACCCGTATCTTTCCGCGACGCGCGCTCGCAGTCTGCAGGTCGAGCTGGTGGATGAGCTCGATGATTTGCTTGCAAGCGCGGATTTCATCTCGCTGCACACACCGCTTACCACAGAAACGCGCCACATTCTCGATGCAGCACGATTGCAAAGAACCAAACGCGGCGTCCGCATTATCAATTGCGCACGCGGCGGCTTGATTGACGAAAACGCGCTCCTGAAAGCCTTGCAAGATGGGCATGTGGCCGCTGCGGCATTGGACGTCTTTGAAACTGAACCGCTTCCAGCTGATTCTCTGTTGCGCGGAGCGCCAAATCTTGTTCTTACCCCACATCTCGGCGCTTCCACCGCGGAAGCACAGGAGAGCGTCGGAATTGAGATCGCGCACTCTATTCGTGCTGCATTGCTCGAAGGCACCATTCGCAATGCAGTGAACATGCCCAGTCTCGATGCGAAAACCCTGGCAATCATTGGACCACATCTGCGCTTTGGCGAAAAATTGGGCCGGTTTCTGTCGCAGCTTGCATCAAAGCGCGTGGAAACTCTCAACATCAATTACAGCGGCAAAGTCAACGAAGTTGATACGACGGCAATCACGCGTTCAATCTTGAAAGGCTTCCTGCAAATAGCTGGCGGCAGCGAAGTCAACGAAGTCAACGCGCCCAGTTTCGCGAAAACTCTCGGTTTGGAAGTAAGCGAATCGCGTCTAAGCGCACCCGGAGATTATACTGACATGCTCGAATTATCCGCTGCCGGCGAAGGAAAGATCGTGTCGGTCGGTGGCGCGTTTTTCGGTGTCACTCCACGAATCATAAACATTAACAGTCGTCCGGTAGAAGCGCGTCCGCATGGCGTGGTACTGGTATTGGAAAACACGGACCGCCCCGGGATGGTCGGACGAGTTGGCACATTGCTCGGCGGCCATGGCGTGAACATCGCGACAATGTCGCTCAGTCGAAATCAGGCCGGTGGCACCGCGCTCACGGTGTTGAATCTCGACACTGCACCGAGCGAAAAATTGTTGACAGAAATTCGGGCAAGCGAAGACATTCACTCTGCGCAGGTGATCGAACTGTGAGCGTCGTCTTCTAGGGGGGCGGGCGCACCCCAAACCAATTTCCTTGCCTCGCACCAATCAAATCCGATAGAACTCGTTCATTATGGACTTTAGCTCTCACTCTATTCTGTGGGTTCTGGTGATCGGTCTTGTCGTCGGCGCCATCGCGAAATTGTTGATGCCAGGAAAAGATCCCGGTGGCTGCATCATCACGATTTTGCTCGGTATCGCTGGCGCGTTCGTTGGTACCTGGGTCGGTCGCATTTTTGCCGGAGAAAATTACGTCGCCGGCTGGATCATGTCAGTCGTCGGCGCCATGATCTTACTGTTGTTGTATCGATTCCTTTTCAGACGCGGCAGCTAGTTTGCTGCCGGCTGCTTCGCCCATAGTTTTCATAGATTTTTGCAGACCAGACTCCAAGCAGAGTCTGTATTTACCCTGCTGCAATCTATGATTCCTAGCCGTTCACCACGTGTTACTACCTCTTAATGGCTGCGCCAAAAAAAATCCGAGTTATCATTGCCTTCGCCGCTCTCTATCTCGTTTGGGGTTCGACTTATCTTGGCATCCGCTTCGCCATCGAGACTATTCCGCCGTTTCTAATGGCTGGCATGCGATTCCTGTTGGCAGGCGTAATCATGTATGTCATCGCGTGGTCGCAGGGCAGCCATAAATCGAGCTGGGCGAACTGGCGCACATCACTGATTATTGGAGCCTGTTTGCTCCTCGCTGGGAATGGCGGTGTCACAATTTCAGAGCAGTATATCGACACAGGATTGGCGGCGCTAATCGTGGCGATTGTTCCCATTTACATTGTGATTCTAGGCTGGGCGATGGGCATGACGCCCAAGCCAGCACCAATTATCTGGATGGGCCTGGTCGGCGGTTTTGCTGGCGTTGGCATTTTGCTCGGACCTGCTTTGCATTTTTCTTCAAATGACGGGCGACATCCTGCGATTGGAATGTCGATCCTGCTGGTCTCCTCGTTCATCTGGTCGGCAGGATCGCTTTATTCGCGTACAGCGAAACACGCTGCCTCGCCATTTCTCACTGCCGCTCAACAGATGCTTTGCGGCGGATTGCTCCTTGTGCTTGCAGGCATCGTAACCGGCGAGGTGCCGCGTTTTCATCCTGGTTCGGTCTCGATCTTGTCGCTCGCTTCGTTTATTTATTTGGTAATCATCGGAGCCGTGATTGGATATACTGCCTATATCTGGCTGTTGCGTCACTGCGAGCCGGCGAAAGTCGCGACCTATGCGTATGTGAACCCGATTGTAGCGGTGTTGTTAGGCGCTAGTTTTGCCGGGGAAACTATAACAATGCGTGTCCTGATTGCTGCCGCGCTGATTATCGGTTCGGTCGCGATTGTAATTACAGCGCAGCAACTAAAGGCCAGAACAGAGCCGGCGATCAGTGCCGCGATAGAACCAGCTGATTGAGCGCATATGAGCAGCGAAAATCCGTCTCGTGAATCGAAAGATCCGCAACCCCGATCTCCCTCAGGCGGACGGCGAGCCCCCTCAAGTGAATCGCGACCAAAGCAGACGATCGAAGTCGTCAAACGCAATTGGCGCGCAGAAGTCGAGACCGCGCAAACGTATCGCGATCTGGCCGAACGCGAGCGGGACGAGAGACGCAAAGGCGTTCTTTTGCGCATGGCCGAAGCTGAAGAGCGCCACGCACACCGTTGGGAGACAAAACTTCGAGACCTCGGAGCAGAGCCACCGGTTCTGAAGAACACAATCGGCCGGCGGCTCAGCCGTTGGTGGAACAAAATTGCAGGAGCCGAAATCGCTATTCGCCGGATGGAAGCGACGGAGGAACGGCAGGAAGCCGAATTTCATGACCAAGCTGAGCGTGCCTTGGCCGGCGAACAAGATGTGCAGGAATTCTTGCGGAGAAGCGCAATCGAGGAAAAAGCGCATGCGCGAGCGCTTAGCGCGATGGCGCCGCCGGTTAGCCCGCGTACCGCACTCGACAAAATCCTGAAGCGCGAACGCTGGCATGGGCGAGGCGGCAGTTGGGTGGCGGATGCGATCTACGGCGCGAATGATGGGTTGGGCGCGGTATTTGGAATTGTTTCGGGCGTAGCCGGCGCGACAAACAATCAACAACACTACATTCTGATTTCCGGTCTAGCCGGCATGCTCGCCTCGACGCTCTCAATGGGCGCGGGCGCCTATCTCGCGGCAAAGAGTGAAGCCGAAGTCTATGAAGCCGAAATCTCGCGCGAACGCGCCGAGGTTGAAGAAAATCCTGAGGAAGAAATCGAAGAGATGTCGCTCTTCTATCAATTACAAGGATTCACTCCGGAAGAATCACAGAGAATGGCGGAACGTCTTGCCGAGCAACCCGAGCAGTTCGTACAGGCGATGGCACAAAGTGAGCTCGGGTTGTCCGAGCACCGGTTTCCGAATCAATGGACGGCAGCGACCTCGGCTGGCATTTCCACGGCGATCGGCGCCTTTGTTCCAATTATTCCGTTCTTCTTCTCAGGCGGAGTCACAGCCGTCATTATTTCGTTCGGCATCAGTCTGGTGGCACACTTTCTCGTGGGCGCATTGAAATCGCTGATCACGATCCGTTCCTGGTGGGCATCCGGTCTGGAAATGACCTGGATTGGTGTCATCGTTGCAGTCGTCACATACGGGCTTGGGCTTGCTTTCGGCGCACTCGGTTAATTCGCCGCGCCGAGCAAAAGGCATACCGATTCACCTCGATGGTTTAGGCCTGGTCTCACGATATGCGTCCCGAAATAGGGACTGCGAGATCCCGTAACTGGCATTGAAAGGAACATCGCAATCCAGCCGGTGACGCGCGGGTCGCTGGTAGAGCTTGGAATTTGGGCGGATATAAACAGGGTTGGCACGAACAATGCAAAGAAATTGCCGAGCAAACTTAACAGAATCATGCTTAGCGGTTTGTTCTACACCGAATTGACACCGCGCCCAAAACGCGGTTGAGAAATAGTTAGTGACAAAGATTTTAATCGCAGACGATCAGCGCGATGTGCTCGAGGCGCTGCGAATCCTGCTTAAGGGCGAGGGTTATCAGACGGAAGCAGTCACGTCGCTTGCCGGCATCTTCAACGCGCTCGAAAAGAAAGAGTACGCGCTGTTACTGATGGATCTGAACTACACACGCGATACCACTTCTGGCCAGGAAGGTTTAACAGCAATTCCCAAAATTCAGGCGTTCGACAATATGCTGCCGATTGTCGTGATGACTGCTTGGGCCACCATTGAGCTGGCAGTGGACGCAATGAAACGCGGTGCGCGCGATTTTGTGACCAAACCGTGGGATAACCAGCGATTGGTAACAATCGTGAGGACGCAAATTGAGCTCGCTGCAGCGCTCCGTCGCGAACGAAAGCTCGAAGCCGAAAACGAAATGCTGCGCGGCACCATGCCGGATTTGATTACGCAATCGCCTGCGATGCGGCCTGTCCTCGAAATGATTTCACGGGTCGCGCCTTCCGATGCCAACGTGCTGATTACCGGCGAGAATGGGACTGGGAAAAGTTTAATTGCGCGGGCGATTCACGCTCTCTCACCGCGAGCGTTGCGTACCATGATCACCGTGAATATGGGTGGCCTATCCGAGACCTTATTTGAAAGTGAACTGTTCGGGCACGTCAAAGGCGCCTTTACCGATGCAAAGACGGATCGAGCAGGTCGATTCGAACTTGCGGACGAGAGCACGCTCTTCATGGACGAGATCGCAAACATTCCGCTCGCTCAGCAGGCAAAGCTGTTGCGAGTCATCGAAAC
>QHOS01000161.1 GCA_003219415.1 Verrucomicrobiota bacterium | reverse complement strand
CCTTGATTCTTCCACTTCTCACGGCATCGGCGATCGCAAGCAGGTTCGCGCCCGGCTCAGATTTCGATCCAAGAATGAGCCGCGCGCCATTTGTATTTGGATTACGGTCTTCGCTGAGCAGGATGTTATCACCAGGCTCGCGGCGCGGGACAATGTCGATTCGCTGCGTATCTAACGACTTCGCTAACTGCAATGTGAGCCAAAGCTCTTCATTCGTCATCCGGCCAGAAGCAATGATGGCAATTTCCGAACCGGAGAACCCTTTTAGCTGAAGCGCAGCTTGCGCGATCGCGGTGGACCAGTCAGTGGGGATGAGTTTTTCCCCGAAACGAATCTGCGGTTCGAGCAAACGGTTTTCAGCTTCGAGATACTTAAAGTTCAGCCGTCCGTAATCACACATCCAACATGAATTGACGTGATCGTTCTCACGTGGCGTCTGTCGATGGATCACATCTTCACGGCTGCCGATAACCGTGTTGCAACCCGTCGCGCAACTAGTGCAGATGCTCTTGGTTTCCTTCAGGAACCAGACACGCATCTTGAAACGGAAATCGGTGGAAGTGAGCGCGCCGACCGGACAAATATCGACCGTGTTAAGCGAATAATTATTTTCCAGCCGCTTGCCGGGATACGCGGTCAGCACCGTATAACTACCGCGATCGACAAACCCGAGTACATCATCGTGCGCGATCTCCTGACAAAAACGAATGCAGCGCGAACAGAGAATGCAGCGCTCATCATCGAGCCTAACGCGCGGCCCGAGCACAACGTTTTTCGGTTTCTTGACTTTGTTTTCGAGGAAACGCGATTTGCTCGTGCCGAAATCGACACTGAACTCCTGTAACCGGCATTCTCCCGCTTGATCGCATATGGGACAATCAAGTGGATGATTGATGAGTAGAAACTCCATCACGCCGCGCTGGCATTCCTTCACTAAGGGAGAATTAGTCCTGACGCCCATTCCCTCGGCGACATCCTGGGCGCAGGAAATTTGCGGTCGCGGCATCCAGTTGATGATCGGTTTGTTATCCGGACCAAGCTCCGGTTTGCGGTCAGGGCCGAGTTTTGGAAATCCCATTTCTGTAAGGCACATCCGGCAATTGCCCGGCGAGCTCAATTTCTTGTGATAACAATAACGTGGCACATAACTGCCAACCTGTTCGCACGCTTCGATTACGCGCGTTCCCTTTGGAAATTGATGCCACACGCCATCGATCTGGACGTTTAGCATCTGCGATGATGGCGCTTGATCCGACATTATCTTTTCGTAATCGTGCTCATGCTCATGATCGAAAAGGCCCGATTAGGATTACGATCACGAGCAGGAGCATGAGATTTCACTCTAAATCATTCCTGCGGCTCCCGCTTTTTCCCAGCCTGGATCATGGGCCATGGGAACTGTAGGAATCGACTCCTCTTTAACGAGCTCGTCCGACGTATATTCAGGCGGCAGCGGCGGCGGCATTGGCTTTTGAGCGCGCGCGGCGAATTCTTCGGGAAATTTCTGGACAAAACTTTGCGTCGGCCAGGCGCAAGCTTCGCCAAACGCACAGATGGTACGACCGGCGATATTATCGCCGATGGTCTTTAGCGTGTCTGGATCTTCTGTTACACCACCGCCGCGCAACATGCGGTCGGTGATTTTCTTCATCCAAAGCGAGCCCTCACGGCAAGGTGTGCACTGACCGCAGCTTTCGTGAGCATAGAATTCGTTGATGTTATTGAGCACCCAAACCACGTCGCGGGAGTCATCCAGCACGATGACACCTCCGGAACCGGCCATTGAACCGGCTGCAGTTAGCGAATCGAAATCCATTGGGATTTCGTTAATCGACATCTCGCGTTCGGTCATTGATCCGTCGGGCTGGCGCTGTTTCAGTTTGAATCGCTCATCAGCCCGAAGAACCTTCGCGGAGCTGCCACCCGGAATGACTGCCTTGAGTTTTCGGCCCGGTCTCAATCCGCCGGCCATTTCGTAAATAAGCTGACCCATGGTCACTGTGCCCACTTCAATTTCGAAATAACCGGGTCGCTGCACGTCTCCGCTCACACAGACGATTCTTGTGCCGGTGTTATTAGGCCGGCCTAGCCGGGCATACTCCGCGCCGCCCATGGCGATGATGTGTTTCACATGGCAAAGTGTTTCCACGTTGTTCACGATTGTTGGGCACATGTAGAGACCCAGCACGGCCGGGAAGTACGGCGGCTTGATTCGCGGATAGCCGCGTTTGCCCTCAAGCGATTCGATCAGGCCAGTCTCTTCGCCACAGATATAAGCGCCTGCTCCGCGGTGGATGTAAACCTCGGCGTCGAATCCGCAGCCGAGAATATTTTTTCCAAGAAAATTGTGTTCCCGCGCTTCTTCGATGGCGCGTTCAAGGATTTTTGCGCCTTCCGGGAATTCACCTCTGATATAGATGTAGGCGGTGCGCGCATTCAACGCGAAACAGGAGATTAGAATTCCTTCGAGTAGCTGATGCGGATCTTCATGGATGATGTAGCGGTCCTTGAACGTGCCTGGCTCGGACTCGTCGGCGTTACAGATTAGGTATACCGGTCGTTTTTCGTCCGGTTTGATGAAACTCCACTTCAGGCCGCATGAAAAACCCGCGCCACCGCGACCGCGTAACCCCGAGTTCTTGACTTTATTGACAATCTCCGCGCGCGACATCGTTAGCGCTTGCTTCAATTGCTCGTAGCCGCCGCCGCGCAGGTAACAATCGATGTCGGTTGTCCAATCTTCGCGTCCGATGTTCTTAAAAATCAATCGACGCTCCAGGGAGTGACGAGATGAAGCCCAAGGAGCGGCGGTCTCCAGTCCGCCGCTTGGGGTGGGGCGGACTAGAGACCGCCCTTCCTTGAGAAGATCGGTCGCGGAATTTCGATTTACGTTTTCGTGCAGATCCTCATTCACCATGCAAACAGGCGCCGTGCCGCAGCTCGCGAGGCATTCAACGAACTGGACGCTGTAATTGCCATCGGCACTAACGGAAATGGGATTATGCATTCCTTCACCCTGTCGTTCGCGGTCAATTCCAGTCGCCGCGCATAGATTTTCCATTAATTGATAGCTGCCGGCCATTGCGCAGCTGAGCGTTCGGCAAACACGGATGTGTGTCTTGCCCGCCGGTTCCTGACGAAACATCGGGTAGAAGGTGACCAGCTCGAGAATGTTAATTGGCTCGAGGCTGAGCTTCGCTGCGATCCAGATTACTGCCTCATCGCTGATAAAACCGAAGTGTTCCTGCCACAAATGGAGCAGCGGCATCGCCGCGCTCCGCTGGTGATCGTGCGGATATCGCGCGATTGCCGCATCCATTTTCCGCTCTAACTCGGCGGGAACACGCGTGTTCGTCGAGTCCACGATGGTGTCAGATTTAACGGGACAATGTGCTCTCCTTCGATTGCACTTTGTCGTCTTTGAAAACAATCGTCACCGAATCTTTACCCTGCCGGTAAACGTAAGTCGTTTTTTTCATGATACCAAGATCTTCACTGGGACTGGAGGTGGGGTGTCCCAGGATTGATTCCACTTGTTTTTTCGACATTCCCTCTTCTACCTCCTCCACGTTCGCCTTCGTGATGCGTTTGCCCGGACTGCACGAAACTCCAAGCGCAAGCAGGAGGACGAGCAAAAATCGAGAAATGGATCGCAGCATGTTCATCTGTCGCATTCTCCCATGACGAAGTCCAGACTGCCCAGCACAGCTGGCACGTCGCTGACCATGCAACCCGGCAAGAGATCCGGGAGGATACTTAGGTTCACAAATGACGGCGCGCGAATCTTCAAGCGATAAGGTACGCCGCCACCTCTGCTGTTGATATAAAAGCCCAGCTCGCCCTTTGGATTTTCCGCTGCGAAGTAAATCTCGCCTGGCGGCGCGTCGAGTCCCTCCGTCACCACAATAAAATGATGGATTAACTCTTCCATCTTCGTCATGACCCGCGATTTGGGAGGCGCCATGTTTTTCCAATCGGCTACATTGATGGGCCCATCCGGCAATTTATCGATTACCTGACGCAGGATGCGCACGCTTTGGCGCATCTCCTCGATTCGCACCAAATAGCGATCGTAACAGTCCCCGGCACTGCCTATCACCACGTCAAAATCGTATTGTGCGTAATCGAGGTATGGATGTTTGCGCCGCAAATCGTGCTCGATGCCGCTGCCTCGCAGGTTTGGACCCGAAAGCGCGTACGCCATGGCCTGCTCTTTTGAGATCACCCCGACGTCCCTTGTCCGATCGACAAAAATGCGATTACGCGTGAGCAACTTGTCGCATTCGTCCAGACTCGGAATGAATTCATCGAGGAATTTCTCGAGCTGCGGAATGAAGCTCTCCGGAAGATCCCGTATCTGTCCGCCCACCCGCGTGTAAGACGTGGTGAAACGCGCTCCAGTCAACAGCTCGAAAAGGTCATAAAGTTTCTCGCGCTCGGTGAATGTGTATAAAAAAACTGTCATCGCGCCTAGATCGAGAGCCATCGCGCCTATACCAAGCAAATGTGAAGAGATGCGGGATGTTTCGCAGCAAATTGTGCGAATCGCTTTGCCGCGCGGCGGGACGTCCCAGTCCATCAATTTTTCCACGGCCAGCGCGTAAGCTACATTATTTGAAAGTGGGGCAAGATAATCGAGCCGATCGGTGTAGGGGACGAACTGGTTGTATTGCATGTTCTCGGCGATTTTCTCGTCGCCTCGATGCAGGAAACCGATATCTGG
>QHOS01000194.1 GCA_003219415.1 Verrucomicrobiota bacterium | reverse complement strand
CCTGCTGTATTGACCTCCACAGGCCCGAGGTTTGGCCTATCATGCATTTACAATCGCTCGAGCTGCTCGGCTTCAAATCGTTCGCCGACAAAACGCTTCTTAATTTTCATGAAGGTGTCACTGCTATTGTTGGCCCGAACGGTTGCGGAAAGTCGAACGTGCTCGATGCCGTTCGCTGGGTACTTGGCGAGCAATCTGCAAAATCTTTGCGCGGCGATGAGATGGCGGATGTGATTTTCGATGGCAGCGAGACGCGCAAGCCTATTGGCTTCGCCGAGGTCTCTCTGACCTTCACCGATTGCGCTGAAGAACTCGGCATCGACTGGCACGACGTTCGCGTAACGCGTCGTGTCTATCGCGATGGCAACTCCGAGTACCTCCTGAACAAAACCTTGTGTCGACTTCGCGATATTCAAAGTCTATTCGCCGACACCGGCATTGCGCGCTCCGCGTACTCAATGATGGAACAGGGCAAGATCGATATGATCCTGAGTTCGCGCCCTGAAGATCGACGCGCAGTGTTTGAGGAGGCAGCCGGGGTCACAAAATACAAGACGCAAAAACGCGAGGCGCTACGCAAGCTGGAAGCGACCGATGCAAATCTCCTGCGCATTGGCGACATCATTAAGGAAGTAAAACGTCAAATCGGGTCGTTGCAGCGCCAGGCGGGCAAAGCAAGGCGTTACCAGGCATTGCACGACGATCTTCGCGTCCTTGATACGCATTATTCGCGCAAGCAACTCGAGGGGCTCGAAACGGATCTCGCCCATTGCCAGGCTGAGATTGCGCGCCTCGGCGAATCAGAAGATTTGGCTCGCGCCAAAATCGAAGCGGACGAAAACGAGTTGGCCGAGCAGCGCAACGCTTTGGAAGAGATCGATGCCCGAATTGCGGGCAGCCGCAGTGAACTCCAGCATCTTGAGAGCGAAATTAATGCGCATCGAAATCGAATCCAATTCAATCGGCAGCGGGCCGAGGAACTGAACGAACTGATCGAACGTTCCCGAAACGATATTGCTGTTGCTGAAACTAAACGCGAACAGCAAGGCAAAGAAATTCAACAGGCGAACGCGCTGATTGAAAAGACGAGCGAGGCTCTGCAGACCAAAGAAACGGAACTAAATCAACTTACGGGACGACTCTCGGACCTTCGCACCGAGAGAAGCGAGCATGAATCGAAACTCGAGACGCTGGAAAAAGCAGCGTCAGAAATCGAGAGCCGAATTGCCGACCTGGAGGATGAGATTTCCGGACTTAAAATTCGCCGTGAAACGACAGAGGAGAATCGGCGCGGTTTAGATACCGCGATTTCCAACATAGAGACCGCCCGCACCCGAATCCAGGACGACACCAACGCTGCACGGGCGGCGGCCGAGAATCTCCAGAACAAACTCGATCGCTGTCGAGGCGCTGTTCAGAGTAGCGAGGAGACGCTGCGACACCATCAACAACGTGTCGCCAGCACAGAGAAAGAGCTCGCCGCCATTGAGCGCGGCCAGGCAGAAAAAGAATCGCGTCTTGAAATTCTTCGTCAGCTCAACGAAGAGGGCGAGGGTCTTGGGGAGGGTTCCCAAGCCGTGCTTAAGGGCCTGCATCCCGCCGTCGCGGGACGAATCAAGCCTGCCTTGGCGGGCGCTTTGGTTGCGAATCTCGACGTGGATCAGAATTTCATTCCGGCGATAGAAGCTGCGCTGGGCCGAAATTTGCAGGCGATCGTGCTAAATGATGCACAATTGGCGCCCGAAATTATTGCGGCTTTGAAAGAGAAGAAACTCGGTCAGGCGGCGCTGGTCATTCCACAACTCGGTAATGGCACAACAAAAGAGCGAGTAAAACGGGCTCCTGAAAAATCGCTCGGTTGGGCGATTGACAAAGTGAAAGCGCCGGAGCCGATCGCATCGCTTGTTGCACAATTGCTTCACGATGTTGCAATCTTTCAGAATCTCGATGACGCCCTGGCTGCGAAGAAAAAGCACAGCGAAATCGCTGCTGCCACGGTGGATGGCGAATTGATTTCGACCGAGGGAGTTGTGTTTGGTGGGAGCAGGGAAACATCGGCGGATTCTCTACTCGAACGCAAAGCGCGAATGTCCGCGCTGGACAGGGAGTGTTCTGAGATCCGTAAGCAACGGGACGCTCTGCTTAAAGAATGCAACGACGCCAGAGCGGCGCTGGAAAAAGCGGGCGGCGAGTTGGAAGAAGCCCGTCGAGATTACGAAACGGCGGAACGTGAAAAATCTGATTGCGACAACCGAATTCTTTTTCTTACGCGAGAACTGCAAGAGGGCGAACAAAAGCAGGCCCAGGTTCGCTCTGAGCAAACTACGCTGGCCCGACAAATCCAGGCCGCAGACGAACGCATTGCAAAACTGGAAGACGAATTGGCTGGAGAACAGGCGACGCTGGCTGCGAACCAAGGCGAGCAAGAGATATTGCGGGCTGCGAAGGACGATGTCGCGAAGCGCGGAAACGAGGCAATAGAGCAACTGAACGAATTGCGTCTTACCGCCGCCACCGAGCGACAGCGTTACGAATATCTTATCGCGCAGCGCCAGCCGATGAGCGCGCGTGACGCGGAACTTGTGGAGGCAATCGCGGCACGCCAGGCTGAGATCATCAATTTCGAGAAGCGGCTGACCACGCAGGCGGAAGAATCGCGAACGGCCGAATCAGCCATCGAGAAACAAACCGGGCAACGTGCGGTTCTTGAGGGAGCGTTAGCCTCGCTCATTGAACAGCGCAGGGAGCGCTCGACAACGATGAACGAAGCGGAGTCGAATCTGCGCACAATTCGAAACTCGTTGAATGATCTGCGCGACTCCCGTTCCAAAGAACAAGTGCGCCAGGCAGAACTGCAGTTGAAGATCGATAATCTCACCGAACGCGTTTCACGCCGATATCAAATCAATTTGCGCGAATTTAGCCAGGACCAGGCTGCGTTTGAAAAAACTCTGCGAGCGCAATTGAAACGCAATGACAAAGTGGAGGGCGGAGCGGCTGCGATGCCGGGCTCGCCGGAGCTCGCCCCTCCTGATGTCGAACAGCTTATTAGCGACCTTCGAACGCAACTCGATAATATGGGGCCAGTGAACTTGGACGCTGTTCACGAGTACGACGAACTGGAAGAGCGATACAAGTTTCTCGAAACGCAGAACAATGACCTTACCAATTCGCGTCGCGAATTGCTGGATGTGATTGCGCAGATCAACTCGACTACGAAAAAGTTGTTCAGCGAGACCTTTGCTCAGGTACGGATCCACTTCCGTGAAATGTTCGAAGAGCTCTTTGGCGGGGGACGCGCAGACCTGTCCTTGCTCGACGAAAACGATCCGCTCAACTGCGGAATCGAAATCAGCGCCAAACCTCCGGGCAAACAGTTACAAAGCGTTTCCCTGCTAAGCGGAGGCGAGCGTTCCATGGTTGCTGTGGCGTTGCTGTTCGCAATTTACATGGTACGACCAAGTCCGTTCTGCATTCTCGACGAAGTGGATGCAGCAATGGACGAAGGCAACATCAATCGCTTTGTCCGCGTGTTGGACCGGTTCATAGAACAGAGTCAATTCATCATCATCACGCACAACAAACGCACCATCGCCAAGGCCGACGTACTGTACGGTGTGACGATGGAAGAGCGCGGCGTGAGCAAGCTCGTGGGGATGAAATTGACGGCACCACAGCAAGTCTCCACAGAAACGTTTGCGAACGTAGAACAGAAGTCGAGACAACAACGTCTCGTGCTTGCAACGCGGTAATTTCCTCTCCGGGAGAGCGCAGGTTGCCAGCTTGGAGCTATCGGCAGCTTGTGGCTCTCCGGAGAGCAAGTCGTGAGGGTGTAAAATTTTTTTGCGCGGGCTGGCCGATCTCGCGTAAAATTGTCGGATGCTTCAGACGGCGCAGCGCCAATCGAAAACCAAAAAGCCCTCGCCGCCGCATGAGCGCTTCCTCGAAGCGTATCGTTGGATGCTGCTGACGCGTACGCTGGAGGAAAAACTCGTTAGTCTGTATCGGGGCGGCCTGATCACTGGCGGTGTCTACATCGGAAAGGGCCAGGAGGCGGTCAGCGCAGCGTGTGGCTTGTTCCTGCAAAAAGGCGACATCTTCGCGCCGTTGATTCGTGACCAGGCGGGACGATCCGCGTTCGGCGAACCGCTGTTGGATGTTACACGAACTTATCTAGGCTCGCGTCAGGGTCCCATGCGCGGACGTGACGGCAACATCCATCGAGGTCGCCCGCAGCAAAACCAGCTCGCCATGGTTAGCCATCTCGGCGCGATGATTTCCGTGACTGTGGGCGCGCTGATGGCGAAACGCTTTAAGGGAGAGAAAGATTTTATCGGCCTGGCGTGCATCGGCGAAGGCGGAATGCAAACCGGTGCGTTTCACGAAGGAATGAATATCGCGGCAGTAGAACAGGTGCCTCTGGTCATCGTCGCGACAAATAATCATTATGCTTATTCCACGCAGAATGACCGTGAGTTCGCGTGCCACGATCTAGTCGATCGCGCGATCGGTTATGGCTTTGAAGGTTACAGTCTTGATGGCACCGATCTCAGTGCGTGCCTCGAGATAATCGGCGGCGCAGTCAAACGCGCACGCGCAGGACGTCCGCCACAGTTGGTCGTGGCCTCCGTTCTGCGGCTTTCCGGCCACGGTGAACACGACGATGCCAGTTACGTGACTGAGGAGATCAAGCGTGAACCATTTGCGCGCGATTGTTTGAAAGTCGCTGAGCAAACAATCGCTGATTTGAATCTGGTCGATGCCAAAACGCTGACTGAGTGGCGCAAAGAAGCAGTGGCGAAGGTGGATGAGGCGATTGCCACTGCGCAAAAAGAGGCGCCGCCGGAAGGCGACAAAGAAGATTGGTGCGCAATCTCCGTGCGCGACCTTGTGGATAGCCTGCAATGAGCATTACATATCTCGAAGCAATTCGCGAGGCGCAGGCAAAGCTACTCCGTGACGACGAGCGCGTGTTTATCTATGGACAGGACGTCGGCGGCACTTTTGGCGGCGCTTTCAAAGCGACGAAAGGTCTTGCTAAAGAATTTCCCGGACGCGTACTGAACACGCCAATTAGCGAAGACGCGATGGTTGGAGCCGCGATCGGGGCCGCGATCGAGGGAATGCGACCGATTGTCGAAATGCAGTTTGCCGATTTTTCCAGTATCGCCCTGAACCAAATCCTGAACAACGCCGGCACGCATTACTGGCGGACAAATGTACCGGTCCCTATCACCGTTCGTCTGCCTTCCGGCGGCACAAAAGGCAGCGGGCCATTCCACAGTCAATCGATGGAATCAATTTATGCGCATTACCCGGGACTCATCGTCATGACACCTGCGACGGTAGAAGACGCCTACACCATGCTGATTGAAGCGGTGGCCATCGACGATCCGGTTGTTTATTGCGAGCACAAGTACCTCTACTATCATCTCAAGGCGGACAAGCTACCGACCCAGGGCGTGCCCACCGGCACGGCACGCATAGCGCGGGAAGGGCGCGACCTTACCATTGTGAGTTACAGC
Source organism: Verrucomicrobiota bacterium (assembly GCA_003219415.1). Lineage (GTDB taxonomy): Bacteria > Verrucomicrobiota > Verrucomicrobiia > Chthoniobacterales > UBA10450 > Udaeobacter. The sequence goes on along the minus strand of QHOS01000194.1, from coordinate 9,621 downwards.
GCGATGGTGCACGAAGCTCTCGCAGTCGCGGAACAATTGGCCGGCGAAGGTTTTGAAATTGAAGTTATCGATCTTCGCTCGGTTAAACCGCTCGATACTAATACAGTTCTCGCCTCAGTCGCGCGCACAGGTCGCCTCTTGTGTGTGGGAGAATCGTTTCCATGGGGCGGCGTAACAGCCGAGGTGATTGCGCGCGCCGCGGCCGAGGGTTTTCATTTATTGGACGCCGCGCCGCAGCGGCTCAACGCGAAAGACACTCCGATTCCTTATCATCCAAATCTTTGGTCGGCCCACAGACCCAATGCAAAAGAGATCGCGCGAAAAGCTCGCGCGCTGCTTCGAGAGTAAAATTTATGCCGCAAGTCCCAATCATCATGCCACAGCTAGGCGAATCGATCGCCGAAGCCACAATTGTCGATATTAAGGTAAAGCCCGGCGACGAGGTTGCGGATGATCAGGAAATTTTAGACGTCGAAACCAACAAAGCGGTAATGGGCGTGACGACGCCGTGTAAAGGCAAGATTGCTCAAATCACCGTGCAATTGAAAGAGACTTATCCGGTCGGTGCAGTCCTTGGCTACGTGGAAGCGAGCGAGGCAGACGCTGCGAGATTTGCAAAGCAGGCGCCTTCTCCGGCGCAGCGCGAAGTCGCGGAGGAGATTCCTGCGCGCGCTGATCAAGAGGTCGCTCCCGCGCGTGAGAAGAAAGTGGCCGGGCGCGACGGCGATGGCGCACGCGCCGGCGGATTGCCTGTTCCAGTTACATCGAAAGGCGCGACGTTCATGTCCCCGCGTATTCGCGCGAGGATGGCCGAGCTGCAGTTAACAACTGCCGATCTTGCCGGAATCATGGGCACGGGCGCGGGCAACCGCGTCACAATTAAAGATCTCGAAAATTTTCTGCATAAAATAGAGAGCCAAATGGCGCAGGATGCTTCTGCGATTCGCACGGGTGTGGCAGACGCGATGCGGCGAAGTTGGATGCGGCCGCTTTCAACGATTGGTTCGTCGGTAAATCTCGATCCCGTGCTGCAGGATCGACAGTCGCGCGATCCCAAACCCGGCCCAGGCCTCTACGCGTTGCGCGCGCTTGCGCTCGCGCTTGCAGAAACTCCCGGCGCGGCGGCGAAATTAATCGGCAATCGCGTTGTGCAGTCAACTTCAATCGACGTCGGAATTGCGGTTGAGGCCGAAGATGGAATCATGGTGCCGGTGATCCGATCTGCCGAAAAAACTTCGCTCGCCGACCTTGCGACGAAATACAAGGAGCTCATCGAGCTGGCCCGCCAGCGGCGCATCTCGCCAGACATGCAAGCCGGCGGCATCGCAACCGTTTCAAACTTCGGAACTTTTGGAATGGAATGGGGCACGCCAATTCCGCTGCCGGACCAGACATTGCTGCTTGGTCTCGGGGCCGGAAAAAAAGTTCCGTCATGGAACGAACAGAAAAAGGAATTCATGCCGAGAACCGAGGCACAGATCACGCTGAGCTTTGATCATCGCAGTATTGACGGCGGCGGCGCAGGACGCTTACTGAAACGAGTGATCGAGCTATTGGAAACTCCCAAAAAGCTGTAATCTTCGTCCGCATCACCGGGTCGCTCGTTCGGAAATTTTCGAAAATCACTCCCGCATGATTTTTAAATTAACTCGTCAGGCTCACTAAATAATTGCAGACATGTTTCCGCAGTGAACCCTGCAATTTCTTACATCATTACTTCCGTTCAGCGCAGCGGGACGCATTTGCTTTGCAGCATCCTTCGAAGCACCGGCATAGCGGCGTCGCCAGAAGAGCATTTTTTATGTAAGCCCGGAGAAACCTGGGAAAAACGCTGGGGCGCGCCATCGCGCCTCGCCTACGTGCAAAATGTTTTGCGGCAAAAGACCACAGCCAATGGAGTCTTCGGGACCGTCGTAATGTGGAGCTATTTCGAACGAATGCTCCAGATGTTGCAGGAAATTCCCGCATATAAAAATCTTAATGGGGCGCAACTTCTCGCGGCTGTTTTCCGCAACCCGAAATACATCTGGATGCGCCGCCGGAACCATGTCGAGCAGGCGGTCTCCTGGGCCATGGCATGCCAGACAGGCATCTGGAGTCAAAAAGCAGAAAAAAAAACGCACCCGCGCGCCATACCCAAGTTCGATTTCAAGGTAATCGACGAATGGTGCAACCGGATCGCAGCACACGATGACGGCTGGGCGAACTATTTTCGCGAAAATCAAATTGAGCCTCTGATTCTCTTTTATGAAGACGTCGTCACGTCTCACCGCATCGCCGCGGAGCGGATCCTGGAATTTCTCGAATTGCCACTTCCGCCGGACTTGGAAATTCCGCCGCCAGCTGTTGAAAAACAAGCTAATCAAATCTCCCACGAATGGGCAGCATGTTACCTCAAGCTAAAAAAAGCGAAGACAGACAGGCTTGCACGTATCCTCCGGCGCATGCGAGCTTAAGCATTCCCCTCGCGGGGCTGCGTCGCAACGCCAACGCAGGGGCAGCAAAAAGTCAGTTGTTTGTTCTGCCTCTTAAGATGAATGCCAGCAGGATTATGAGAACGCACGTGGCGGTGGTTGCACTTCCCAAAATCAACCAGGCTGGTTGATAAATAAGAGCAAGCCGTCCATGAGCACCAGCTGGGACTTCGACAGATGGGAATAATCCGCGATACGATGTGACGGCGAGTTTTTGATTGCCCATTTTTGCTTTGTACCCGCGAAAGTATGGCCTGGAAAAAGCGAGCAAAGCAGGACGATTACCATTGGAGACATCGATATCTGCTTCCACTCGATTTCGTGAATTATTGATTCGCGAAACAGTTGCTATGACAAATTGCTCTCCAGGCCGCGAATCAATGGAACTTATCGAACGCACTCGCGCGAATGGAGCACCGCGTCGATGAAAGACTCGTCCTTCGTCTGTTGTAAGAACCGCTTCCCATTCAGAGGCCGGCTGGGGCGTGAAATCCAATTCTCGCGCAACAACAATTCCATCCACGCCCAATAAAGCTAGTTCACCATCCTTACCCGCCTGGTTATTGAGTAAATAACTTCCTACATCGGGATTGATCTCACCGTGAATTGAAGTCGCGAATTCACGGGCCACGCCAGCCGGCCGAATCGGGCTGTAGCCATTGATGAAATGCAGTCCGGCCCACATCGGTGTGCTTCCCGGACGTAGAACTTCTCCGACCGCCTGGGGTTTGTTTGATACGCAATAGGTAAGTTCCGCCCACGGATAAATGCTGAGATAAAGGCGCGCTGGATCGAGCGGCGCAGGCTTAAGCAGGTGCTGAGAGAAATTGTACGTCGGAACGCCGCAGTTCGTCGGGATGTAGATGTATGTCGCGAGCAACGCCAAAAACGTGACCGCCACGGGTGCCCATTCCTGAAGTTCAGAATCGCGCAACGCGACCTCCCAAAGACACCAAAAGACCGCCAGCCCAAGAAAGATCCATGTCAACGGGAAAGCGTACGAACCAGTCGTACGCAGAATTAGCATCGCACTGCTCGTAACGGCAGTGAGAGCGAGTGCCGCTGTAGCCGCGATCGGTGATCCTGGTCGCAGGTGCAACGCTTCTGCCGCGCAGACCGCGAGAACCAAATGAAAAAACGGCAGCCAACGAAAACTCCACCGAAAAAGCCCAGCTGTGGGGATCATGGAGAGCAAGAGGACGAACAAGAGCAGGACCAACTCCCATTTGATTTGCCTAACAAGCAGACGTCCGCGCCACGCTAACCCACCAATCAGTGCTGCCGGAGCGGCAAGCCCACAAGCCAGTTCCATCGCTGTATGTGGCAAGTAGCGATTGGAAAAATCGGCCCAATTAACGGTCCAGCATGGCAAGATGAGTCCGGGCAAAGCCGCTGGTGAAACAAGCCATTGCCAATGCGCTCTCGCTGCCTGTAATTCGCGCGCTGAACCCTGAACCAAATCGAGAATCGCGAGCCACGCGGGCGCCGATAACCCGAAGCCGAGTGCCACGCCGGAGAGCATTGGCACGACGGAAAAAATGCTTCGCGTTTCGGCTAACGACTTGAGTACCAGCCATGCGATCAATAGGAGCAACATCAAAACCGTGTAGGGAAATCCGCCAGTTACGACGAGGTACACAAAGGGCGCCGGCCAGAGGAATCTCCATTTGCCTCGCTGGGGATCGAGCGCTCGCGCCACGCCCCACCACGCCCAAGGCAGCCATGTAAAAGCACCAAGCGCGCCGAACCAATCGGTCGCGCCCCAACAAATGATCCAACCGTTCAAAGAAGCGACAAGCGCAACAAAGATCGACAAGGGAACTGAAAATTGGCGATCGCGCGCGAGCAAAAACGCGCCCACCGACAGAGCAAAAAGATGCGCAATGGAGACGGCGGCTGCTTGCTGAGGAAATATGAGCGGAAATTTCCAGACGGCGATGATGACTGCGTTCACAAAAACCGAGAACACTCCGTACTGAAATTCTCCGGCGAGATTGCCGCAGACCCACGAATAGGGGCTTAGGATTGGCCAATGGCCTTCCGACCAACTGCGCGCCATGTCTGCGAACACGGGCAGAACAGACAATTCATAATCGTCGTTCCAAAAAGCGAGCGGATTGTGCCAGAGAAGGATAAGGCAGAAAAAGACGACGATGAATCCGGCTGAAATGGCTCCGATTAATGTGGAACGCGTGCGAACTACGTGCATCGCGATTTCTCTCAACGTCCAACGCCGAACGCTCAACGCCCAACGCCTAATGCGGGAACTCGCATCATCATTTCACATTTCTTTCGGCCGTTCGGACGCTCGAGAAGAAAATTTTGATGAGCTCTTCCGCCTCGTTGAGGATCGCACTCATTTTCGGTGCTGGGATCATCGATGATTTCGCTATCAGCCCTAACCAGCGACGAGTCTCCTTCAGTTCCTTGAGGCAAACCTTTGATTTGTGAACGAAATCTTTGCGCGATTCTGCAGCTTCGACCTCGCCGTGATTTCCGTACGGCGAAGTTCCACAGTGGAGCAGCTGACCTCCGAGGTGGTTTGCGGCTCTAGTATTTGGCAGCGAGTCAACCAATCGAACAATCCGCGCGCTGAATTCAAGCAGTCGATCTTCTAGGTCGAAGCGCGGCTTACCCGATCCTTGAGCGTTGGACGTTGAGCGTTGGGCGTTCGGCGTTGAATCCATCATTTCCCGCACGGCGTGAACCGGTGCATCTTCGCACTTGCGGCGGTCGGGTATCCATTGAACGTCGATAACTCGGCGCTGAGTGTTGAGCGTTTTCTCCTTCATAAAACAACCGGCTCTCCCTCGGTCATCACGAGGACCTTGTCTTCAATCCCATGTTCGCGTGCGGACTTGAGCAAACGTTGTGGTGGTTCATGCATCGGTTCAAAACCGAGACGAAAAGTCCCGTAGTGCATCGGAATCAATGTCCTGGCACCGAGTTCGAGAAATGCCCTGACCGCTTCCTCCGGATTCATGTGAACTTCGCGGCCGGTTGGCGCCTCGTACGCACCGATCGGAAGCAGCGCAATCTCAATCCCGTAGCGATCGCCAATCTCTCTAAAGCCGGGAAAGTAGGCGCTGTCGCCGCAGTGGAAAATGGTGCGGCCGTTTGCTGCGATGACAAATCCACCGAAGTCGCGATGTAAATCCGCCAGAAATCGTGCGCCCCAGTGATGACAAGGTGTCAGCGAAATCTTGAGCGGGCCAAGCTCGACTGTCTGCCAGTAATCGAGCTCGTGCACGATGTGGAAGCCGAGATCGTGTACCAGGTTACCTACGCCCATCGGCACGACGATCGGCTGGTCGGCCGCAACGCGGCGCAGCGTACGCCGGTCGAGATGATCGAAATGAGCATGAGTCACCAAGACGAAATCGATCGACGGCAAATGATGAATTTCGAAGCCCGGCTGCTTCAAACGCTTGATTACCTTGAGCCACTTCGACCAGTTCGGATCGATCAGGACATTCACTTCGTGAGTTTGAACAAGAAATGACGCGTGGCCGATCCAGGTAATACAAACCTCGCCTTCTCGAATTTTTGGGAATTGCGGAGGCCGGGGCGCCTGATCACCCGCCCGTTTAATGAAAAGGGATGGAATCAGGACGCTGGTAAGAAAATTACGCTTATGCCAGTCGGCTCGTGGACGCAGACGGACCCGGGTGGAAGGCTTGGCAGTTGCGCCATCCGATGATTGGCGAACAATGTTTCTCCGGCTTTTTTTTGGGAAACGAATGGGCACAGTCTTAAAGGATATGGGACAGTCGAGAAGTTAAAAGAGTTAAAAAAGTTACAAAGTTCGATTAGGCGCCGAAAGCGGCGCCTTTTTAAGGTTTCAAGCTTTTTAACTTTGTAACCCTTGTAACTTTATCCATTCCGCGTTGAGTTGTGCGGGTTATGCCAGGTTGGAAAGTCTTTATACCCCTGTTTCTGCTCTTTTCAGTCGCGTTCGCGTCTGAATCGCGCTTGCCGTTCAGCACTGTCTTTAAAGGACAGGATCAGTTCAATCGACTGGTCGCAAAGGCCAAAGCCGGAAATTGGAAAGCGTTGCCGATTGGGGAACGGACTGCGGCGGTAGGACAGACGTTGATTGGGACACGCTATAAACATTTCACCCTTGAGATCGACAACCGGATCGAGTCGCCCTCAGTAAACTTTCAGGGCGTGGACTGCTGGACCTTTTTTGAGATCGCCCTCAGTTTCGCTCGAATGCTGAACGAGCCGGAATCGAACTGGACTCCGGAACGTCTGCTGCATTACATCGAGATGGATCGATACCGGGGCGGCGAATGCACCGGCGATTATCTTTCGCGGCTGCATTACCTGGAGGATTGGCTTTACGATAACGATCGGCGTGGACTCGTAGAAGATATGACTCGCGATCTAGGTGGACGCAGCGTTGCACATTCTGCGCGGGAGATGAGCGCCGGCTGGCGACATTATCGTTATCTCGCCGCGAACCGTTCGCTGCTCGGACCCCTTGCACGCATGGAAGCAAAAGTATCCTCGCGCCCCCTTTACGAAATTCCGAAGAACAAAGTCGCAGGAATTGAATCGAAGCTGCGCAGCGGCGACATCATCGGAATCATTTCACGCGACCGGGCCGGACTTTATTCCACTGCCCATGTCGGTCTGGCATCGCGCACAAGCGACGGCGTCTTGCATTTCATGCACGCTTCTTCGCCAAGCAATTACGGGCGCGTGGTCGTGGACTCAGAGCTTTCGAAATATCTATATCGCTACCGCTCTGACAGCGGAGTTTTGGTCGCGCGACCCTTGCGTTAGTCAGTTTCCTTCTCGTGCAGTTCCGCGAGTAACTTCTCCAACTCGTCCAGAGCGTCGTCTGCATCGACACCGTGTGCCTCGAGCGTAGCCGTCGCACCGCAATCGAGATTAGCGCGCAGGATGTCAATTAGGCTCGAGGCGGAATATCGCTTTCCCGCCTTTACTACCCAGATTTCTGATCGAAAGCTTCGTACGCGTTTGACGAACTGGGCCGCAGGCCGCGCGTGCAATCCGAGTTTGTTGGTGATGCGCACCTCACGTTGCGACGAAGTGAGCGCCTTCTTCTGTCCGAGTGTCATGCCTGGCTCGTCCCCCAGCGCCGGTGCAGAAACCTTTCGATCGGTGAAAAGAAAATTTTGTCCGCCAGCAAACCGATGACGACAATCACAATCATGATCCCAATGACCTGCTCCATAGCGCTCAATTCGCGACCATAATGGAGAAGCTGGCCAAGGCCAAAACCAGTCAGGATTGTCACGAAAATCTCAGCAGCCATCAGAGAGCGCCAGGCGAAGGCCCACCCTTGCTTCATTCCGCTAACGATGAAGGGAAGTGCGGCTGGCAGGATCACTTTGAACCACATGTGCAATCGCTTGGATCCCATGGTCAAAGCGGCGCGGCGATAAATCGGCGGAACATTGCGCACGCCGGTCTCAGTTGCGATGATCACAGACCAGAGGGTACCCATCACGACGACAAAGAGCATCGCCGCTTCTGTCTGCCCAAACCACAAGAGCGCGAGCGGCACCCAGCAAACACTGGGTAACGTCTGCAAGCCAAGTGCCAAGGTTCCAATCGTATCGCCAAACAATTTCCAGCGTGCGGTCAACAGCCCCAGCGGAAGCCCAACCACCAGTCCTATGAAGTAACCAATAAGTAAGCGGCGCATGGTTATCACAGTCGCTCTTGCGAGGGTTCCGTCGGCAGCAGCGCCCTCCAAGTAGGTGACAACCTGGCTGGGGGATGGCAGTAGAACGGGCGACCAAATCTTTGCGCGATACGCCGCTTCCCAAAGCAAAACGAGAACAGCGAAAAACGCAGCCGCCAGCAGAAACCGTTTCATTTAGGAGCGATAGCCTCAGCTTTACCGGCGCTTTTCAGCGCCTTCGTAATTTGTGTGGCATGAGCGGCGAGATCGACGCTGTTGATATCACGCGGTCGCGGCAGGTTCACAGTGAATTCCTCCTGGATGCGACCGGGATGAGGCGAAAAAAGCAGAACCCGATCGCCCAGACATGCAGCTTCGCGAACATTGTGCGTTACAAAAACGATCGTTTTGCGACGCGCTTTCCAAATCTCTTGAATGTCGCCGTAAAGCTGCTCGCGAGTGAGGGCATCAAGCGCGGCAAACGGTTCGTCCATGAGCAGGACGCGTGGATTGGGTGCAAGCGCGCGAGCCAACGAGACGCGCTGCTTCATTCCGCCGGAAAGTTCGTGAATGTTTGCGTGTTCAAACCGGCTCAACCCAACGAGCTCCAAATAGTACTTGGCAACCTCGCGTCGGTCTTCATTTGTCAGGTTCGGTTTTAGCTTAAGTCCGAAGAGGACATTCCCAAACACATCCAGCCAGGGAAAGAGCGCCGGTTCCTGAAACATAACGAGCCGCTCGCGGCCAGGTCCAGTCACTGGCTTTCCGTCCGCCAGCACTGCGCCGCTGTCCGCTTTTTCCAGACCGGCAATAATATTGAGCAAGGTCGTTTTGCCACAGCCGCTCGTGCCGACAAGACACACAAATTCGCCTTCGGCGACTTTCAGACTCACGCGATCAAGCGCCAGAACATTGCCTGAAGCGCTGCGAAAGCTTTTTGACACGCCTTCGACCGAGAGCTTCGAGGGCGGGATGATCTGGAGCTCCTCAGTCGCTGAGGAATGGTGGCGGCCGGCCCGGAGCATTAAGGAGTCTCGATTAGCTTCGATGTGTCTGTCGAGCCTTTTAGAAAACCTGCGTCCTTGCCGTCCTGCACCGATTTCGCGATCAAATCGCGCGATACTTCACCGGTGAACTGAATTCTTTTCCACGCTTGCGCAACGGCATCTGGCGAAAACTCAGCCCGCGTTTCGGCCTTCAATTCGTCAATCAATAACTTTTGCGCCTCCGATTCGCTCGCCTGGATCCATTTCGTTAACTCCACATTCGCGTCAGCGATTTTCTTTGCGAAATCGCGCCGATCACGCAGGAACTTCACACTGGAAACAAGCCACGTGGTGATGGTGTCCCTGTCTTCAAGAAAAACACGCGCCTTCGCATCGCGCTCGAGCCGCGTTACCCAGGGCTCGACTGTCCAAACGGCCTCAACCCCGCCAGTTTGAAAAAGTCCGAGCTGGTCCGGGTTCGCTGTTGGGATTACCGTCACAT
>QHOS01000193.1 GCA_003219415.1 Verrucomicrobiota bacterium | reverse complement strand
CTCGATCGCCGACAAACTGGCGATGTGCAGCGCTGCGAATGTGAGTCAACAGAGACCGAGGCTGTCGGCGGCGTTCAGGAAGTATCTTGAGTCTGCGAGTCTGTCAAGATTTGTTGACTGACCCCTATGCTTCTGCCTCGTGCGTTCATTGTTGGCCTGATTGTGGGTACCCTTGCCACCGTTACCATGGACGTCGTGGCCGTGATCGCTCTCCGGCTCGGCATCGCGGGCCGGGGGCCGCGCCGGACCGGCCCTGATTTGATCGGACGCTGGATCGGCTACCTCTTGCGGGGCAAGTTCAGGCACACGGACATTCTGCAGACGCCGCCCTTGCTAGGAGAACTAGTCTTGGGATTAGCGGCGCACTATTTGATCGGCATCGTGCTGACCCTTGTGTACCTTGGCCTATTGCTTGTGGTGCATGCGACGCCGACCGCCCTCGGCGCCATCCTCTACGGAACGGCCACCACGGTCTTCCCCTGGTTTCTGATGTTCCCATCACAGGGGATGGGCTGGCTGGGACTGGATGCGCCGGGTGATGCTCATCTGGCTCGCGTAAGCCTGTTCAATCACATCATCTTCGGCCTGGGTATAGCCCTGTGGATGGCAGTGCTGAGGCTCTGACGTGTGAAGGGTGGCTTTGGCAAATTTGCTCTTAGAACGAACGGTAGCGAGGGCAGAGCTGGATTGCCGACAAACTGGCGATGCGCAACGCTGCGAATGTGAGTCAACAGGTTCGCCGATACCGCACACAGAGACCGAGAGTGGCAGCCACGTTCAGGAAGTATCTTGAGTCTGCGAGTCTGTCAAAATTTGTTGACTGACCCCTATTTTTTTATTCATCTGGATTGCTGACGCGCATCGCGGCGATGGGAAGCGTTTCGTTGCGCGAGCGGATGAAAAGCTAACGGCGTTTGTGGAACTCGAATCAGCGATTCGTGCGGCAGAACGCGCAGAGGATTGCGGAGGGCGTGAAATAAAGTTCGACAAACTGTCGCGGACTGCCTAAAAATCTCCTCGGTTACGTCATCCGACATTTCAACGTATCTTCGGCCGGGCTGAAGAAGCTCGTGGGGCTGGACCTTCGCTGGGACCGCCGCTTAGCGCAATCTCCAGGATCCGAGTGGAGCCTTGAGTCAGCCGAAAGTGAGGCCGCTGTTCAAAGCGCCTTGTAAAGGTTTGTTCTTGGTTCCGCGCAGAACTGGATTGCAGTTAAACAATCCAACCTCAACCAAAAAATGAATACAAAAAAAATGACAATGAAACCACAGGGCCACCACGGCCTTCAAACCAATGGAAGAAACATGAAGAGTTTAAATACAACCCTCAGCGCGCTCGCATTGAAGTCGGCACTGACAGCAACCGTCCTGGCCCTGCTCGTGGCAGCGTCGCCCGCTCAAGGGCGTAATCCTAACCCGGGCATCATTCCACCCGGCAGCATGTATCGCGGCCAAAGTTATGGCGAGTGGGGAGCACAGTGGTGGAAAACCATCTTCTCCATTCCAGTCGTGAATGGCTATCACCCGTTATTTAGCGGAGGAGCCTTTGGAGAAGAAAGAAGAGTAGTCTTCCTCGCGGCCGCGGCAGGCGGAGTTACCATCGATGTGACGATTCCCGCCGGGACGTCACTCTTCTTCCCGGTTATCAACTTGGAGTGCTCGGTCCTCGAGCCGGACCCGTTCCACGGGGATAACGAAGCCGAAATGCGAGCCTGTGCGAATGGTCACATCGATCACACGTCAGGGCTGATTGCCGTGATTGACGGCGTGCCCGTGCAAGACTTGGCCGCCTATCGCGTCGAGTCGCCACTGTTTGAGTTCGGCCCCCTGCCGGCGGACAATGTACTCGGCGCGCCCGCCGGCACGACGTCACTCGCCGTCGATGCCGGGGTCTATCTGATGCTGGCACCGCTCAGGCCCGGAAGCCATACGATCCATGTTGGCGGCACATTCGACGAGTTCAACTTCACCATCGACACCACATTTAACATCACCGTGGAGTAGCGCAATCCCATGATCCACGTGGAGTCCTGAGTCAGCCGAAAGTGAGGCCGCTGTTCAAAGCGCCTTGTAAAGGTTTGTTCCTGGTTCCTCATGGAACTGGTTTTCAGTTAAACAATCCAACCTCAACCAAAAAAATGAATACAAAAAAATGACAACTCTATACTTAAGAAAATCAATCGGCCTCTTAGCTCTCGTGGTTTGCCTGGCCACGCTCGGGCTGGGCCTTTCCGCAACTGCTCGCCAGCCCACCTTCACCACATTCGATGCTCCTGGCGCGGGCACAGGCGCCGACCAGGGCACCATCCCCTTCGATATCACGCCAGCGGGGGAAATCACGGGATTTACCCGTGACGCGGCCTTCGCGCGACACGGTTTCGTACGGGCCCGGAACGGCGCCATCGCTGTTTTCGACGCTCCGGGCGCGGGCACTGGCGCTGGCCAGGGCACCCGCGCCTACAGCCAGAACCCGGCTGGGGCGATCACGGGATGGTATAGTGAGGCAACCGATGTGGTTCACGCCTACGTGCGCGCTGCTAACGGCAGTTTCACTGTGTTTGATGCTCCGGGTGCAGGCACAGGACCGTTTCCTCAAGGCACCTTCAGCTACGGTGGCATTAACCCGGCAGGCGCCATCGCGGGATACTACACTGACGACAGCAATGTGAGTCATGGCTTCCTGCGGGCTCCTGATGGCGCGTTCACCACGTTCGACGCTCCTGGCGCGGGCACAGGCGACGGCCAGGGTACCTTTGCCCCTATCTTCGGCTTCAACATCAACCCGCAGGGGACGATCACGGGAAACTACATTGACGCGAGCAATGTGAGTCATGGCTTCGTGCGCGCTCCTGACGGCACGCTCACCACGTTCGATGCTCCGGGCGCGGGCAGTACCACCGACTCCTTCCAAGGGACGTACCCCTCAAGCATCAACCAGGCGGGAGCGATCTGCGGAGCCTACATTGACGACAGCAACGTGTTTCATAGCTTCGTGCGCGCTCCCGACGGCACGCTCACCACGTTCGACGCACCGGGCGCGGGCACTGGTGCTTTCCAGGGTACCGTCGCCTTCGCGAACAACCCAGCGGGCGCGATCACGGGATACTACCTCGACGAAAGCAATGTGAACCACGGCTTCGTGCGCGCTCACAACGGCACTTTTACGACGTTCGACGCTCCAGGCGCGGGCACTGGCGCTTTCCAGGGTACCGTTGCCAACAGCAATAACCCAGCAGGGGCGATCACGGGATACTATACTGACGCGAATGATGTCATTCACGGCTTCCTGCGGAACCCGTAAGCCCCGACACGTTTGCTTAAGGCCGTAGGAGGTAAAATAGGGGTCAGTCAACAAATCGTGACAGACTATGGATCGAATTTACCGGAATTATTCCGTCTAATCTCCGCCCGCTTGTTGGGGAGGAGTCCGGCAAATGCGGAATCATTGTGGTGTCGGGCGAGGATGTGGCGTGGGACGAGGCCTGGGAGTCGCTCTGGGCGCGGGAGTAACGGATGGAGTGGGTGTTGGTGTAAGTGTAGCTGTGGGGCTTGGAGTAGGTGTGGGTGTCGGAGTAGGAGTAGGTGCTGGAACGAGTTCCCAGGTATCGTTGAAATATCCGTTGTTATCCTGACCGCCGAAGAGAATCACACGGTGTAAGGCTGCGTCGTAGCTCATGCCAGCGCCTTCGCGCGCGGGCGGCGAGTGTGCTATGGATAGCTGTGTCCACGTGGCGCCAACCTGATCCCATAACCACGTCGTGTTCTGGTCTACACCGCCGCTTCCACCTCCAAAGAGAACCACTCCTTCCAGGCTCGGATCGAAAGCGGCAGAAGCGGCATACACTAAGAGAGGTTGCACAGCCGGAGATTGCAGAGTCCATGTCGTGCCATCATAGGTCCAGGTGTTATTCGGGTTAACATCAGCGAGACCGCCAAACATAACAACCTGTCCCGTGGAGGTATTCGTTGCGACGGCCGCTGAAGCCCGAGCAAACGGAACAGTCGGTGGCGATAACTGCGTCCAATCGGAGCCGTTCCACTGCCACATGGTAAGCTGATAAAATTCTCCGTCGAACCCGCCAAAAACATCGGCCCTGCCATTCGGGTCGGGAAACAACATCGGACCGGTAACAGCCGGGGGGTGATGCTGGGGCGTCGCCTGCGTCCACTGTAACGTCGACCCATCCCAAAGCCATGTGTCGCCCAGGTAATTGGTTCCGTCGTACCCGCCGAAGAGCACTATCTTTTGAGTGACAGAATCGTAGGTCATTTGGGCCGCAGCGCGGGCTGGAGGCGCAGATTGTGTGGAGATCTGCGCCCAGCCCGTGCCGTCGAAACTCCATGTGTCATTTAAATAGCCTGTGCTGTCGAATCCGCCAAACCCAATGATCTTCCCGCTGACCGGATCGTAGGTCATTGCAAGGTACGAACGCGCCGGAGGAGGATTGTTTGGCGAAAGCTCACTCCAATCCGGAAGACTGAAATGAGCGGCCGCTGCACTCGACGCAAATGCGACCGGAATGCAGCAGCAGATAAGGGCCACAAAGACGTGCCCAAATCTTCGAATCTGAGTAAGCTTCATCCAGTATGACTTAAGGTGCTCAACAGGCATTTTGTCAAGTCGCCGTGACGATTACTCGCAAGAGACGTCAAAGGGTTCAGATTCAAATAATTGATATTGGCCAGGCAACGGAAATGGCCCAACCTGCGCCGCTATGAGTTTTTGGCTCGCGAAATCCCACAGGATTTCTTACGACTCATTTCATGAAAACGATGACTCCAGTCCAAAATTCGATCAATCGTTGCGGTCTATTCCTTGTTTCGTTCCTGTTTGCTTATGTCGCATTCTTGCAGCGAGCGCAGGCAGTTAGCCCACCACCCGACGGCGGCTACCCCGGCGCAAATACCGCAGAGGGCCAGAATGCGCTTTTGAACCTCACCAGCGGTACATACAATACTGCAATTGGCTGGTTTTCTCTTAAGAGCAATGCTAACAGCCAATTCAATACAGGCCTCGGTGCTGGCACGCTGTTTGCCAACATCGGGGACAACAATACAGCCGTCGGTGCAGGAGCACTTTTAAATAATTCGACTGGGGGCCACAATACTGCGAACGGGGCGTTCGCCCTCTTCAGCAACACCGAAGGCACCGACAACACTGCAATCGGTGATGGCGCTCTGCTTGCTAATACCGCCGATGACAACACAGCTGTCGGGCGTAGTGCTCTCTCTAGTAATACCAGTGGTAGCGGCAACACGGCAGAAGGGGTTGCCGCACTCGCTTTGAACACCACCGGCGCCGGGAACACAGCTATTGGATTCAATGCTCTTCTTAATAATACGATAGGGATGAGCAACACTGCAGTAGGTGCGCTCGCGCTCCAAGAAAACGTTGGTATCAGTAACACGGCCACCGGGGTTTTTGCACTTGGTAGCAACACGACGGGTGACAGCAACACCGGCATGGGCTTCGGAGCACTCACTGATAACACGACAGGCGCATTCAATACGGCGATCGGCAGCGGCGCGCTCCTCGCTAACACGACTGCTAATTCAAACATCGCCGTGGGCGACAGCGCACTCCT
Source organism: Verrucomicrobiota bacterium (assembly GCA_003219415.1). Lineage (GTDB taxonomy): Bacteria > Verrucomicrobiota > Verrucomicrobiia > Chthoniobacterales > UBA10450 > Udaeobacter. Next base: position 31,343 of record QHOS01000193.1, on the reverse strand, counting down.
CAATAATACCACTGGGTCGAACAATACGGCTATCGGAGCCGGGGCCGGCGAAAATCTCACCATAGGCGATAGCAACATCGATATTGCCAACCCCGGGGTCGCTGGCGAGTCGGCTACGATCCGCATCGGCAGTGGGAATCAGACAAGTACATTTATCGCTGGAATCAATGGAACCGCAGTGACAGGCACGGGAGTAGTCGTAAGCGCTAGCGGTCAACTTGGCGTGGCGACGTCCTCGGCGCGTTTTAAGTACGAGATCAAGCCGATGGACAAAACCAGCGAAGCGCTGTTCGCCCTGAAACCAGTTAGCTTCCGTTACAAGAAAGAGATTGACCCCGAAGGCACTTGGCAATTCGGGTTAGTGGCCGAGGAAGTACAAAACGTAAATCCGGCTTTGGTGGTACGTGACACGGAAGGAAAACCATACACCGTCCGCTATGATGCGGTGAACGCGATGTTGCTCAACGAGTTCCTCAAGGAACATCACAAAGTGGAACAGCTAAAGCAGGACTTTGAGTCAAAAATGGCTGAGCAGCAAAAACAAATTGAAGCTTTGACCGCTGGCTTGGAGAAAGTGAGCGCGCAGCTCGCGGCGAATAAACCGACACCACAAGTGGTCAATAATCCCTAAGGCAAAAGCCAATGACAAGGACAGTTAACATTATCACTGCCGTCTATATCGGCGACACCACCGAATACGGTTACGAAAAGAACAAAACGTATGGTTTAAAACTAACCCAGGACGATCAATTTCCTATTGTTGTTATAGGGCTAAAAGAACTCTCTACAGAAGAAGACGGGACCAAACAAAGACTTGTCTATTCAACTCTGAACAACATGCTCGGTCATTGGGACGAGATTAGAGATACAATGGGAATGTTCACCGAAGAAACGTAAGAGAGAAAAAGCTGACCGCGTTTTTGGAACTTGAGTCGGCAATATGTCCCAAACGCGGCCGATCATCGTTCTCAAACAAACCGGGGCCCCTCACATCCCCCGTTCTCCGGCTTATGGACGTGGAAAGTCTTGCCAAGATGTCCAGGCGAAATTACAAATCGTCGTTTTTCGGAAACAGATAATTGCCTGGAGAAGAGATTATGCATCGCAACGCCACTCGTTTTAGCCTGATTGTCACAGTCGCGGTTTTGGCGGCGGCGAGGGTTGCCGCGCAGCAAGCGCCCGCCGCCGCCGGTCCGCATTTAGAGCCCAATGCGGGCGGCGAGGCAGCAGCGGTCAAGCGAGTGGTCGACGGCATCATGCAGCCGTACTTGGCCCAGGAACAACATGCGGCCCGTGGTCACACATGGAACCGATCTCCTTATCTGGGAGCGATCGTCGCGGTTTCGCTGCATGGCCATCGCTACTTCTTCCCGTATGGAAAGGCTACCGACGCGGGCGCTCCGTTCACACCCGACACCTTGTTGGAGATCGGCTCCTGCACCAAGACGTTCACCACCACGCTGTTCGCGCTGTCCATCAATCGCAACCAAATCGTCCCTGACACTTCCGCTCAGAAATACATGCCCGAAGGGTACACGCTCCGGGCGCAGCAGTTGACACCTCTGGAGCTGGCGGACTTTACCTCGGGAATGCCGGACGATCCGACCAACCTGCCGCGCGGGCTCGAACAGCGAAGCATCGAGTACTACACGATGAAAGACTTTCTCACCTGGGCTTCGCAGTACGAACCGACGACCCAATTGCCTGCGCCCTATCGGTACTCAAACGCCGGAATCGGGCTGCTTAGCTATTTGGTCGCGACCGCGACCGGCAAAACCTGGGAAGATCAGATGAATTCCGAGATTCTCCAGCCGCTGGGAATGGCCGACACGACGCTGCGGCCCACGCCCGAACAGCAGAAGCGCCTGGCACAGGGACATAACCGCGCAGGCCACGATGCGCCGCACTGGCCGGTCTACGCCTGGTACGCTGCAGGCGGCCTGCGCTCGACGGCACATGACATGATCGGCTTTGGCGAGGCCAACCTTGGCCATGAGGAAGTGAATGGTAAACCCGTTCCCGCTGAATTGATCGCGGCGATGCAGCTGGCGCAGAAGCCGATCTACACGATGCCGAACGGATCCAACAAGCAGGCGATGGCATGGGTGAACAATATGGGCGAAGGCAATCCGAACCTGCATCCAGTGATTGTGAAGAACGGAGGAACGTCAGGATTCGGCACTGTGATCGCGATTAATCCAACGAAGGACGCGGCCATCTTCATCGGCATGAACCAAGTCGGAGCTAACCCTGCCGTGAAAGGAATTGAGATCCTGCGGCGCCTGCCGTAGCGGCAACATCGCTTTGGCGTCAGTGCCGGAACTGGCCAGCTGAGAATTCAATACAAGGCGCAATCTATCACTTGATGAGCCGGGGTGATCGCCGTGAGAAGATTTTTCGCGATGATTTATATCGAGGAGATTTTCTAAAGACGCTGGGCGCCGCCGTAATCACTAATCGACACAAACTGCGACGCGCGGATTTCACGCCAATTTAATCTTGCCAAGGCGCCAGAACTTCGGACACGCTGCCGCCCATGAATAGCAGAAAGAGGAAGTTCGTCGTTGCGTCTGTTTTGGTTATTGGGCTGGCCATAGCGGCAATTCCTCGCGACATCGTGGCCTCTCCCGTTAGTACGATCTACTCGTTCGGCACGACACAGCCAATCGATGGTGGCGTGCCAAAGGGGTCGCTGAGTTATGTGAACGGTTTGCTTTTCGGGCGCACGACTACCACGACTTTGAACACGCCCACACCCAGCGGCACGCCCATCGGCAGCTACGGTGTCATCTTCCACTTCGATCCTAACAATGTCGCGTCGAGTTATTCAATCGATCACATGTTCGCCGGTCACGACGCTGATGACGGCGATAATCCCCGCCACGACGCGATGACCCCGTTAAACGGTCTATTGTACGGGACCACGTTGGAAGGCGGAACACACAATAACGGGATCATCTTTTCGATCGGTCAGGATGGCACTGGCTACCAGGTGCTCCTGAGCCTTCACAACTCAATCGGCGACGAGTCGCATAGCTGTTTCGTAGTCGCGAACAACATTCTCTATGGCATGACGGCGTCCGGAGGCGATAACGGCGAGGGTGTCGTCTTTTCCTTTGATCCGTCCGCGCCAACGCCAACTCCTACAGCGACGCCTACACCCACCCCGGCGAATTTCCAAACGCTATTCTCTTTCGCGTGTGCATCGTCAACGGGCAAGGAGCCGCATGGGCGGCTGACGTTGGATCCCAATGGGACCACCCTGTATGGGATGACGCGCAAGGGCGGCGAGCACGACTTCGGCGTCGTGTTCAGCATCGACACGAGCGGCAACAATTACACTGAACTGCACGACTTTGCCGGCGGAGATTCAGACGGCGCGACCAGCGATCATGGTTACGTTGTGCAGTCAGGTGACCATCTCTATGGTCTGACAACTAACGGCGGACATCATGACGACGGAGTGCTCTTCAGAATCAAGACTGACGGTTCATCATTCCAGTTGCTTCATAAGTTTGGTGAAACCCATCACGATGGCCAGAATCCCTATGGCTCTCTTCTCCTGGTGGGCGACCAACTCTATGGGACGACTGCCAACGGCGGCGACAAGGATCTGGGTACTGTATTCCTGATCAATACCGATGGTCACAATTACCAACGCCTTTACAGCTTTGGCGGGAAAACAAATAATGGGGATGGCGCTAAACCGATCGACAACGTGATTCTCGTTAACGGATGGCTCTATGGCATGACGACAGAAGGCGGCGCTCACAACCAAGGAACCATTTTCAAGGTGAGTCCAGTCCCGTCAAGGAGTCCAACGCCGGCGCCCAGGCCAACGCCGCCGCCCCCTTGAAATAAGGAGCAGCACACTTGAAACGTGTTACTGGAATCGGCGGAATTTTCTTTAAGGCATTAATCACGAATCGACACGAATTAGCACGAATAAAGCGGTTGCGACATCAAGAAGCAGCCAGTTCGCAAAATTCATGTTCATTGGTGTTCATCCGTCGCCCCGTAGCCTCAGCGAATGCGGATTCGTGATTGAAATGATCACCAATCACAATTCACTGATCACTTCTTACGGAAAAAAATGGGCGGTGAGGGTTTCGAACCCCCGACCCTCTCGGTGTAAACGAGATGCTCTACCACTGAGCTAACCGCCCGCACTGGTTTGATTGTAGCGGCAGGCGTGTCGCGTGCAAATTTCTGGCAGCACTCGCTTGCGGCGAATTGCCTCGACAAGCTGCAGAGATTTTCCTGAAACTCGCCGGATATGAAAACAGGCATTCCACCAGTTCTAATGACATTTGCACTCGTCTGCCTTGCACTCGCCCAAAACACGCAGGCGGTAAATCCGCCGCCAGACGGCGGCTATCCTGGCGGGAACACTGCAGAAGGCCAGAGCGCCCTTCTAAGTCTCAGCAGTGGTACGTACAATTCGGCAATTGGCGTGTTCTCGCTGCTCAGTGACACCACTGGGAGTGCCAATACAGCTGTAGGCGCTGGAACGCTTTTGGCCAACGGCAGCGGCAACAACAATACGGCTACCGGCGCCGGCGCGCTTTTAAACAATACGATCGGTGCCGGTAACATCGCTAATGGAGCGTTCGCGCTCTTTAACAACAGTACCGGAAGTGGCAACATTGCTATAGGGTATCAGGCGGGGCTTTCGCTCACTACAGGCAGTAACAACATCGACATTGGCAATATTGGTTTCGCTGCTGAGTCGAACACGATCCGCATTGGCGATCCGGCGATTCACGCAGTGGTATTTATAGCGGGGATTACCGCAATGAGTCCTGCAGCGCCGAATCAAGCAGTGTTGGTGAATCCTGCGACCGGCCAGCTGGGAAGTGCCGACGTTAGTACCTTTGGGGTAGTCATTACCGACCCCGAGAATACTGCTGTTGGCGATCAAGCCCTCGTTTCCAATACGGGAGCATATAACACCGCCATCGGCTTCCAGTCGCTCTTTAGCAACACGAGCGCTGAGAACAATACCGCTGTTGGCGCTGAAGCGCTTTTAACCAACACAGGCCCAAACAACACGGCCGTTGGAACGGCCGCTCTGTTCTCGAATCAAGGGAATCCCAACAATGGCACCGGAGCGTTCAATAACGCCGTTGGCGCTAATTCGCTCTTTTTCAACACTACCGGAGGCAGCAATAACGCGGTTGGCGAGAGCGCGCTGTTAAGCAATATCACCGCCTCTGCCAACACGGCCATTGGCGATGTCGCGCTTGCGAACAATGATTCCAGCGGGTTGGGCCAAGCAGGTGCCAACACCGCCGTGGGAGCCGGGGCGCTCTTTAGCAACCTCGATGGCGATTCAAACAATGCCCTCGGTTTTGATGCACTTGGTAGCAACACTACGGGGATTCGCAACAATGCCGTCGGTTTTGATGCGCTTGCTAACAACACCAGCGGAAGCAACAATATCGCGATAGGTGATAGTGCTGGTCAGAACGTAACCACGGCCGGTAACGTTATCTGCATTGGGGCAAACGTCGCCGGAGCCAACGTAAGTAGCAGTTGCTATATTGGCGGTATCTTTGGAGAAACGTCCTCAGGCGGCGCCGCCGTGTTCATTAACTCAGCCGGCAAGCTTGGCACGATTATGTCCTCTCAGCGGTTTAAAGAGGAGATTAAGCCAATGGACGAGGCTAGCGAAGCACTCTTTGCGCTGAAACCAGTCACCTTCCGTTACAAGAAGGAAATCGATGCAGCAGGCATATCGCAGTTCGGACTTGTGGCCGAAGAGGTGGAAAAGGTGAACGCTGACTTGGTGGTGCGCGATAAAGAAGGAAAACCCTACAGCGTGCGCTACGACCAAGTGAACGCGATGTTGCTCAACGAGTTTCTAAAAGCACATCAGAGAATGGAGGAACAAGGAGCGACAATCGCCAAACAGCAAAAGCAAATTGAAGCGCTTACTGCGGGCCTACAGAAAGTGAGCGCCCAGTTTGAAGCGAGCAAACGTGCCCCGCAGGTGGTCAACAATCCCTAAAGCCGGTTGGAGTTGATCGCGGCGACGGCCCGGCGCTTGCAAATTCAAGTATCTGGTCGCACGGTCTGGATAGATCAAACCTTTCTTCAGAAAGGATAAAGTTATGTTGCGAAGCCTTAGGCAGCTTTACGGAAAAAAGCTCGGCGCCTCTGACGGCGACATCGGCCATCTGAAGGACTTCTATTTTAATGATCAACAATGGGCTATCCGCTATGTTGTCGCGGTCACTGCTTCATGGCTATCGGGCCGCTTGGTGCTGATTCCTCCCCATGCTTTCGGAAACCTGCCCCAAGACGCCGACTGCCTCCCCGTGAATCTAACTCGACAACAGATTGAAAACAGTCCCGCGATTGAGTCGCACAAGCCAGTCTCGCTACAATATCAAGCATACTGGGATGGGGGCGAAACGTGGGGTGTGGGCGGTTTTCCCGAGGCTCCGCCGCCGCCGCCACTTACGCCGAATAAGGGAGCAAGCGACGATCTTCATCTGCAAAGCACACAGGCTGTTAACGGCTACCCCATCCAAACCAGCGAAGGAGCGATCGGCCACGTCATTGATTTTATCATGGACGACAAGAGTTGGGCGATTTGTCACCTGGTTGTGGAGACCGGCCATTGGTATTCCCGCAAGGAGATCGTGATTTCACCGAAGCATATCGACCGGATCAGTTACGAGGAATCCAAGGTATTCGTGAACGTGACCAAGGAAGCCATCCTGGAAGCACCGCAATATCATGTTTCTCCGCTCGGCGAGGCATATGGCGATACCCGGAATTTCGACTAATGACCGGGAGCAACGGCAATCGCTACGCGTCACACCGCGCGTAATTGATACGCGGGCGGTCAAGATAGTGGGCCGGGATTCTGTGAGCAATCTGGGACGCTTTTCGAGCGTTGAGGATCGACGTAACGCACAAAAAAAAAGGAAAAAAAAGGCGTGCGCTGTATCTTGCGCGCACACTAGAGTCGCTGGCTGTCAGCCCGCATGAAAAACAGGATCGCCGCTCGGAATTGCTCGGAATTGATTTTTGCGTGCGTTATCTGCACTTTGGCGTTCCTTGCTGCGGAGCTGGCGAATGCGCCTTTGGGGTGGGAGGATGAGCTAGGATTTCATTTTGGTGCGCGGTGAGGCCCGCGCGCGCAGGGCGTTGAGGCGGTCCCGAATCGACTGTGCTTCAATGCTTCGCGCCCGGCGTTTCTTCCGTCCAATCGGGGCACATGGTTTCACTTGGAAAATTACGGGCGGACATTCCGGCGTTCGCGTCTTGGATAATTTCCAATGCTTCATCGAATGAATATCGCCCGGCATCGGCGAGGCGGTTTGTGTATCCGTGACGGTTTGGCTTCGACCACCCGCCGTGATCGCTAGACCATATTAGCCAGTTCATTCTCCGCGTTTTAATGTAGAAGCTCTAAATACGTTGAGGCTTACACGATCAACTATGCCTCAATGATAATCTTTCCCGCGAGTACAAAGTTGGGATCGATGACAAGGACTCGCCTTCTATTTTCTTGCTGGTTGTAGATTACCGCAGCGCGTTCGGCCGTGCGGTATTCTTCATATTGTTTCATCAGCCATGCGTGAGCGCGGTCGAGATCGTCATAATAGGCCATAATGAACCGTGATCAGTCAAGCAAAGCATTTCCTTAACTGCCTGATCGCCGCCTTCTTGCTGCTCCACTTTGCGGTGCTCTTTGAGAAGCAACCGTGGCGCAGCTTGCTACGCGTCTCGACGAACAGGCAGCGCAAATCCAGAAAGTGAGCGCTCAGCTCGGCGCAGCGAGTCCGTCCCGCAGTACGGCGGGACGGACTTGAAGCGGGCAAATTTGCCGCAGGATCAATCCGCGGTGGCGGACCTGCACCGCAAGTAGTCAACAATCCGTAGAGCCGTGCCTACCGGAGCCCCGCGAGTTTACTTGAGAACGCCTTGACCAGTGAATTTCGCCTGATATGTTCATTAGAACATGGGACGCCTGACACAGAGCCTTCTGCTGAAACTTCGACGCCCCCGGATACGTCTGCCGCGACGAAAACCACGCAAGCATGCGCAACAACTCGAACTCAACTTATGGGTGAAACGCCGTTAAAACCTCTCGAGGCGATCCTGGAGACAATCCGCGAGCAGGCGGATTTCGCTCTTAAACAACTTCAACAGTCTGAAGAAGAGCGTTCCACGCGGTGGAGATGCAAAGATTGTAAGTATACTAAACATTTTACTCGGCCCGTTCCATTAGAAGCAGCCGGCCGATGTCCCCGGTGCAAAAGCATTTCATTTCAATGCGTCGCCTGAACCGGGTAGTGCTCGGGCAAAAATCGATCATCGCTAACAATCTCAGCAAAGCCGATTGGCTCAGTGATTGATTCTAACGGGCGAACGATCTGGATTGCAGCTGCGCAGGATGGCGACGGAAAGCGTTTCGTTGTGCGAGCGGATGAAAAGCTAACTGCTTTTGTGCAACTTGGAATCGGGGGCCGCACTTATTGGTCTTTGGTTATATTTTCTATTTCCTTATTGTGCTTATCATTGTCCTTTGTGATCTTGTCTACGCTCTTCCTGAGTTTTGTTCCGTCGTAGCCCACGAGATCTGCGGCCTGGAGTGCTTTGGTGTTTTCATGTAATTCATTTTTGCTTTGAGAATTGGGATTTCTGGCAGCAGTTTTCTTCTGACATCCCGGTAAAAACAAAATCGCCGAGAAAGTGATTGAGACGAACCGGAGGGGAAACCTGATTTTCATACGCTAACGAGGAATATGCGCACGTACAGCAAAAGGTCACGAATATTTTCCCGTCTAAGTCCGAGTTGCAGATCGACGCCGCGTTTATCTTTGCTGGGTCTGACTTCGTAAGCGCGCGCGTTTATTCGTCGCTAAGGCAAGACATTACCGCTTTTTAGCCTCAAGTTGTTTTCGAGCTTCCGGGCCTGTGTAGAACCTATTCTCTACGTATTGTCTACCCTCACGCGTTTTCGCAAGCAAAGGCTGAGGGCAGTTTACGGGAAACTTGGTTCTTTTTTTTCCGTAGAAACGAGATGGAGTTTGGAAGGCGTGTTTCCCTCCCGCGCGGGCCGCTTGGAGCTCTCCCGCGCGTCAGGAACCACGAGAGAATGATAGGTTTTTTCGAATACCTCGTGGAGTAAAATGGCTCGCCTCATTCTGAATCGCGACGGAGTTGATCTCGGAACGCATGAATTGGTTCCCGACATGGTCATGATTGGCCGTGCTCCATTGAACCACATAGTCATTGATGATCCGACGGTATCAGCGCACCACGCTAGGCTCCTGAGAGCCGCCGATTCCTATTGGCTGGCGGATTTGCATTCAACAAATGGGACACAGGTCAATAGCGTTTCTATTACTGACGCCAAGCTGAAGGATGGCGACAAAATCCGATTTGGTTCGGTCGTCGGGGTGTTTTGCGGGAGGACCCGACGAGCGTGAAGTATTGGAAGGCCGGATTGCCGACAATCTCAAGAAAGCCGGTTGGAGTTTGGGCTACGTTTCAGCGATTGATTCAAGCGGGCGAACGATCTGGATTGCTGACGCACATCGCGACGATGGACAGCGGTTCGTTGTGCACGCCGATAAAAAGCTGACCGCGTTTGTTGAACTTGAAGCGGTGATCCCAAGCCGCTCTTTTTCATTTTAGATCGGTCGCGTCAGGACTGAGACTTCGTAATCGCCATTGATCCCGTAATCGGGTCGCTTGCAAATGAAAGCGAACATTGTTGCCACTACGTGAGGTGGATTGGACCTGCTTTACCGGTGGGAAGGCTAACCGTGTTACTGGTCTGATCCTGCGCGACACTTGTCTAACACGATGCTCAAGCCAGGAGGCTTGATATTGTATGGTAGATCATCTCCTGCTTTCCAAGGCGGCGAAACTGGCCATCTATTAAGACGCTTATCTATCGTAATCTCGTTTTCTGTCGGCGGGTCTGAAGCGTTTTGAATAACGGTAACTATGCGGAATTCGGTTGTACGTTCAGTCAGCTTGAAGCAGACTAGGTATGAGCTGCGATCGCGCTCTACTCCCGCGCCTGGACTGGTGAGTACAACGTGAAAGAGATAAAAAGGCCAATCTTTGTCTACAATGTCTACCTTCTCGAAACTCGCTGAGAAGGGATGCGACACACCATCCCACACCAAGAATTGGGCTTGTCTGCGTGCGATACCATCGTTGTTAGCAGCATCAAAAAGCCAGTCGAGACTTCCGGCGTGCGTTTGGAATGCGGCAACCGTTAGTGCGGTCAGTATAACAATGAGCTGTCGCATAAGAGCTGCTAGGCGTCTAATCCGCTTGGCTTCTCTCGTGACCGCCCGATAAAAGCGGAATCATGGAAATTCATTTTAGCGGGAAGTGCGACGTGACGCGAGCAAAAAACTTTACGGCTCTTTGAAATCGCCCATGTGCTCGTGTGCCGTTGCGCCGATTCATACATTTTTTCATCGCCGCGTGGAGAGTAAAATTCGATACAGGAATGCGCCGCTGCCCACGCTTCGCGTCTCCGTCTGGCCGTCCTCTGCGTCTGCCCTGTTCCTGACTATCAGAGGAGCGGGCCCCTCCTTCTGACGCTTTCGTGATGTGCGTGCTTCCTACGTTTGCAGCGCTTTCGGACGAAACTCTTCGGCGTTACACACTTGGACCCTTAACTTTTTTGACCAGAGAACGTGCTGCATTTCCGGGGTGATGTCAGCCCAAGCGACCAGCGCTATGCCAGCCTTGTGGTAGTGAACGGTGATCAGTCAAGCCCTCCGTTCTAGCGATTTTGCTTGACTGGCACGCCAGATTTTTGCCAAACTCCCCGTCGCTACGCGGATCTGAATCAGGCGGGGGATCTTTTTCCCGCTGGGTTGTTCGCCTCTTCCGGACCCTCGCAATGTTGGAATAGAATCCAGCGGGGATGAGAGGAAGAACTATGAACTTACTGATTCGGCTAAAGCGGCTATTTTTCGTCGTGCTGGTACTGACCTGTGTCGGGCTCGGATTACCCACGACTGTTTTCGGCGGTACTAACGTGATCTATAGCTTCGCCGGCGACGAAGATGGCGAATATGCCGATACAGACTTGGCGATTGATAAAGCCGGCAATTTGTACGGGACGACGGTTCTGGGAGGTGATTTCGGCGGTGGCACCGTATTCCAGCTATCTCCTTCAGGTAACGGTTGGGTTCATACTGTTCTCTATAGCTTTACCGGCGGCCCGGACGGAGGCGAACCATACAAAGGTGTTACTCTGGATGCTCAGGGCAATCTGTATGGCACGGCGGTTACGGGTGGCTCTGGTAGTTGCGAAGGTGGTTGCGGCGTAGCTTACAAGCTGACAAATGGGCAGCAGACTGTGATTCATGCCTTCACGGGCGGGAATGATGGCTCAGGTCCTGGTGCACGGCTGGCGATTGATGATCAGGGCAATCTCTATGGTATGGCTCCTACTGGCGGAGCAAATGGGCTAGGCACAATCTATCAGATCCATCCAGATGGAAACAGCTGGACACTCAACGTCCTTCATACTTTCACTGGCGGGTCAGACGGTGCATCCGGTTCGGCCGGTCAGATGCTTCTGCGTGGTGGCCTTCTTTACGGAGCGGCGACGGCTGGCGGCATTTATGGTAAAGGCACGGTCTTCGAGCTGAAGCCGACTCAGAGTGGGGAATGGATCTTTAGAACCATTTATTCTTTCAGAGGTCAACCGGACGCAGGCTTTCCTTATGGCGGTCTGCTTTTTGACACTTCGGGCCACCTTTTTGGGACAACCTATTATGATGGCGCCTATAATCTTGGTGCTGTTTACGAGCTTTTTCCACAGTCGACTGGCGAGTGGAACGAACGGGTGCTCTATAGCTTCCAAGGGGGAAGCGACGGACAAAATTCCATTAGTAACCTGGTGTTCGATGTGGCTGGTAATCTCTACGGTACGACAAGTGAAGGCGGTTTAGGTTCTGGTGTTATCTTCGGACTAACTCCTACAGCAAACGCGCGGTGGAGGGAGAATGTGCCCCATCGGTTCCAGGGGCCGCCAGACGCAGCCTTCGCTTACAATGGGATGGTAGCTGATGGTTTGGGGAACTTTTACGGTGCAACTGTCCATGGTGGTGCTGATGGAGAAGGGGCGATCTATAAGTTTACGCCGAATCAAAAATCCCGCGACGACGCGGGAATATCGCTCCGAACTCAGGCAGACAACTAGCCAGCACAAGCGCCCACTGTGCGCGTCGCCGAAAATTCTAAACCCGTTTATTGAGTCGGTTAAGGCGTCAACGCCTATCACGCCGTTTCAAGGGAATTGCGTGTTCCACGATCGAATTGCGCGATAGCTAGCAACGCCAATCGTCGAGCAACGCGATAACTACGCGCGTCGGCGACGCACGACTTTCTTGCCTGGAATCCATGCTTTGTAGCGCGCTGCTCGGCCAGGCGCCGTTCCTCCCGGCGTTGTTCGCGCAAGCTACGATCGACAAGATGCATAAAGCTGTTTTCAATGTCACCCCGACCGAATAACCGGAACTTTCCATTCATCATTTGACCTCCAATCATTCAAATAAGCGACGCTACGACAACGTTCTCATCGTTCGGCGCCTCTCCTATTTGAGACACAATTGGATCGAATTTATTTCGGCATCCGGATGCCTCTGGCCAATCCGGGGCGAGGGGCGATAAAACGAACAGCGCCATCCTCTCGTTCACGAGAATTGAACGAAGTCTGGATGTGACGGCGCGATCAGTATCAAAAAAAGCGCCGCAGGGCTTAGAACCCTGCGGCTTTTATTGGCCAAGCTCCACGCAGACTCAGTCGACAACGACCACGTGATCAATCGTACGCAGATCGCTGGTGTTTGCGTAATAAACAAGCACGCGTGCGCCGGGTTTGATCGCAGTTTGGACGACTTGGCCGGCTTTGTTCAAAACGCGGCCGCGCCCATTGACGGCGTAACGCGCTGTGCTTTTCGAGTTGTCTTCTCGAATAACGAGTGTTCTGACAGGCTGATAATTGGCAGCCGCTCCTTCCTCGGTCGTCATTTTGATGACGCCCCCCGTTACTGTTATTGGTTCTGTGGTTGTTTGCTTCTTATTCGTCGAGCCCGGCTGCGCAAATGCTAACGGAGCAAGTAGCAAGCAGGCGAGCATAACAATTGTGTTTTTCATAATGCCTCCTCTTTGATGTTGATTGTTAATGCATGTTCTACTGGCTGAATTTCTGCGGCTGATCTGAGTCGAACAAGAGCCAGTTATTGTCTTTGCCCCAGTCCACTTTACGTCGCTCGCGGTGAGTCCAGAGTCCATCTCATAGCTACTCAGCCCTATAGCCGCGGAACTGTGTCGCAGTGCCGACCCGAAATGACGAGAGCGCGGACCTACAACGCGTTTGTCAACACTCAATGCTCAACGGTCTGCAGTCATGGCACATATTAGGCATTGCTCAATCCCGCAGGATGACGCATCAATTGGGCTCGCCATTTTAGAATGAACAAAGAGACCAGGATGAAAGAGCATTACTTCGACGATATGAAAGTAGGCGACCGGTTTAAATCCGAGCCGCTAAACGTCACCGAGAAGCAGGTCATCGAGTTCGCCCACAAGTTCGATCCGCAGATGTTTCATCTGAACCGGAAAACTGCAGAACGCACACTTTTCAAAGGATTGATCGCGAGCGGCTGGCACACGGCTGCCATGACGATGCGGCTGTTTGTACAAACGTTAAACTTCGCAGAAGGCGCCATCGGGCTTGGTGTTGATGAATTACGGTGGCCTAACGCGGTGCGACCTGGTGATGTGCTCACTGTTGAAACGGAGATTCTCGATCTAAGATCATCGCGCTCCAAGCCGGGTTACGGCATCATTCGCTTGCGCAACGTAACCACGAATCAGCGCGGCGAAATTGTCCAGACGATGCTGGCAAGCGCGATGGTGCCAAGGCGCACGCAGCTCACAGACTACAGACCACAAGAGAACAGGACCAAACAATCATGAGAGACTACACCAAAATTGAAGCGTGGAGACTTGCGGATGACTTGACCGTTGCAGTGTATAAACACACGCGATCCTTTCCCCGGGAAGAAATTTACGGGCTAACAAGCCAACTACGCCGTGCTTCTTATTCTGTTCCGGCTAACATTGTTGAGGGAGCCTCGCGGGAGAGCAAAAGGATTATCTTCACTTTCTTTATATTGCGCGTGGTTCGTTATCAGAGACTCAATACTTTATCCACCTCGCACTGCGACTCGATTATTTGTCACCGGAGGAGGCGGATGCACTGCATCAACAAACCAAGGCGACATTTGGTTGCTTACACGGCCTGATTCGGGCGGTCGAGAAAGAAACGGGAAAACTTGGCAAAGTGGTCGCGAGCATCACAAGCCTGATCGTGATCGGCCTGATACGTTGGTCGGGTGGTCAGTTGTCCGTGGTCTCGTAGTCCCTTAGAAGGCGCAAACGTATGGACGATATTCAGAAGCGAGCCGACGACAAAGCCTGGGATGAAAAACAGGATCGCTGGATTTCGGACGCGAATCGCAAGATCGAGCATGGACTAAGAAGCGAAGCGCTTGCGGCGCTACATGGTTTGCACGCGCCTGCGAATGACGAGCCGTCATACGACGCGGATGAGACGAGTGACGTAGACGCTCAAGAGATCCTACGCGACAAGATCATCGGGCGACTGATACAGATTGGGGATACGATTTCGCGAAAGCGTGATCTATCCGATGATGTGAAGCAAAAGTGGACCGCCATGTTACAGGAGTGCTACCCAAGCGAAGCGAAGAGCGTGACCCTGCTGCGCGATCTGAGACGAGAGCTTGATCGATGGGAGGGAGTCGATCCACAATCGGCTCTTTCTCTAATCTACGGCGCAATCGGTGCGGTGGCTACGATGATCGAGATCTATCAACGAAGGTTTTATACTCGATAACACCGTTACGTCTCACAGCCGATGGTGCAGAGAGAATCTGCCGCACGCCGGTCAAGCAGTCAGTTGTGGGTGATCTTCTAATTTCTTTTACCGATTTACCATTTTCATCGCCCAGTCCGGATAACGGGGACCGGCGACGGCTTCCTGAGGAGCGACTTCATCGATACGCGCCAGATCTTTGTTGGTAAGAGCGACATCAAGAGCGCCGACATTTTCCTGCAAATATTTGCGACGTTTGGTTCCGGGAATGGGTACAATGTCGTGTCCCTGCGCGAGTACCCAGGCAAGAGCTAATTGCGCTGGGGTGCATTTTTTCTCGCGAGCGATTTCTTCAACTCGCTTCACAAGTGCAAGATTGCGTTGGAAATTTTCTCCCTGGAATCGGGGCGAAGTTCGCCGGTAATCGTCTTCCGGCAGATCTTCGAAGCTTTTGATTTGCCCGGTCAAAAAACCGCGGCCCAGCGGACTGTATGGCACCAAACCGATACCTAGCTCGCGGCACACGCCAAGAACCTCCTTTTCGGGATCGCGTGTCCAGAGTGAGTATTCCGATTGTAATGCCGTGATCGGGTGAACGGCATGCGCGCGGCGTATCGTCTCCGCGCCTGCTTCGGACAAACCTAGGAAGCGCACCTTGCCTTTGCGTACAAGCTCTGCCATCGCACCAACGGTATCTTCAATGGGTGTGTCCGGATCGACGCGATGCTGATAATAGAGATCGATCACATCAACGCCTAATCTGCGCAAACTTTCTTCGCACGCTTTGTTGACATAATCCGGCTTACCGCTAATCCCACGGTGATCCGGCCGGGCCGGATCACGCACGATCCCAAATTTTGTCGCAATAACGACGTGTTCACGATGTCCTCGTAAGGCGCGGCCGAGTAGTTGCTCGTTTGTGTGCGGCCCGTACATATCGGCTGTGTCGAAGAACGTGATCCCGAGATCCAGCGCACGATGAATCGTTGCGATGGACTCCTCATCATCGCGTCCGCCATAAAAGTCCGACATTCCCATGCAACCGAGGCCAATCGCTGAGACTATCGGACCGCCGCGTCCAAGTTTTCGCTGTTTCATACTTGTTGAGATTCGATTGTCAGTTTTATCGCGGCCGCGAAATCATCAGGCACCGGCGCCTCAAAGCTTTTCCATTCCTGAGTGCGAGGATGTCGAAATCCAAGCTTCCACGCATGCAACATTTGTCGCGGAAAATCCTTTGCGAGCCGCGGCGCATAGATTTTATCGCCGAGCACTGCGTGTCCCAGATGATGAAGATGCACGCGAATCTGATGAGTCCGTCCGCTGTGTAGCCGGCATTCGATCAACGTGGCCCGATCGCTCGACCGAACAACGCGATACTCGGTTTTGGCCACGCGTCCACGCAGGGTCGTCGCGCTCATTTGTTTTCGATGGACCGGGTGTCGTCCGATTTTTCCTTCTATTGCGCCGGCTGGCTTGCGCAATTTTCCTGCAACCAGCGCAAGATAAATCTTTTCAACGGTGCGCGCGGCGAACTGCTTGGATAGATCCCGATGGGTAGGATCATTCTTGGCGACGACGAGACAACCACTCGTCTCTTTGTCGAGACGATGAACGATGCCGGGACGCTCTTTGCCGCCGATTCCCGACAACGTCGCACAGTGGTTGAGGAGCGCATTGACGAGAGTGTGTTCGCGATGACCAGCACCCGGATGAACGACAAGCCCCGGCGACTTATTGATGACGATGAGATCGTCGTCTTCGAAGAGTATCTCGAGCGGGATCACCTCTGGCAGCATCTCGATCTTTTCCAAAGGCGGCTCGGTCAGCTCAATCTTGTCGCCGCCTCGAACAATTTGGCGTGGCCGGCTGGTTGAGTCATTGAGTCGAACGAACCCGTCGCGGATCAACTGCTGAAGTCGTGACCGGGAGAATTCTGGAAGCCGCTTGGCCATAAATTGATCGAGGCGAAGCTTTGCCTCATTTGCTGATACGAGAAGCTCGATCGGAGTCGAATCTTCGGAGGGAAGTTGTCTCATAGCCAGGTGAATGTATGCCGCGAGTTTTCAACTCGCATGGCGAACACTAAACCGTGCGATCCGCACGTCGAACGCTCGGCCGTGCTTTGTCACATGAGGCGAGAGAAACAGTTGTAGCGGTGCTCGTGTCGAGCGCCGGAAGCGATTTATCGCGCGTTTGGCACAAACGCCTCCACACATGAGTCATGAGCTTGCTGTCATTTCATTGCTCCCAGGGCAGCGAATGTTACATTTGGCGCGCAATGGCGAGTGAGCCGACCGCCCAAACATGCCCCGGTTGCGGGGCGACTGTCGATACGACAGAGGCGGAGCCATTGGCGCGGATCGCCTGTCCAACGTGTGGCAAGAAAATACGCGTGGAGAGAGCCTTCGATCATTTCGTCGTGGTTGAGACGCTTGGCGTTGGCGGGATGGGCACCGTTTATAAGGCGCGCGATATGGAGCTGGATCGGTTCGTGGCGCTGAAGCTGTTGCGCAGAGATCTCGGCGGTCAAGAGGATCATAAAGCTCGATTGCAAGAAGAGGCGCGCATTGCCGCCGCCGTGAATCATCCTTATGTGATACAGGTATTCGATTCGGGAACGGATCACGGCCAGTTCTATGTGGTAATGGAATTGGTCGATCAGGGAAGCCTCGACGATCTCATGGCGCTGCAACCGCGCTTACCGGAAAAGCGCGTGCTTGAGATTGGCATTCAGGTTGCAAAAGGCCTGCGTGCTGCGCAGCGAAGAGGTCTGATTCACCGTGATGTGAAGCCGGCTAATATTTTGTTTGTCGATGAACACGCAGCAAAAATCGGCGACTTTGGTCTTGCTAGCAGCGCAACGCAACGTTGGGGAATCGGCGGTGTCGTTTGGGGAACCCCGGAATATGTCGCGCCGGAACGGCTGCATAACGACCCCGAGGACTTCCGCAGCGACATTTACAGTTTAGGCGCAACACTCTTTCATGCGATTGCCGGCAAACCGCCAATCGAAGCCAGCACAAATTCCGCGACCGCATTGCTCGAATCAAAACAACGACCACTCGATTTGCAGGCGACCGCGCCGGACGTTTCTGCGGAGACTGCCGAGGTTTTGCAGCGAATGATCGCCGCTGACCCGGCGCAACGTTTTTCCTCCTATGACGACCTGGTGGCGGAGCTTGAGCGAGCGTGGCAAGCGGTGGCATTGGAGGATGCAACCAGTGGCGGTGAGACGCGCCGTCGACGCTGGCGTTCGGCGTGGTCTCGCTTCACTCAGCGCAGCTTTGAAGCGCTAAGCGGGGTTTTACGCTGGGATCGCCGCCTGCCGTTCCTCATTCGCGTGGGTTTACCGGCTGTATTGGCGCTTGGATTTCTGTTCGTTATCGCGCGCAGCAGAGGCTGGTTGGATCGCAGTCCGTGGAACAAAGCACTTGCCGAATATAGAGAGCAAGTCGCGCTGTATCGCTTTGCTCAAGCGGCTGAGGGGATCAGGAATGTGAAACTGATCGGCGCATACTATAAGCCTGCTGAAGAAGTCGCAGAGAAGAGAGCGCGACTCATGTTCGATTGGAAGAACAGTCTGATTGACGATCTCAATCGGGCGCATTTTTCGGGTTTACTGACAGATAGCTCTGGCGCGCAATATAGAGGTATAGTGAGCGCCACGGATGAAGGTCTCACGATGAAACTTCCGTATGGCATCGCATGGATCACCTGGGAGAAACTTTCGCCACAGACGCTGTTGATGGTTTCCAGATCGTTCATCGCCCCAGTAGCGCGCGACGCGGCGGATCGACAATGGCGCTGCGCTGTCTTTGCGAGTGAAAGTGGACAAACCGAAGCGGCTCGGGAGCTGGTCGATGCGGCCGCAAAAGCTAAGCCTGAATACAAGGAACAGATTTCGCAGCTGTTTCCCGGTATTGCCCCGGCGCGCTAGCGCCCATCTTTCTCATGCTCATAATCATGCTCCTACTCTTGCCTTTCTGAATTCATGTCCGAGCAAGAGCATGAGCATGAGCAAGAGTAAGAGTAGGATAGGAATCGGCACGAGGATGAACGAATCCCGGCTCGAAGAGTCAGATTTTAGACGAATCATTGCCATAATTGGTTTTTGACGCGACGGTTTCTGGATCGCGATATGGAGCAAAACCCACCACCACCGCAGTTTCCCTCGCCGGAAGAATTGAAGACTAAGATCACGGAGTTCATGAAACAGAACTTCGGCGACCGCGTCTCAGTGGCGACTTTTGCTGAGCCGGAGCCCGCAGCAGTAGAAGAGGAGGAAAAGCCGGAGAAAACCGATCACGAGGAATTCGAATTCAGGCTTCTGCCGCGGGATATTAAAGCGCATCTCGACCGCTTCGTGATCAAGCAGGATGAAGCAAAGAAGGTGTTAGCGATCGCAGTTTGCGATCATTACAACCACGCCAATTATCTCCGCCGTCTTGAGAAAGAGGATGCCACGCGTGCGCAGGAGATCGAATACATCAAGCAAAACGTGATTTTGGTGGGGCCGACTGGGGTCGGCAAAACTTATCTCATCAAACACATCGCCGATCTGATCAAAGTGCCGTTTGTGAAAGCGGACGCTACGAAGTTTAGCGAGACCGGTTACGTCGGTGGCGATGTGGAAGATTTAGTGCGCGAGCTCGTACACAAGGCCGACGGCGACGTGAACCTGGCGCAATTCGGGATCATTTACATCGATGAGATCGACAAGATCGCTGCGGCTGGAAATTTGATCGGCCGGGACGTCAGCGGACGCGGTGTGCAGACCACGCTGCTGAAGTTAATGGAGGAAACAGAAGTGCCCATTCGCAGCATGAACGATTTGCAGGCGCAATTGCAGGCGGCATTCGAGTTTCAACGGCGTGGGAAGGCGAAACGGGAAACGATCAATACGCGGCATATTCTGTTCGTGGTCAGCGGTGCATTTGAGAAGTTGAAAGAACAAGTGGCGCGCCGTGTTCGGCAAGGTCAGATCGGGTTCAGCGCTGAACCGATTCAGGTAATGGACAACCAATTGTTCCGGCATGTAACGACTCAGGATTTCATCGAATATGGATTCGAGCCGGAATTCATCGGCCGATTGCCAGTGCGCGTGGTGTGTGAAGAGCTGGATGCCGACGACCTTTTCAACATCATGAAGTATTCCGAGGGGAGTTTGCTCCGGCAATACGAGCGCGCTTTCCGCGCCTACGGGATTGAAATCAGTTTCGAGGATGAAGCGCTGCGACTGCTGTCTGAAGCTGCCGCCAAGGAAAAAACCGGGGCACGTGGATTGCTGACGGTATTCGAAAAATTGTTCCGCGATTACAAATACTACCTGGCAGGCTCAGGTCTAAGCCAGTTGCGTGTTACCGCTACGCTCGTGCGCGACCCAAAGCATGTGCTCGACCGGCTGATGGTAGAGGGACACAAGCTGGAGGCGAAAATGCTCGAAGCCGGCGCGCGTCAGTTTGCGGAGAAATTTAGCAGTCAGCATGGGTTGGAAATTGTTTTGGATGAAAGCGCGGTGCGGCGCCTTGTCGAGCGGGCGCAAACTGAGCGGATGACCATGAGCGATCTTTGTGGCCACCTGTTTAAGGATTACCAGTTCGGACTGAATCTGATCAAAAAGAACACTGGTCAGGCAAGGTTTGCGATCAATGCCGACGCCGTCGATGCGCCCGACAAATTCTTAAGTGAACTGGTGGTGCAATCCTATTACCCAGCTGCAGCTGCCCAAAAGGCCTGATCGTTCATGAAGCGCTCGTTGATCACAACGCTCGTAATTGGAGTTGTCGTCACCATCGTTGCGGGTGCCTTGCACGCAACCAAGGCGATAGCGGGCTTTGAGACTGCTGTTGCGCAGCTTGTTTCCGATTATGCCAGCGCAACGAGAGTCGTGGGCGAAAAATGGCAGTACGTTTTTGTCTTGGTGACAGCTGTCGGTGTCGCCTGGCTCAGCCTGAGGAACTTGCCTCGGTTGCGAAGCTACCCGTTGTTCGGCTTTTTACTGATCGAGTTGCTCGTTCTTTCGTGGGTTTGCTCCCTTTACCGGATTTTTTTCCAGCCCGTTCCGTGCATTTTTGCGGTTGCTCTAGCGGTGGCTGCCGCGGAGGGATGGACCGCTTTTTTGCAGAGAGACCGGTCGCATTTAGTACGTACACTCTTTGCGAATCGCCTTTCAAAAAAAGAATTTCATCGTGTCAGCGACGGGGACTTCGATGGCCAGGCTCAAGCGTACGAAGCAAGCGTCGTGGTCTGCGACATTGGCAATCGACATGGATTCACAAGTTCGTCCGACCCCGCCGGTTTCGCTGAAACAATGGCGAAATTTATTCGTGAGACCGCCGATGGCCTGATCGAAAGAGGAGCCTATCTACAAGCTGCCGACGGGGAGGGGGTGGTTGCCATTTTTGGCTTTCCGAACACTGGTGGCCAGCATGCCGAGGATGCAGTGCGCGCTGTGCTCGACTTAACAAAGAAATTTCGCGAGCGACGGCAGGACAATGAAGACATTTTTGGCGACTGGGAAATGCACGCCGGCATCAGCTCGGGTGCGATAATTGCCGGCGCGCTAAAGGACAGCGTACATCCCGCGCTCCTGGCGAGCGGCGAACCGATTGAGTTTGCGCGCAGGTTTTGCGCTTTGAATCACCGGTATGGATCGAAGATCCTGATTGATACGCCCACTTTCGATAGCGTGAGCGAAACGGTCGTCGCGCGTCCAATCGATTTCGTGAGCGGAACGAATTCGCACGATCGACTTGAAATCTACGAGCCACTCTGCGTTGCCACGGAAGCCAAACCCGAGCATGTCGCGCGTAGAGATTCTTTCTGGAGCGGCGTAGTTCTCTATCGAGAAAAGCGTTGGGCGGAAGCTTATTCTGAATTTCAGAAGGCACGTGGTCCCGAGGGAGAAGACGATCCCGCACTGCAATTCTATTTGCAGCGGTTGGAGCCGCTTGTCCTGCAGCTAACGGAATCGCCGTTGGAAGAAGGCTGAGCGCGCTTTGAGAAGGACGGAATATCCGGTTGCAATCCGGAATTTGATTGCGCAACTGCGACAAATGCCGGGAGTGGGTCCTCGCTCGGCGGAGCGGATTGCGCTCTGGATGGTGGGAGCACGGAGCGATCAGCCGGAACAAATCTCACGGGCTATCGCGGAGACCCGCCAGGCGATTCGTTCCTGCAAGCTGTGCGGATTTTTTTCTGCCGGAGAAATATGCGAGATATGCGCGGATTCGTCGCGCTCGACAGAGCTGCTCTGCGTCGTAGAGCAACCCACCGACATTCTTCCGCTGGAAAAAACCAATGTCTTTCGGGGGCGATATCATTCTCTTGGAGGGAAGATTTCTCCACTCGATCATATTGGTCCCGACGATTTGCGCATTAAAGAATTACTGGAACGCGTCGATCAGGAAAAGATTACCGAAATCATTTTCGCACTGCCTGCGGATGTAGAAGGCGAATCTACCACAAATTTCATTGTCGATTTCTTGAAGGACAAACCGATCAATCTTACGCGTATTGCCCGCGGCATTCCAGCGGGCGGCGGCCTGGAATCGGCGGATGAACTGACGCTTTCTGCCGCGCTTTCAGGGCGAACAAAACTGTGATCGTTGAAGAGTTGAAGGATTGAAGCGTTAAGCAGCGTTGTCATTCTCTGCCCTTCGGCTTCGCTCAGGACAGGCTTCGCGAAGAATCTCTAATTGTTTCTTCGGCAGTGCATGGAAATAATAAATCAGAGATGTTTCGCTTCGCTCAACATGACAGGATGGCATCGTAACGCTTCAACGCTCTAACGCTTTAACTTTCCAAGGCTCCAACGGTAGGTTAATTTTCGTTGTCATGTCCTGCGCAAAGATCGATCCAGCCCTGCATCAGGGGCAGAAACCGCCATGGATCAAAGTGCGTTTGCCATCCAATCCAGTTTTCTTTTCGACCAAGGCGCTCATTTCTGATCTGCGCTTGCACACGGTTTGCGAAAGCGCGCAATGCCCAAACCGATGGGAATGCTGGAGCCAGGGCACGGCGACTTTCATGATCGCCGGTGATCGTTGCACGCGCGCGTGCGGGTTTTGCGCCGTGACAACCGCTAAGCCGTTCGCGCTGGAAGAAGACGAACCGCAGCGCGTCGCTGAGGCCGTGCGCCGAATGAAATTAAAACATGTCGTTATCACGGCCGTCGCGCGCGACGATCTCAGGGACGGCGGCGCCGATCATTTTGCCCGCACAATCACCGCGATTGGAGAAATGGATCCTTCTGTGATTGTCGAAGTGCTGGTTCCGGACTTTCACGCGCAGGATTGGTGCATCCAGAACGTTCTCGATGCCGGTCCTGATATTTACAACCACAACATGGAAACGGTAGAACGCCTCACGCCGCTGGTGCGTTCGCGTGCCAAGTATCGCACCTCGCTGCAAGCGCTACGGCGCGCAAAAGCGTTGTCGGCAGAGGTTGTGACTAAGAGTGGGGTCATGCTTGGCCTTGGCGAGAAGGAGACGGAACTTTTTCAGACCATGGACGATTTGCGCGAGGCCGGCTGCGAAGTACTCACCATGGGCCAGTATTTACGTCCGACTCCGAAGCATTTACCGGTGGTCGAGTACATCACGCCCGAGCAATTCAATTACTACGGCGACATTGCGCGCAGAAAAGGCTTTCTCCATGTCGCCTCTGGCCCGCTGGTCCGCAGTTCGTATCACGCGGCCGACTTTCATCCAGTCATACCGCGATGACAGAGGTAAGCGCGACCACAGTTTGCCCGCTGCGGCGGGGGCGCGCCGAATGAAAGCGCGAGAATGGTTGCGAATTCGATGACGGAGCGCGATCCGCTCGCTCAGATTCGGTCGCAAACCGCCGCGGTCATTCCTGCCTACCAAGATGAAAAGCACATAGGAGACATTGTTCGCCGAACCCGCGAGCGCCTCCACTACGTCCTTGTCGTTGATGACGGCTCAACCGATCAGACCGCGCAACGCGCACGCGAAGCCGGCGCAGAAGTCATTGTTCACAATCAAAACCGCGGCAAAGGCGAAGCGATTAAGACAGGACTAGAGTACTGGTTCGCCACGGTGAATCCGTCCCACCGCACGGCGACTGGATTGGATCGAGAAGTCATGTGGGTGAGTCTTCTCGATTCCGACGGTCAACATCTTCCGGAAGAGATCGATCGGTTCCTGGCAGCGGTAACGTGCGCGACGCACCAGACGTTTTTAATTGGCAACCGCATGAACAATCTCGCCGGAATGCCATTCATCCGCCGCGTTGTGAATCGCTATATGAGCAGCCAAATTAGCCGCCTCTGCGGACAAGACATCCCCGATACGCAGTGCGGTTTTCGCATGGTAGATCGGCATTTGGCTCCAGAGTTACTCAGCGGCGGAAACCGGTTCGAATACGAAACTGAAGTACTCATTATCGCAAGCCGTAAAGGGTATCGGATCGAATCAGTCCCAATCACAACTGTTTACTCCGACCAAGTGAGCAAGATTCATCCAATGCGAGATGCTCTTCGCTTTTTAAAATTGATGTGGCGGTACCGGAAAGGGCAGCACTCACGTGTTGTGGCTGAGAACTAGAACCAGATTTTTTTGCTGTCAGGAACTTGAAGTTTTTCACGATGTGGTCGGGGACCTGATCAGAGACGCCCTTGACTTACTGTGCGCATTGCCGCCGATAATCATCGCTTGTCAACGCCAGATAGTGGACGTCATGTAATTCTCCCAGACCGCAGCGAAATGCCTTCCGGTGGAACCCTTCCTCCAGGAATCCGAGTCTCTTCGCCGTCGAAAAGCTCCCACGATTCGACGACAGAACGCGCACAAATATCCTTTGAAACCTCGAATCTTGGAACGCCAGCTTTAAGATTCCTCTAATGCTCTCGCTCGCATATCCCTGTCTTTGCGACGACGTGCTGATGAAATAACCTAACTCGGCCGATGGAATTTCCCAGGCAACGTTCTTTACCTGGATTTGCCCGATTTGCTCGTTCGCGTGTTTCAGCCAAATGCCATAACAAAACGCTTTCCCAACGCTCCAGTGTTCTCTTTTTTCGGAGACCAAGAGCCTGGCTTCGTCAAGAGTCACCAGGCTTGCCCTTTGAGCAAATTCTTGAACTCGTCGCGCTCGATTCTGCTGAACCAATTCGAGAATCCCGAAGGCGTCCTCGCCTTGATAGCAACGCAGCACCAACCGTTGTGTCTCTATAACCTCCGGGAACGTTTGCTTCACCAGAACAGGAATAGGCGTCGGTCCTTACTATTGACACACGTCACTGCAATAGCGGGCTCCATTCTAAATCACGGCTTTCGTGCCGGCACAGGTTTTGAGCTTTTCAGGATTTCCGATTCGGGCGTGAGCGTTGCCGGTTTGCCGCTGAAGATGACGCGGTTTGGCTTCGCGGCGAGCGTTCCAACGAGCTCCTTTGCGTAGGTGGTGACAACTTTCAGGTTCAAGAGAGTCACGTGCAGTTGTTTCAAGTCTTCAGAAAGCTGTTTGTCAGTCGTTTTGATGAAACTATCAGCACTGCCGAACACCGTGTCCGCACCCTTGGCTACGCCCTCGAGGTTTGTGATCATGTTTTGTAGGTGGTCCGCATCCATTTTTAACGAATCAGCCAGTGGGCCGAGCTTCGGCGTGAATTCACCAAGATCTTTCTTCAAACCTGTGACAGTCACATTGAGATTATCGAGGAGCTTGTTTGCGTTCTCGAATAACGGGCCGGCCGCCGCTGTGATTTGTTCGAGGCCGTACGCCGGATGGCCTTCGATCGCCGCGTTGTTTGCCAACGTTTGACCTCCCGGCGTCCCTGCGGTAAGCGCCACAAATTTCGGCGAAAGCATCGTGTCGGAGCTTAGCGTTGCTGTAACGTCCGTGGGCAGCGGCGGAATTCCGTCATTGAGGCTAACCGTGACTCGCACGGCGTCCTTCTTGTTCGCGCTGGCTTCGCGTTCTTTGGCTGTGAGATGACGCATCGCGATCACGCGCCCTGCCGGCGCGCCGGCATAACGCACTTCGGAATTCACCTTGATGCCGGTAACGTCTTCATAATTGATCTGCAAAGTTCGCGTTGGTTTTTTTAAGCGATAACCAGAAAGCGCGAAAGTCAGCGCTGCCAGCAAGATGACACTGCACGCAATCACGGACAGGGCGACGAAATAGTCGGATAGATTGCGTTTCATTAAGCTCACAGATTTCTCCCCGAGATTGGTGCGTAATGTCGAATCACGAAAGGCTTCGCCACGTTAAAAGGTTGAATCGTTGAATCGCAAATACCATGTCGCGGTGTAACGACTCTGTGATTCATACATGGTCTTCGTCATTTCATCATTCCTTCGTCATTCCATTCAACCTGTTTTTCGATGAAATCTGTGGCGTGCTGCAACGAAGGGGCGAGGTTTAACGTGCTGATGGTCCTCGTGTTCTTCTTGTGACAGGTTCAAAGGAATCGGACCGTCAGCCTCGCCGTGAATAAATTGTTGCACTTCAGGGTTCGGACTGTTCCGAATTTCATCCGGCGTACCCTGCGCCACAATGCCGCCGTGTCCGAGCATGATCATGCGCGTCGCGATCCGGAATGAGCTGGTCATATCGTGGGAGACTACCACTGCGGTCATGTGAGTCCCATGCGTCAGTTTCAGAGTAAGTTCATCTACTACTGCGGTCATGATCGGATCCAGCCCCGAGGTCGGCTCATCGCTAAATAACAGTTCCGGGTCGAGCGCAAGCGCGCGGGCAAGCCCCACGCGCTTTTTCATCCCGCCGCTGATCTCGTCTGGCTTAAGGTCTTCAAAACCAGTCAGGCCAACCATTTCAAGTTTCTTTTTTACGATCTCTTCGATTTCATCTGGAGATTTGTCAGTGTGTTGCAAAAGCGGCAACGCCACGTTCTCGCCCACGGTTTGCGAGGCCAGCAGCGCACCGGATTGGAACAGCATGCCGAATCGCAGGCGTACACGTTCGAGCTCGCGCTCCTTCATCATTGTGATTTCCTCGCCAAAAAGCTTCACGACACCTGAGGTCGGTTTCATCGAGCCGATCATGTGCCGAAGGAGAGTACTCTTTCCACAGCCGCTGCCGCCCATAATAACAACTGTCTCACCCCGGTGAACGTTAAAAGAAATTTCATCGAGCACCGTGCGGTCTCCGAATTTTCGGACGAGCTTGGTTACTTCGATGATGTTTTCTGCGTTAGCATTCATGCAGCGAAAAAGAAAATTCCGGTCAGCACCGCGTTCATCACCAACATTGCCAGCAGTGCCTGGACCACCGAAGTCGTTGTTGCCTGACCAACACCCTCTGCGCCGCCTTCGACAGTCAGGCCTGCGTTACACGAGATTGTGATGATGAGCCATGCGAAAACAACGCTTTTGATCATTCCTGAATACAGATCCCACGTATCGGCGCTCTCGAGCGCGCGGAGCACATATCCGGCGGTATTAAAATCGAGCGCAAAACGGCAGACCGCCCAACCGCCCAGGATACCGATGTAATTTCCAAAGATGGTGAGCGCCGGCAACATCACCATCATGGCAAGGAAACGCGGCACTACCAGATATTGGACCGGGTTGATTGCCATCACTTCAAGCGCCTCGATTTCTTCTGACACTTTCATTGTGCCGAGTTCCGCGGCCACGGCAGAGCCGCTGCGTCCGATTACGATTACCGCGATCAAGACCGGTCCCATTTCACGCAAGAGGGTAAGCATGACCAGATCGGGAATGTACATTTCCGCGCCGAGACTCTCGAGAGAATGAGCGGCCTGCATCGCGAGCGTTACGCCAACGCTGAACGCCGTCAGTGCCACCATCGGTGTCGCGCGCACACCGATGGCCACCATTTGCCTGAAGATCGGACCGATTTTGAAGAATTGCCCGGTAAACGGCGCAATCAAAATCCAGTAAAGCAAGTTCAGGTTAAGCTGGAGATAGTTTTTCACTTGCCGTTCGAGCGCGCAGAATGACAAGATCTAAGGACTGACAAAAGCCGAAAGTTTAGCGCTCGTCTCCCAAATGGCGTTGTCATGTTGAGCGAAGCGAAACATCTCTGTTCATTTCTCTTGAGGAGATGGATCCAAAACTGATCCGAGATTCTTCGCTTCGCTCAGAATGACATTACGAGACGACTTGTAGTAATCTGAATTACAAATCGATTTTGTAGGTTAACGACCAACTCAGAAGACAATGGCTCAAAGTGAAATCGAGAGGATCCGCGCGCTGTTAAGTTCCAAGCCGCGACCTGTTGGATGGCTTGAGCGACGAAAGCGCCTCGATGATGTCGGTTCTGTTTGGCCTGGAGCTGAGGACGTGGCGCTCACCGCCGCCGACGTGAACGGGGTACCAGGCGAATGGTCAATCGCTCCAGGCAGCGATCGCTCCCGAGTTCTGATGTTCTTTCACGGTGGCGGTTATTGTTCCGGTTCAATCGTTAGTCACCGTCGGCTGGTCACTGAGGCGGGGCGGGCCGCTGGAGTGCGAACGCTGGCAATTGGTTATCGATTGGCTCCAGAGTATCCGTTCCCCGCAGCGTACGACGATGTACTGACGGCGTGGCGTTTTCTGCGGAACCAGAATATTCCTGCTGCGCACATCGCGATTGGCGGAGACAGCGCCGGTGCCGGCCTCACAGTTGCGTTGATCACTCGGCTACGCGATGCGCACGAGGAGCTTCCGGGTTGCGGCTGGTTAATTTCGCCATGGACGGATCTGACGATATCAGGCTCAACAGTTTTCACTAAAGACGCTGTCGATCCGCTCATTCACAAGCAGTATCTGATTGAATTGGCTGACGCTTATCTGCCAGCGGGAATGGATCGGAAGGACCCGCGTGTTTCTCCTCTTTACGCCGATCTCAAGGGTTTTCCTCCAGCATTAATTCAAGTGGGCTCAGCCGAGACGTTGCTTGATGATGCGACTCGTTTTGCGGCTGTTGCTGGCGCAGCCGATGTCCGCGTGACTCTGGAAATCTGGCCGCATATGATTCATGCATGGCCTCTATGGAACGCTCATCTTGAGCCCGGCCGCCGCGCACTTGCGAGTGCCGGCGCGTTTATCAGGGAGAATCTTTGAGGCGCAGCGACGGTCGGACCCACGCAGCTACAACAAGCCGCGCTTGCGAAAATCACCAAGATTATCGCCAGAAGACTTCGACCAAGTTGTTCTTGTCATTCTGGGCGAAGCGAAGCGGAGTCGAAGAATCTCAGTTCATAGTCTCAGGGGCGCCTGAAATACAGAGATGCTTCGACTTCGCTCAGCATGACAATGCCGGCCGTGTTATGGGAATGGCCCATGTCAGATCAAGCCGCGCTTGTGAAAATCACCAAGATTACCGCCAGAAGAACGTTCGACGAGATCAATCGTGAACTTGAGGAGACACACTTCCCAGGCATCGTCGACACCCTGAATAACGGCGCTGAGCGGTTCATTTGAGCCCTCGACGCGGCGCCTGGTGCGATTGATTACGGTCTCGATTGAATCGCGCAGCGTTTGCTCGCTTAGATCAGTTTTGCGAAATTGAAAACCGTAACGAAGCACCGCGATATTCCGGGCGTGTTCGCGCAGTTGATCGACGTATCGCTCCGCTTTTTCTCCGAAACCTTCCAGCAATAGCCGGTAATAATGTTCCGGTGTAATGATTTGAGGGCGCTCTGCGTGAATTTTCCCATTGCGAATCCGGACCTGATCGACTCGGTCCATCAGCTCCGAGATAAGATAAAAATTAAAGCTGGTGCTGCCGAAGGTCGCGATCTGTTGCTCGGGGGCAACAATTACATGCGTGTTTTCAATGGCGTAATCGAAATCGTCCCTCGTCATAATGAAACAAACCTAAATTAGGTGCTAGACGGCGTCTCTCAAAAACAGAACTCGATTACTCACGGACAAATCCAATGACGAAATCCAAATGACGAATAATGAAAGAATGAAGAGCGAAACCTGCGTTCCCGTCGTGTTTCGTTACATCGTTGCATCAGGCGCGATTTAACGATTTAACGTGGCGACACTATTCGCCATTCTTGGCTAATCGCGTTGTGCTTGCTGTTGCTGTCCCTGCGGTGATTGAAAGAGCGAGAGATATTGACCGTAACCTTCTTCCTTCAGCTTATCCACAGGAATAAAACGCATCGCCGCGGAGTTTACGCAGTAACGTTCGCCGGTCGGTGCGGGACCATCATTGAACACGTGACCGAGGTGCGAATCGCTTGTTTTTCCTCGAACCTCAGTTCGCTCCATTCCGTGAGAGGAATCCCGCTTCTCCACCACGCTCTCAGGCGATATCGGCTTCGTGAAACTGGGCCAGCCGGTGCCGCTGTCGAATTTGTCCAACGAACTGAATAACGGTTCGCCGGTAACAAGATCGACGTAAATTCCTGCCTTGTGATTGTCCCAGTAGGCGTTGTGAAACGGAGTTTCGGTTCCGCATTCACGCGTCACGTGATACTGGTCCTTGGATAATTGGCTTCGCAATTCAGCCTCGGTTGGCATTGGCTTGGTTGGATTCATTTTCTCAGCTTCTTTTTTCTGCGTTTGAGCATAAGCCAACAAAATCGAACCGACAATCACCACGACTGTTCCAAGCAGACCAAACCACAACGTCTTATGCGATCCATGATGCGGGCGTATTAATTGTGTGCTTTTCATACTCTCCTGAATTCTATCGATCCCACTTTACCCGTACTGACTGCT
This sequence comes from Verrucomicrobiota bacterium, assembly GCA_003219415.1. Lineage (GTDB taxonomy): Bacteria > Verrucomicrobiota > Verrucomicrobiia > Chthoniobacterales > UBA10450 > Udaeobacter. Next base: position 769 of record QHOS01000193.1, on the reverse strand, counting down.
TTGAGAGTGTGACTGTCTCGAGAGTGCCACGCAATTTACACGCCACCCCGTTCGCTGGCAAATCGTACAGGCACGGCGATCTTCTTTAATTAAATTCGCAAACAAGCTAGAAAGTGGCCGGGCTTTGGACGTTTGTCCTAAGCCATTTTTCCGTTTAATTGGGCCGACCCGCTTCGGGGACGCGAATGTAGCGACGGAACGTAACCAAGCCGATCGGCGCGACTGATGCCGCCATAGCAAAGATAAGCCACATTATTTCGGGACGTCGCGGACCGTGTTCCGGAACGAATGCAGCCAGCAAAAATCCCCCAGTTCCAACGAGCAGTTTCCCGATGAGAAACGGAATATACGATAGCGCGCCATACGACGCCTCCTGACCCCTTGGGGCAATCGCGGCAGCATACTCATAGACTCGCGGTGAGTAGAACGCTTCGCCGATTGAAAAGATCGATATGTATAGCGCGATCATCACGTAGTAGGGGTGAATGCTTCCTTGTAATCCCAGATAACCGCGACCGATCCATTGCCCAATGAAACCTTCGGCCGATCCTTGAAACAACGAAGTCGGCAAGGCCATAACAAAAACAGATGCGGCGCAAATCGCTCCGCCTACGATCACCATTCTGTACGCTGAATATTTCTGCGTGAGAGCGCCAATGATTGGCACCAGAATGATGATGAGAATGTAATTGATATTCGAGAGGTGACCGATTGGAGCGCCGTTGCCCAGCTCGCGGATGCCGAACTTTGGAAACACGTAGTCCATTTG
>QHOS01000192.1 GCA_003219415.1 Verrucomicrobiota bacterium | reverse complement strand
CCTGCAAGGTCACGATACCTCCACTCATTGCGATACTTGTAAGCGCTACGCCTGAAGGAGATCCCTTATTTGATCGTGTTGATGGCGTGGTGTTGTCGTTGAGCGCCGCGACAGATTGTTCGCCAGGGAAAAGGTCCCCGCCATCGCCTGAATTCTTGAGTAGTTCCAGATCCTTGTTTCCATCCGCCTGTAGGAGTGCCACGAGATAGGCGAGTGGATTGTCATTGTTTGATTGCCGCTCGTCGATATGCCAGACGGCAAGGCCTGAACCCGGAAGCGCTGCATCGAGACCTTTGGCCTGACGATTCTCGAGAAGGAAATATTCCGGCCCGGTTGCGCCTTTTGTCCAAAGTCGGTAGCACTCCGTCTTGTTTACCTCCAGCGTATCGAGTTGCAGCAATTTTTTTTCGGTAACCACCCTCGGCTTAATCCAACCGAGTTTCGAGAGACACCAACACGACATTCGCGCGGGACGATTTCCTTCGCCTCCCCAAGACCCACCTGCCATGAGGCACCAATCACCAATTCCATGAGATCGAAACGTCGTGTCGTAGAGATCGGGCAATCCAAGTAGGTGACCGAATTCGTGCGAAAAAACACCGACGCGCCCGTCTTCCGGTTCGGTGCAATAGGCAAACGCTTTGACTCCCTGATTTACGAACGGCTGCGGAAGGGTCCACTTATGCGACCAGATCATGTTCTTTCGCTTCGTGGGATTTGGTTCCGCCTCCGCACCCCCGCCAGCATGGATCAGAAAAATCGCATCTACAAACCCGTCGTTGTCCGCGTCAAAGCGCGCCAGGTTGTCGTTCCGACAAAAAATCGTCAAGGCATCGTTCAGCAGCCCCGGCGTGTTTTGGGGATAATTACTTCCGGTGCCGCTTTCGGTTGCGCTGTAATAGCTGTAAGGCTGGGGCGCCCGCACGTAGCCGATGACTTCCCCGGTTAAGTCCAACGCGCCGTAGGAAAGTTGTCGGTAAAAATTCGTCATCGAATTAGGGTTCGCTTTGTCAAAGAGTAGTCTCTCGAAATCCTTCGGCCGCCGCATTCCGTAGTTGTCGGAAAAATCGACCAGCAGTGCAATGGCGTGGAGTTTCCGTTTTTCCAGTTTCTTCGACTCGACTGAAGCGACCGCCGCTTCTGGAATAACGGGCGCCGAAGCAGGTTCAGCGGTGGAGAGTTCGTAAGGGAAAAGAATTCCGTCATTGAAGCCGGCCCGCCCGACGGGACTAGTCGCGACGATCCCCATGCGCCGCGCGATTTGCAGCTCATGAGTGGAGACAATGTTGTGCTCCTCAAGCTGCTTCGCGATATTTCTTAAGACTTTGGGATGCGCTGTACAGGTTGTCGCGCCGAGAGCGCGCATTTGCGATTCCCCTTGCGTCAAGGTTAGACAGATCCTCCGTGCACCCTACTTAATCCCCGTAATTCACGTATTAAACTCCCATTGGCATGAGGGGTTTCGCACTATTTCCATCGAAATTAGCCCGGTGGTACCGTGCTAATGGTCCAGTCGGGGAGCCGCCGCCGTCTGCTGAGAATGACCGCTTGAACTTGCAGGATTCTGTTATCGATCAGGGTTTGGAGGGTTCCGAACTCTCTTTGTACACGAATGGAACGTGCTCGGGAGTGAGGATCCGGGCGATGTCGCGAACCATCACGCTCGCAACGCCTTCAACCGGCTCCTTAGCCTGGTAGTTTATCCACGCAACGATCGTCGTGCCCGTCGCCGGCAAGTAGTAATCCGCAGTGTTATAGCCGGGAAGCGCGCCGGTGTAGCCGTACCAACCTTCGCTGCACGTAATCCCCAGGCCAAAGGAAGTGTTGCCCAGGAATGGGATGATCTCGGCGGTAGGAAAAGCTGATAGTTGAGAGTTGATCCGCCTTCGCTGGGCTTCGGCGCGACAAGTGGTTGAGACTTTGGTCAGCTAAGCGTAGGCGAGTTTTCCACGCGGCTCAGGAATTGGACGGCCAAGTTTGCGTGCAGTCTCGATCCATTCGTCGATGACAACCTCGGCGTTTGCGACAGCCTTTGCGTACGTTTGTCCGTCGGCCATGCAGCCGGGCAGTTCGGGAACTTCGACAACAAAACTGTCGTCGTCCTTGCTCCAGTAAATGATGAGTTCGTAGTGCGCTCTCATTCGATGTCGATCTTATACTTTAAAACCAGTTCGCGCACCTGTTTTACTTGATATGGCTTCGCCTTTCCGTTGCGCGGTTGCACATTGACGATCTCAACAACTCCCTCTTTGTAATAAATCCGATGACTTCCTTTTCCAGAACGCGATTGAAAGCCGGCGCGCTCCAAGATGTAGCAAAGGTCATTGAAAGCGAAATTATTGTCTGATTTTCCGCTGAGAATCTTCGTGGCCAGCTTTTCTGCTTTGCTCATGCAATGCGAATTCTAGCGGTGCATCACCGATGGTGACAAGAGGTTCAAACCCCGAACGCTTTCGGGGTCGATACCGAATCGCGCTTTCCAGCCATTATCGCTCGTGACTCACCGGGGCGCATGAAACGAGGAACTTGCCCTACGGGGCACGGGAATGCATCGTCCCGGCGTGGTGGCGCTGGTGATCGGCGGCTTTGGGTTAGCGGTCCTCGCGATCGTCGTGAGCTCGTTGCGAGAAGCGGCGGCCATGAAGCGCTGGCCGGTGGCGGAAGGCCGGGTGTTGTCGGCGAAGGTGGAGAAGTACCGGGAGAGTGTCAGCCGTGGGACCGGAGGCCCTCGGGACCGGATGACGCTCTATCGGCCGGTGCTGCTTTATGAGTACGAGGTCGCGGGAAAACGCTTCCGCGGCAGCCGGATTGCGCAAAGTCCGGGGCTGGACCGGGGCGTGCCGGAGTTTGCGGAGAAGGTGGTGGAGCGTTATCGGAGCGGGAGCGCGGTCGCGGTGCGCTACAACCCGAGACGGCCGGATGAGTCGGTGCTGGAACCGCGGGTGCCTGGCAGCTGGATATTCGGAGCGGCGATCGGTGTCGCGCTGCTGCTGCTGGCGGCCTACACTTACCATAGAGGGAGATAAGGCGCGGGAGCCTTGGGCTTCCATCGATCAGGGTTCGGAGGGTTCCGAACTCGCTTTGTAAACGAATGGAACGTGGTCGGGCGTGAGGATCCGGGCGATGTCGCGGACCATGACGCTTGCAACGCCTTCAACCGGTTCCTTAGCCTGGTAGTTTATCCACGCAACGATCGTCGTGCCCGTCGCCGGCGAGTAGTAATCCGCAGTGTTGTAACCGGGTAGCGCGCCGGTGTAGCCGTACCAACCTTCGCTGCACGTAATTCCCAGACCAAAGGAAGTGTTGCCCAGAAATGGGATGCAGTTGATGAGATCCTGGTACGTCCCGGGTCCACAGGTCTTGCCGGTGGCGTACAGCTCGATCCAACGCCTGATGTCGTTCATATCTGAAATCATCGCGCCGGCCGATCCCATGAATGCGACAGGAATCGTGTTGCTGATGTCTTCCCAGTCACCTTGCTTGTCGAGATGGTAGCCGTGCACCCACGGGCTCGGCATGGCTTGTGTTTCCGGATAGGATGTCTGCGTCAATCCGAATGGTTCCAACAGTCGTTTGCGGATCTGGTTTCCAACGCTGTCTTTCGTGATCTCTTCGATGATCATCCCGATAAGCAAGTAGTTGGTGTTGCTATAACGATAGCCTTTTCCAGGCGGAAAGTATGGTTTCTGCTGCATCGCCCATGCGACCAGCGTCCGTGGGTTGAAGTCCTTCGGGACTTTCATATTCAACGCCGCGAACTCCGGGGTAGCGTAGGCTTCGAAGAGGCCGCTGCGCATATTGCAGAGCTCGCGCACGGTGATGCCCTCGCCATTCGGTATGGTAACCCCCAGCGGGAAGCGGCTGAGCGGGTCGTCGAGACTGAGTTTTTTTTCTGCTACCAACTGGAGAAGGACGCTAATAACGAACGTCTTCGTATTGCTGCCGATGCGGAAATGATCAGCCGGAGTGAGAGGCAAGTTCTTTTCAAGATCGGCGTCGCCGAAGGCACGGATGAAGCTGCCTCCGTTGGAATCCCAGACGCCGATCAGAGTGGCTGGAACGGGCGTGCGGCCGCCGTAGTGTTTGCGATCTTTTTCGACGGCTGCCACGATCGCGGATTGAACGGATGGATCCACCACCGAGCGCGCCACCTGGGTAGAGTCCGGGCTCGGTACAGGCGGAGGCGGATCGTCCGGTGCGAGGTACGTGCCGATCGATCGGAACAGCCCGTCACTGGAATTATGGTAGCTCCCCTCCGAGTCGAATGCTTCCGGGGCGTAGGTTACGAACACGGCGATGGCGATCTTCTTGGAAGGGAGGTACGCTTCCGTCGCGCTGTAGCCGCCGAGCATCGGGTTCTGCAACAACCACAATCCCGAGCGCACAATGCCAAGGCCGTAGTTGTATACGTTCGTTTGCGTTCCGCAGGAGGGCGCGCAGTTGTCCTGCTTTTTTCCGAACCCGAGCAGGTGTGGGCCGGTCATGGCTTCGTAGCTGGGCTTCGACAACAACGCGCCGCTGCCAACTTTGACTGCGGTCGTGGCCATGTCGTCGATGTTCGTCGTCTGGTTCGCGCCGATCGGTGTGCCCCATTGCGAATTCCAGAATGACGATTCTTCGTAGAACGGAATGTTCGCAGGGATTTTGAGCGCGGACCGACGCTCGGAATCGAACGCGTGCAGGACCGGACTTGGGATTTCGGAAGTCTGCGAGGCGGTGGTGTTTTTCAGGCCCATCGGGTCGAGCACTTTTTCTCGCAGGAGTACGTCCAGCGGTTTGTTGCCGATCTTCGAAAGAATCTCGCCGAGGAGCATGAAATTCGTGTGCGAGTAACTCCAGTTGGTTCCCGGATCGAATTGAATGGAGCGAGCGAACGCGTACTTCATTCGCTCGTCGAAGGTCCAGATGTGAAACGGATCTGCGATGAAGGCTGCAAGCCATTTCGGATCGGTTTCGTAGTCGGGATAACCGGAGGTCTGGTTCGCCAGCATTTTCAAGGTGACCTTGTTCGCTTCCGGCAACGTCGGCATCCAGCGATCGATCGTGTCGTCGAGCTTGACCTTGTGCTCGTCCACGAACTCCATGAGCAGCGTGCCCAGGTAAGAGAAGGCGACGGCTCCGTTGCGGAAATGCATGGCCGTAGTCGCCGGCACGCCGGTCATCGACTCACCGAACGCCTGACTGATGATGACCTTATCGCCCTGCGTGACCTTGACGATCACCGCGCGCAGGTGCTCGGTCTTCATGGCTTTCTGAATGATCGTTGTGATGGCTGATGACTGTGTCGGCTGCGACGTTTCCCCGGAGGCCGCACGCGTGTTGAGGGCGACCGCTGCTAGGCCGAGTGAAAGAGCGAGCACTGCTCGCAGACGGCAAATCACAATCATCGCGAGTTTATTTCATTTTTCGCTGTTGCCGCGTGATTCGTTAAATCGTTAAAGCGTTGAATCGGAAAGAGCTGATTTCACGAAGCGAGAAGTGAGCGGACGGAAATGTCTTCGTTCACATCTTCCCAGTGAATTCCAACGCCGCGACCAATGAGTCGCCAATTCGCGCGCTGTTTCGGCGTGGCACGAAGTAGCCGCGGGAACCAGGCCAGTGGCGCGGAGACGCGACGACCGTCAACGAGCGTGACAATCAATTCGTCGTCGGTGCACTTAACATCGACAGCGTCTGCTACAGGCTTACTGGCCAAAGTGCTCATTCCACGCAACGATAAACTTGTCGCGATGTTCTTCAATGATCGAATAAAGTTCGCGCAATTCTGAGCCGCGGAATCCGCGCGCTTCGACCAACTCAATCGAATCGAGCCAGAATTTTGCGTAGCGCTCCGCTTGCTCTACGTGGATGTGGCGCGGTTCGTGACCTTCGCGACTAAAGAAGAAAAAGCGATAGCGCCTTCCACGCGAGTGTCGCCGTGCGCCATGATGCCGGGAGTCGCTGAAAAGTTGAATCGTGGAATCGGAAGAGACGCTTTAACCCTTCTTATATCCGAAGAAACCGCGCCGCCGAATAATCTCGGCGACTGCCGCTGGCACCATCTGGTCCCAGGTTTCGTCGCCGTCGGCGATGCGTTTGAGCACGTCGCGCGAAAAGATCGGCAGATATTTGGGATTATAGTTATCGAGTTGCACGAAACTGCCGCGACCGACCAGATAACCGTAGAGCGGTTGCAGGTCGGGTTTCACCTGGACAGTGTGAATGGTTTCTAATTCGTCGATTGGACTGCGCTGCTTCGGATAGACGTAAACTTTCAAGTCGTTCTTAAACAGGCGCCCGAAGTTCTCAAGAATGCCGCCCGGCAATTCGACATAATATTTTTCGTCGAACAGCTCATACACACTCGGCACACCCATGACGATGGCGACGCGTTCGCGCGTTCGCCAGGAGAGATAAGCGGCGAGCCGATAGTATTCGAAGTAATCGGAGATGAGAACGGTCTTGCCGCAGGCGGCGAGGACATCCGCGCGCGCGAGGAAATCGCGGCGATCAACTTCTTTTCCGCCGGCCAGCAGATTGCGCATGGTCAGTTCCATGAGGGTGAGGATCGGTTTGTCGGTTACGGCTGGGTCTTGTTTAAACTTCGCCAGGGCGCATTCCAACATGTCGATGTTGACGTAAGTGACCGGACGAAAACTGCCGCGCTCCACCAGGACCGCCTTGTTATGCAAGATGTCGGACGGCTGCAGCACCTCGCGGTTTGGACCGAACATGGCTGCACCGCTCAGTCCGATCTCCACGAGCTTGAGCGCCATGACGCGGTTGTCAACGTTCCGAAATTCGATTCCGCTGAACTCGAGCATGTCGATCTCGAGGCGACGTGTGGTGAGGTTGTCGAGCAACGATTCGACAAGTTCTTCCGGCACGTGACTTAGAAAAAAAGCGCCGTAGCAAAGATTCACGCCGACGATGCCGAGCGCTTCCTGTTGCCCCGATGCTTCCTCGTCCAGCATGCGCACATGCATCACGACCTGGCTCGGCTGATCGTTGGCGCGGCTCTGGAACTTGATTCCCATCCAGCCGTGGCACTCGTGAGTGCCGCGATAACTCCGCGCCACCACGGTATCGGCGAAAGCGAAGAACGAAGTGTTATCGCCGCGCTCCGGTCCCAGTCGCTCGATGTCGAGCCCGAATTCGTGGTCGAGCATCGCCTGGAGCCGGTTGCCCGAAACGTATCGGTCAACGTGCCCGTAGATGGCGTCGCTTACTTTCATGTCGTAAGCCGACATGCTCTTTGCGACCGTCCCCGCAGCGCCGCCGACCCGGAAAAACCAGCGCACCACTTCCTGTCCCGCGCCGATCTCGGCAAAGGTGCCGTACCAGCGCGGATCGAGATTAATCCTGAGCGCCTTGGAATGCGTGTCGAGCGGTTCCTCTTTCACGACGTGAGAACAGAACTGTAATACCAGCCATCTTTAATGTCATTCTGATCCCGCAGTCGCGGGAGAAGAATCTCTGATCATTTCTGGACCGATTCCCAACGGAAATAAATCCGAGATGTTTCGCGGAGCCTGTCCTGAACGAAGTCGAAGGGCTCAACATGACAGCGCCACTTAAGAGATTACTAACAAGCTCCTGGTGGATGAACGCGAGAGTTTCTATTCGCGGGGTTCTGCGCGAGAAAACCAAATACCGTGCTCAGGCACTAGAACCATCCCACAAATGCGCTGCGTTATAGTCACGGCGCCTGTGTCGCGTGCTTCGGCGAGCAACATCGCACAGGAACGCCTCGACACAGCGAGGCGGCTACAACAATCGTCAGCGTTCGCCTGGCTTTTTCTTTGCTTGCGGTTGTCCCTTCGGGGCAGGGCGATTTCCTCCGCCCGTTTGTGGACGCTTCCCTCCCATTTGAGCGTTACGCGCGCCCATTTGGGGACCATGCGCAGCCATCTTGGGTTGGCCCGACCTTGGAGTCATCTGATGAGGCGTGTGACCGGCACCTCCGGCCCCGGTTCCTTTGGTCGTATGCATTTTGGCCTGGTTTCCCCCGGCGGTTCTTTGATTTCCGGTCTTGAGCTTGTTCCCGTTTGCTCCAGCGTGACCTGCTCCCGCTGTCTTACCCGCTCTTGCTCCCTGAAGATTTCGCTCAGTTACGTTCCCGGTTTTATTTTCACCTTTGCCGGCTCCCGCTCCAGTTCCGGGTCCTTTTCCGGCTTGTCCGGCGCCTGCGCCCTGGCGATTAAGTTCGGATGCGTTCCCGATTTTGTTTTCACCTTTGCCTGCGCCCGCTCCAGCTGCTGCGCCGACTCCCTGCTCGCCGCCCTTGCCTTGCCCCACGCCTTCGTTCTTGTTGAATGATTTGATCGCATCGGGGTTTGGTTTCCCCTTGTTCACGGACGCCTGGAGGTTTCGATCTTTGGCTGCCGCTTGCTGCCGCGAAAGCTGCTGTGAAGTTGGCGGCATTTTTTTCGCGTTCGCGGCCGCGGCTTTTTGTTCCGCGGTCGGCTGCGCTTTCACTCCATTCGGACCGTTAAAGCTGGCACGTGTGGCGTTCACCTGCTTGTTCGTCACCGAGCGATCGACATAGGTGTTATGGATCACAGTATTGTTTACGCGGGTCACAGCGGTGTTATAACGGAACGCGTTTCCTTCCCATCGGCCGCCCCAGTAGCCGTTCCCGTTGTAGCCATAGCCGTAGTTAATGCCTCCGTAATAACCGACAGTCGGCCCCCAGTAACCCTGGTTAAACGCGTAAACGCCATTGTTCCAGCCCCACCATGGCGGCGTCCAAAGCACACCGACTGATGGTGGCGCGACCCAGGCGCCTGGGACCCAATAATAATCCCCGGCATCATAACCATAGCCCCAGTAACCGGGAGTCCAGAGATAGCCTTCGACCGGGCAGGGCGGTTGCTGGTATACCGGGAGGACCGGCGGAGCAAAACCGACCGATATATCTACCTGGGCGTGCGAAGACGCCAACGGCAGCGCGAGAAATCCAGCTAAAATTAAGGAACGCAATTTCATCATAGATAGCCTTTCAATACGTAATTCGGCGCAGGTAATCAATCTGGTTCTAGGTTGAGACGTGTGCGGCGACCAACGCGGTGCACCGCTGATGAATGCGAGATCCTTCGAGTGCGCTCGGATGACAATCCCGGCGGCATAGTCACTTCATTCGGTCGAAGGTCTTTCGGAGAATTTCGACGTCGCTCGCGCCGCCGATCTTTTCACGTGTCGTTTCAATCCACTTTTTCTCGAGCGCGTTTTTCGTTGGACGATCGGACTGGTAAAACACGCCGAAGACGCCGGGGAAAGGGAGCGATGCCAGCTTGTACGCGGCCAATTCGTCCGTCACGTCATGTCGTAAATCGTCTTCGGGTGTGTTGTCCCATTTCTTTTCCTGGATCACTTCGAAGCTTCCGCCTTTCTTTGGGTTGGCTGGATCGAACACGTCCGGGAAAAATTCGACGCATTCGCTCAAGCATTCGATGACGCTGAAGCCCTGGTGATCGAACGCGCGCTCGATCATTTGGATCATGTGATTCACCTGCGCGGCGTGGGTGCGCGCGATGAATGTCGCCCCGCCAGCGATCAGTTTTTTCATCGGATTAACCGGCTGATCGATAGCGCCGATGGGATCGGTCTTGGATTTGAAACCGATGGGCGACGTGGGCGAGGTCTGTTTCTTCGTCAGGCCGTAGACGAAGTTGTCCATGATGAAATAGGTCATGTTGATGTTCTTGCGCGCGCCGTGATCAAGATGATTGCCACCGATGGAGAAACCGTCCCCGTCGCCGCCGAAAAGGAACACATGGAGATCGGGCCGGGCAAGACTGATGCCGGACGCGAGTGGGACGGCGCGGCCGTGAATGTAATGCGCGCCATGACCGTTGACGAAATAGGGAAAGCGCGACGAACAACCGATTCCTGCAAGAGTGACGATTTTTTCGTGATCGAGCTGGCGTTTCTCGAGGACTTTGTAAAACGCGGCGAGAACGGCGAAATCGCCGCAGCCGGGACACCATGTCGGGTGATCGGCGGTGATGGCTTTCTTGGTTAATTTTTCCCGTGGCGGCTCAGCGATCGCAGGAGAGTCCGAGCCGGACTGGCGGTTGCCTGCCACTGCAGGTGAGGCGGTTGTCATGTTTGTTTCACTCATAAGATCGACATCATCGTTAACCAGCTCCTTGGGCGATAGATTCGGCGCGGGCAACATCGACATCTTGTTCGCCGTTTCCTGAAACCGGACGGTTCGGTGAATAGCCCCTGACTGAGACAAACTTGCCGGGAAAAACCCCTTGAAGAATTTCTTTTACACGGAAGGTGAGACCGTCGGTTTTGGTGACGCTCTGAATTTTTGGTTCGCAATAGCGCGCGCGCAAAATAGTGGCGAGCTGGCCGTAGCCATAAAGGCCCTGATCGTTCATCTCCACCGTGACGACCCGCTTGAATTTCGCGAAGATTTTCTCGAGTCCGTTCGGTAACGGATGAACGTGGCGCAAATGCAAGGCGCCGATTTTTTCGCCGTGCTCGCGCCCCATCTTCACCGCGTCGTGAATCGGGCCGTAAGTTGATCCCCAGCCGACGAGCAGCGTGTCGCCTTCCTGATCGCCATAAACTTCCGGCACCGGAATTTCTTCGGCGAGTTTGCGCAATTTGTTGCGACGCTTCGCCGTCATGGCCATGTGCAGTTTCGGGCTGCCCGTGGGATGCCCCATCTCGTCGTGTTCGAGTCCGCCGATGAGCGGATATTTTCCGTCAAGGATGCGCGTGCCAGGCGGGATGTGTTGCGTGATACGCTCAAGATCATACGGCTTGAAGCCGCCCTCGCGTGGTGTGAGATCGGGCTTCGGGTCGACCATCAACTTCGAAAGATCGGGCTCGTCGAACGCTTCGATACGCGTGGCGAGGGAGGTGTCGCTCAAAATAAAAACCGGCGTACTGTATTTGCGCGCGATCCGGGCCGCTTCGATCGCGATGTAGAAACAATCTTCCACGCTCGCTGCTGCGAGCACAACGCGCGGGCTGTCGCCGTGACTGCCGAAGATCGCCTGATGCAAATCGCTTTGCTCAACGTTTGTCGGCAATCCCGTGCTCGGGCCGCCGCGTTGAATGTTGCAAACGATGAGCGGAATCTCTGCCATTGACGCCCAACCGATGGCTTCGGCCTTGAGCGAGATGCCCGGTCCCGCGCTGCCGGTGACCGCGAGATATCCTGAATAAGAAAATCCGAGAGCCAGCGACACCGCACCAAGCTCGTCTTCGGCTTGCACGAAAATTCCGTCGTATTTCGGCAACTCGCGCCGGAGGGTTTCCATGATGGACGACCACGGCGTGATTGGATATCCGGCGCCGTAGCGCACACCGGCGGCGATCAATCCGTATGCGAGGGCCTGATTGCCGTCCATCGTGATCTGCGCGCGACCGCTCGTTTTCGGGAAGTGCTCAAATCGATAATGCTTCGTCAGGACGTTTCCGACCGGATAAGCGTAACCGGCCTGGAACGCCATTAATGCGGTGTTTACGATGCTCTGGTCTTTGCCGCCGAATTTTTCGGTAATCAGTTTCTTCAGCTTCTCAACGTCGAGATTGAAAATTTTTGCGATCAGACCGAGCACGAAAATGTTTTTGCCCTTGTCCTTCGCGGTGCCGCCCAGCGCTTCGACGGTAAGGCCGGTGATGGGAACCCCGACATAAACGAAACGTTTGTCGTCGAGGTTCGGTTCGACGTTGTCGGAATCGTAAAGCAACACGCCGCCTTCGCGCAGGAAATCGAGGTGGTCCTGATAACTGTGCTGATAAAACGCGACGAGGAAATCGGCTTCATCGCCGGCTGATAACACTTCGCCGGAACCGATGCGCACCTGGAAAATCGATGGTCCGCCCGAGATCGTGGCCGGGATGGTCATGTACGTCATGACGTCGTGGTCGCTGCGCCCAGCCAACCGCGCCAGAAACGCGCCGGCAGTTTGAATTCCATCCTGCGAATTTCCGGCGAGACGAATTACGGCGTCCTGAATATTTTCAGGCCGCAGATCGGCACGCTCCGAAGCCGGACTGGCACCAGACGCCGGGGTGGCGGTGGAAGTAGGACTGGCGGCAGATCCGCCCTCGGCTTGCTTCACAACGGGAGTTTCATTCACGGGATTATAATTCTAACAGAACTAGAGCAGCATTCCACCGGCAATTGAAGGCGCCCAGGCGCGCCCGGCGGTCGCGCCCTACCACAACTGTTCTGCTCATTTGCGGTCGAAAACAGAGCCCAACGGAGAGGCGAACTCCCGCGAGCCTTTGAATGAGGACGTTACCTCGGGCCGCTCGTTCGGCGTCGCAGAGCTCCGCCCTTCAAGCCGTTGTTTCTTGCATTCGCCGGCCTATTAGATAACGAGACAGATATGGCCGAAGCGGCAACCATCGATGCGGCTCGTCAGGAGGAGTTCGTTGGGAAAGTGGTCGAGCAGATCAGCGGCACAATGACGACACTGCTCGGGGCGGTTGGCGATCGATTGGGATTATTCAAGAATCTGGCGGCGGAAGGGCCGGCGACATCGGCTGAGCTCGCGTCGCGAACCAAACTAAACGAGCGCTATCTGCGCGAATGGCTGGGCGGCATGGCTACGGCGGGTTATCTGAACTACGACGGAATAACAAAACGTTTTAGTCTGCCGGCCGAACATGCGTCAGTGCTCGCGCACGAGAACGGCCCGTTTTTTGTCGGGGGCATGTATCAAATGCTTCCTGCGTTCACTGGAGTATTCGACCAAGTTTTGACTGCGTTTCGCAGTGGCGGTGGCGTTTCGCAATCTCAGTACAACGACATGATGTGGGACGGCCTGGAACGGTTTACCTGCACATGGTTTGAGAATTTGTTGTTGCAACAGTGGATTCCCGCCATGCCTGATGTGAAAGCGCATCTCGAGAGGGGTTGCGATCTGGCAGACGTGGGATGCGGACGCGGGCATGCGCTCATCAAGCTGGCGCAAGCCTTTCCGCGATCGCGCTACGTGGGGTACGACAACTTTGGTCCGACTGTCGTACGCGCGACTGCGAATGCGCGCGAAGCGGGCGTATCAGACCGGGTGCGTTTCGAGGAACGCGATGTCTCGAAAGGGTTGCCGGCGCAGTTTGATGTGATCACGACGTTCGACGTGGTGCATGATGCCGTCGATCCACTTCAGTTGTTACAATCGATTCGTCGCGCGCTTCGGCCAGGCGGCATTTATGTTTGTCTCGACATCAACTGCTCAGAGAAACTCGAGGAGAACGCGAATCCGCTCGGCGCAATGTTTCATGGCGTCAGCGTGTTCTACTGCATGACCACGTCGCTCGCGAACCATGGCGCAGGACTCGGCACGCTCGGTTTTCATGAAGCGAAGGTTCGCGAGCTTTGCGAGAAGGCCGGGTTCAGCAGCGTTCGACGCGTGCCGCTGGAAAATCCTTTTAACAATTTGTACGAAGCAAAACCATGAGGTTGGTTTTCGCGGCTGCAGTTTCTCATGACTTGCACGTCAGGATCTTCGCCCGTGGATCCCAAAAAGCGGCGCGTCCCCAAGCCTACGACCCGAATTTACGTCTGATACTCCGAAAGTTCTTGCGTAAGCATTGTGTGCGTTGAATACAATCTGATGGTGCGTTCTGGAATTACCTTCGGCGTCACAAGCACTTTCGCTTTACTCGTGGTACTGAACGCACTGCTTCGAGCGCCCGAAGGCTACGAAGACGAGAGCGGGTTTCATATTGGTGTGCTAGCGGACGCCGCTCCGCTGTAACCTCTCATTTTCTGTCCGGCGGCTTGCTCCATTCCCGCTCTGCTCGCGATCTAGCCCGCGCCGCCTTAGCAACGGCTCGATGTAAGGATCGCGGCCCACAAAATTCTTAAACAGTCCGAGGGCGTCAGCCGATCCGCCGCGTGACAGTAACATGGCGCGAAAGCGGTCGCCGTTCTCGCGTTTCAATCCGCCGTGTTCCTTGAACCACTCGACCGTGTCGGCGTCGAGTACTTCGCTCCAAAGATAGGAGTAATAACCGGCCGAGTAACCGCCAGCGAATGCGTGTGAAAAATAAAAGCTGCGGTAACGCGGCGGCACCGGCGAAAAATCGACACCGGCCTTGTGCAACGCTTCCGCTTCAAAGGCGACGGCGTCTTGCGGAACATCAGATGGATTCAGTTGATGCCATGCTTGATCGAGAAGTGACGCCGACAGGTATTCCGTCGTTTTGTAGCCCTGATTGAATTTTTCCGCAGCGATCACCTTGTCGAGCAACGCCTGCGGAATCGGTTCGCCCGTCTTGTAATGTTTCGCATAATTCTTGAGCACTTCCGGCCATGTGGCCCACATTTCGTTCACCTGCGACGGGTACTCGACGAAGTCACGCGGCACGCTCGTTCCGCTGAAGCGCGGATATTTTACATTCGAGAACATTCCGTGCAGCGCGTGGCCGAACTCATGGAACGCAGTGCGCACCTCATCGTGCGTCAGTAACGTTGGTTCGCCCGGCGGCGGCTTGGGAATATTGAGATGATTGGCAACGACCGGCTTGGTCCCGAATAAATCGCTTTGCTGCACGTACGCGTTCATCCATGCGCCGCCGCGTTTCGATGGGCGCGCGTAATAATCGCCGAGGAATAACGCCAGCGGTTTGCCGTCGCGATCGTAAACTTCGAATACGCGCACGTCCGGCTGATAAACGGGAATGTCATGACGCTCCTTGAAGGTGAGACCGTAAAGTTTTCCGGCAGCGAAGAATACACCGTCGAGAATGACGTGATTCAGCTCGTAGTATGGACGCAGCTCCGATTCGTCGAAGGCGTAACGCGCTTTGCGAACTTTCTCCGAATAAAAGGGCCAATCCCATGACGCGATCTGGAAGCCGCCTTTTTCCTGATCGACAATCTTCTGCATGTCGGTCGCTTCGCGTTTTGCGTTTGCCACCGCGGGCGGCGCGAGATCGCTCAGGAGTTTGTTCACGGTAGGAACATCGTGGGCAGTTTGGTCTTCGAGCTGATACGCGGCCCAATTCGCATAGCCGAGCAACTTCGCTTTTTCCGCTCGCAACTGAGCTGTTCGCGTCACGATATTGCGCGTGTCGAACTCGCCACCGTGGCTATTTCGCGCGAGAGAGGTTTGCATGATGCGCTCGCGCAGTTGCCGGTTTTGTAACGACCCAAGCAGGGGCTGCCCGGTCGTGTTCTGCATTTGAATGACGAATTTGCCGTCCTTGTGCTCCGCTTTCGCCGCCGCGGTAACGCTTGCCATCTGGTTATCGGAAAGACCCGCCAGATCTTCCTTGCGGTCGACGACCACCGAGGATGCGTTCTTTTCCTTTAAAACATTTTGTTCGAATTGAGTCTGCAAAGTCGCGAGCTCGGTATTAATTTTCTTGAGCTTCTCCTTGTCGGTATCGGAGAGCTTCGCGCCCGCTCGCACGAAATCCTTGTAATAGCGCTCGAGCAGATAAGCCGATTCCGGATCGAGGCCGAGGTTGTCGCGATTGTCGTAAAGCTCCTGGATACGCGCGAACAATTTGCCGTTGAGATGAATTGCATCGCGATGAGCAGAAAGCTGCGGTGCGATCTCGGTCTCGATCTTCTGCAACGTCGGATTGGTGTTGCAGGCGTTAAGGTTCGAAAAGGTACGTTCGGCGCGATCGAGCAAACGGCCGGTGTGTTCCAGCGCGACAATGGTGTTGTCGAATGTTGGCTTTTCAGAATCGTTCGCGACCCCTTCAACTTCCTTGAGTTCCTCGCGCATGCCCGCCTCGATGGCCGGCTCGAAGTGTTCGTCCTTGATCTTATCGAACGGCGGGATGTGATACGGCAGCGAGCTTTCCGAGAGCAACGGGTTATCTGCCATATTAGGATTTTGCACGGGTGACGTTTGCGCGATGACAGAGATAGCTGCGATGTGCGTCACTGCCACAATTAGGCTGAGTGTCGCCTCAGCAGATGTCGATTTTACCAGCGAACGGAAACAAAAGTGCATGGTTCGGATTTTCCGCGCGCTCGCGCGGTCAGGCAACTGCGATTACGATCGCACACAGGCATGGAACGTTTTCTCGCAATCCTGCTGCTGATGCCATCGGTCGCAGCGGCAGCAACGAACACGGCCCCGACCTTCGACGAAAAGGCAGCAGAACGGTTCGCAAAATTGGCGTTGGCGTGCGTCGGGAAGCAGTACCCGAACAAAATCAGTCATGTGCTGAACAGCGATGCGGATGTGGCGCCGCCGCGCAAGCTTACGCCCGCATTTTACGGATGTTACGACTGGCATTCGTCAGTGCACGGACACTGGCTGCTCGTGAGACTGCTGCGCACGTTTCCGGACGCTTTGTTTGCCGCGCAGGCGCGCGACGCGCTGCGCAAAAGCCTTACGGTGGAGAATTTGAAACAGGAAGCTGCGTATCTTCGTGGAGAAGGCCGCGCCAGTTTTGAGCGCCCGTATGGATTGGCGTGGCTGCTGCAATTATGCGCCGAGTTGCGCGAGTGGGATGATGACGAGTCGCGAGAGATGTCAGCGAACCTTCGTCCACTCGAAGACGCAGCAATCGAGCGATTGAAAATATGGCTGCCGAAGCTTTCGCATCCGGTGCGCATCGGCGAACATGATCAAACAGCGTTCGGGCTTGGCCTCATGTTGGATTCCTCGCGCTCGACGAAAAATGATTCTTTTGCCAGGCTTGCTGAGGATTCAGCGAGAAAGTTCTTCCTCGCTGATAGGGATTGTCCGCTCAATTACGAACCTTCAGGCGAAGATTTTCTGTCGCCGTGTCTGGGCGAAGCAGACGTGATGCGCCGCGTTTTGCCGCAAACGGAATTCGCGAAATGGCTTAATGATTTCATGCCGCAAATTCCGACGACAGGAAGCGACGACTGGCT
>QHOS01000153.1 GCA_003219415.1 Verrucomicrobiota bacterium | reverse complement strand
ACGGCGTCATGTCCACCGTCTGCTGGGTCCAGGCCTCCGTATCGAGACACTGATGAAAGATCGTCTGGAGGATGGTGCCGGAGGTATCGGTGATGTAAGCATCCTGCCAATCGAAAGTAATGCTGTCGACGGTGCAGTCCCAGTGCCAGAAGCTCAACGTGCCGCCGCCAGCAGGTACCGTGAACTCCTGATAGAAGGAGCTGTCTCCAGTTGCCTCGCCCGAGAAGCCGCAAAAGCCATCGGGTGCGTCGCCCGCGAATCCGGAAAAAGTCCCGCTGTGCGCCTGGTTGGTGCTGACCACCGGCGTCGCGTTGTTGCCGTCAATTACCCAGTCCGTGAAGTCTCCGGTCTCGAATCCGCCGTTAAGGATTATTTCACAGACGCCAGCGGGCCCGGTGATGACTTTACGGATCTGTGAAGTCCGCTTGGCCTCAGCGCCGACCTTTTCATCCGAAGCTCCGCGATCGCGAATGCTTGAGTAAGGGAATTTGGGAGCCTGCGGTGACAAGGCGCGAACGCCGTACGGAAGATTGTGTCTGACGGAGTCGGGCTTGCTGTGTGCGCCGGCCAGGGACGCGGGCGCGCCGATATTCTTTCTTGCAGCAGCCGCCGCTCGTTTGGCCTCAGTCAGGGCTTGTTTGTCCAAAGGACGCGCTGCTCCGGTGGACGGCACGGCGGCACTCGGTCCGGCAGCAGCCAGGTTCGCAGTCGGCTTCGGCCTGACTGGGCTGCGCTTGGTTGTGTTTCGCTGCGCCAGCGCGAAGGGAATCACGCAGACAGCGAGCAGTAGAGTGACGTAAAAGGCGCTCCGAATAAGGTGCGCCTTAATGCTGGGGTTTATTTGTTTTTTCATAGAAGAGCATTTGTGATGTGAGTGTGGAGCGCCGTTTGTAGCGGAAAGCATCCAAAGGTGTCAAGACATTTTTCTTAACAAATTTTTAAGGATTCTCTTAACCACGGATTACACGGATGGCGTTTTCTTAACCACGAATAGACACGAATGGGGCTCAGGCTCCGACTCCGAAAGCCTTTGCAATCGGGCGGTGCGAGCAAACCGCGTATTCCTATTCTTATGCTTGCTCTTACTCTTGGTCTTTGCTCTTGCTGATTTTTTATCGCGATCCGCTTACACCAGGCGACAAAACGACGAGCCACACGGATAACAGATGGATTCTCGGCTGGTGCCTCAGAGCGGCGATCGAAGTCCGTCGAGGAAGACAAGGGAGGTCGAAATTTGAGGCCTAATTTCTTCGCAACTCTCTGTAAAATCACCAAGTCTTTATTTTGTTCGTTAGCTTCTGTAAAAACCTTCGCTGATGTCTCCTGATTGCGGATTAACAGAAGGAAAGGAAGGAAACGAAGTAAATTTCGCGAAGCTTTGGGAGTGGGTGCGCGTCTTCGCGCCGCTTTGGGAAATGCTTCCCGATTGAAAGCGATGCGAGGACGCATCGCACTCCTAGAGCGCTTCGCGCAAAAGCTGGAACGCATTGTCCCTTCGCGCACCGTAGTAATGCGAATGCGACGTAATCCGAAGGCCTACAGCACGCTCGGCTGTCTGCCTATGGTTAAAACGCTGCAGGTACGATAACAAGGAAGGACGCGAGAGTTGCATCGCTTTTGGTGCTGGCCCCAGCGTTCCTCCCATGGCCAAGATCAACTTGGATATCGGCCATGCACTCTCACGCGAGGACCAGCGCCAAAATCGACGACAACTCTTATTTTATATCGCCAGCTTCCTTCCTCTTATTCTTTCTCCGGAAATCGCGCGGCGAAGTTCTCAAAAAAGAAATTAGTGCTGAGATTTTTAGGCGTTGAGCGTTGGACGTCTCGGCGTTTCGCTAAGCGAGCAAGGCGCGTTGTCCTGCGGCGACATCGTTTCGCGGCTCTCTGGGAAGCGCGGCCGCCTCGCCCGCCGTGTCACGCGCCTCGCGGGACACACACGGCAAGCTTTTCGGCGGGGCGCCGAAAAGAGCGGGCGAGGCGCCCGCGCTCCCCACCGGTCACCAATCGATAATCACCATTCGCTACTTTTTCCGTACTCCCGCTGGCGACGCCTGAGGCCTCGTGATAGGGCCAGCCGATGTAGTCGGCCGCGGCGCCGGTGTCGGGCGTGGTCGTGGTGTGGGCGTATGCCTGGGCGTCGCTGTCGGCGTGGGGGTCGGCGTTGGAGTCGCTGTTGGCGTAGCTGTTGGAGTGGCTGTCGGCGTCACCGTCGGGGTAGCCGTCGGCGTCGCTGTGGCGGTTGCGGTCGCCGTCGGTGTAGGTGTTGGTGTAGCTGTTGGTGTAGCTGTGGCAGTTGCTGTCACAGTCGGAGTAGCCGTTGGAGTTGCAGTTGGCGTCACTGTTGCCGTTGGGGTTGGCGTTGCTGTTGGAGTGGGGTTGGGGTTGGCGTTGCTGTTGGAGTGGCGGTCGCCGTTGGCGTGGCAGTCGCTGTTGGTGTGGGAGTAGCCGTTGGGGTTGCTGTTGGCGTCGCCGTCGCTGTTGGCGTTGGTGTAGGCGTTGGTGTTGGAGTAGCCGTCGGCGTTGGTGTAGCTGTCGGTGTCGGAGTGGGGACACCCGGTGGTTGATCGGCACCGATGGCAGGCGGATCTAGACGAAGATCACCGTCGAAATCATCCGTGATTCCGGCAATCGTCAGGCCAGCTCCTACACATGGACTCGCGCTGGCGATGTGTAGGTCGCCCGTCGTCGCGTTTCCATTGGGATTAAGATACTGAGGGTCAGCAGAAATGCTGTTGGCATCCTGGCCGGTGGCCGTCTGCCAATTGGCAAGTGTAGGTTGAATGGTTGAATTAAAGATCCCGATTACTCCATCGTTCCCGGTGGCATAGAGATCGTTATAATTAGTAGTCAGACCGGGCGGATTGGGAGCCGAACCGCCGACCTGGATCGCGACGTTCGCGATGCCTCCCGAGGCGTTGCTGCGCGCGTTATAAAAAATGTTATCCTCGAACTTGCGCGTGTTGTTCACAACGTCACTAAAAAAGCCAAATGTGTTGGAGGCTGATGCAACGCCTGTGCCACCGATATAGACACTGTTGAAGTAGTAATTCGCTGTAGCGCCTGCGGTATCCTGGATGCCAATAATTGAGAACCCTGTTGTAATGGAGTTGCCGGCTGCGTCCAGACCCAGTCTCATGTTACTCAGTGAGTGTACGGTGTTTTGCGAGAACGTCGTCGGCTGCGTTGCCAGCGGCGCGCTCACAAGGATACCCGTCATCGTGACGCCAGGGCTGTTGGCTTTGCCGTTCATGTTCCGCACGACATTGCCTGTGGCATTCAGCGCGTTCAATGAGCTGTAAATTCCGTACACCGCATAGTTACCAACAATGTTATCTATAATGTTGGCAATCGTGTTATCGTTGATTGTTGCCAGCTGAGACTCCGCTGTAATCGAATAGATCCCGCGGAACCCAACGGTCGCGCCTGTGGCTCCGGGGTTGATTGTGATGTTTCCGATAACATTGTTGGAAAGCGTGTTTGAACTCGAGCTGAAGTCCAGGATGCCGATTACCGGCGTGGTGTTTGCCGTGCTCGAGGTCGCCGTAATCACGATCGTGGACGAACCATCGAGGCTGCCAATAGCATTGCCGATTACGTCGCCAACATTGAATCGGCCGTCAAGGCTGCCAATGGTACCCAGCCCAATCGCGTTGAACGCCGAATTGGTCGTGTTCAATGAATTGCGGGCAGACGTTTGATTAATGCCCGAGATGATATTGCCCTGAATGCTAGTCGGCGCTGTGGTGCTGACGTTGGTATCAATTCCTCTAAATTCATTGTCCAAGCCGCTAATGGTGGTCGTTCCCGTGCCGTCAGCCGCGCTAAAACCGATGACGTTACCCGTGACAATGAAGGCACCAGTTGAATCGTTCAGAGTGATGCCGACATAACGCAAAGTTGCGCCCGTGAAGGTGCGAGGCGCGGTCTGGAATATCCGATTATTGGAGATTGTCCAGTTGTCGTTATTGGCTTGGACGCTGATACCTGATACCGACGTTGTGGCATTGAAGAAGTCAAAGATGTTATTGTTGTTGATCAGGTTGCCGGTGTTCGGATTGGCAGCCGTGCCCAAACCCATGATCGCCTTAGTGGGCAGATTAGTACCGGCAGGGCCAAGATTACAGAATGAAACGGTGTTATTATTATTGCCGTCGCCAGTGGTAGTGCTGAACAGAATATTTCCGCCAGCGGTTCCGGGGGCTGAGGTCGATGAGCCCAGGATCGTGCATCTGGTAACAATGTTGTTCTGTGCCCCGTTGATAAAGCGAATGGTGCTGGTGCTCGCAGTCGCTGATGCGGTGGTATTGGAAAGAGTCAGTGCATTACCGCCTGTGCCGAGCCCATCGATAGTGACGTTGGTGGCGCCGTTGAAATCGATCAGCGGGCTACCCGCCGAAATCGCACCGGAAACCGTGCGCGCTGCACCACCTGAAGGCTGCACGAAAATCGACGTATAATTAGCCGTGCCGCCGCTGGCGTTCAACACCGCCGAAGTAGTCTCGATAGTATCGCCGACGATAGCCACGTTGATCGCACCCTGGTGCACCCCCGTGTTAATCGCTACAAAGGCAGCCTGAAGAGTTAGATAGCTAGTCGGCCCTGTGTTGCCACCAGTCGCGATGACTACTACCGGCAGGGATCCATCCGGTACGCCCGCATACGCATTACTGCCCTGGAACGCGTATGCCGAGACATTTTGAGCCGGTGCGGCCGATCGCTGCGCGAAACTGGAGGCGATTAAAACCACCGAAAGCGATACCAGAGCGAGAGCGATCGCGATTTGCAGGGCCGAGGCGTGTACAGAGTTATCCCGTTTCTTTTTCATTTTCTTTTTTTAGGGAGGACTTGGACGTTTAAGGAGAGTTCTCTCTATTCTCCGGAAACGGGGAAGCGAAGTTCTCGAAAATGTCAGCGGATCTCGGGTCTTCCGAAAGCGATGCTTCAACGATCGTCCTGTCGTCGCCTGCGGCTTTGTCCTTGAGCCTTCGGCGGTTGCGATTGCCTTCAGCTATATTCAGTCCGAGCAATCTGCGACGGGCACAGGCGCGACGAAGGCGCATAGCCAAGGCGCTCTGTAACTGAGGAGCAACGCCCTCCAGAACTTAGCCCGCAGGTTGCGGTTCTTTGCTGCTGCAACCGCGTCGCTGTAGCGCCAAATCTCCAGCAACGCACCCATCCCTATCTATGAGACGGGTTCTTGTTCGACGCAGGCACGATGTGCGCGTAGCCGGGATCACCGATCCCGGCTACGCATTCACAATTCGTTTAACTACGCATTATGGATGCGGGCGCGAATGCACCGGCGGGCGTGGCCTCGGAGACGGACTTGGAGACGAATGATCGCAGCTCGAAGCGCACAAGTTGCCTTCGTTGTACTCGCCAAGAATCCCCGCGATAGCTGATACGTCTCGCGGTCGCAGGTGTCCGTCGCCAATTGGCGGGATAACCAGGTCTCCGATCAACGCATCGGCGTCAGCTAAGGTTTGCTGGATGCAGCTTCCATCCGCACCGTTGGCAATGTTCAGTTTTGCAGCGATTTCCTGATAGGCAAGGATCAGTAGTCCATTCCCGCGCACTGGCTCGTGCAGAATCGCCAGCAATTGATCCTGGGTATAAGTGGTGTTTCCAAGCTGCAACTCGGTCACCGGCCACGCTTCGGGATGGTTCTTCCAATAGCCTTGTCCGAACACACACCCGGCCGGCGTAGGAGTCACTGTAGGACTCGGCGTTACCGTAGGAGTCACGGTTGGTGTCACTGTTGGCGTAACCGTGGGTGTCACTGTTGGCGTGACCGTGGGTGTCACTGTTGCCGTGGCCGTAGGTGTCACTGTTGCCGTGGCCGTAGGCGTGACGCTTGGTGTCACTGTCGCCGTGGCTGTTGGCGTAGGCGTCGGAGTTCCGCAGGTTTGCAGCGTGTAGCTTTGCGCGCCAGTAGCCGGAGCACCGGAGCCGTTGCAGAAGTACTGGTCAAAGGCGACGTCGTCTTTCTGCACACCGGCGGTTGCCGACGTGTTGCCGTTGTCCACTATGTCGTAGATCACATCGAAGCGCGTCTGGTTCTCGTACAGACGTAGCTCGTAATGAGCGTTCCCGGTGCCCGGGAAATACTGGTTACGGAATTCGATGTTGAAGATGCGATCGGGCGCAGAGCCACTAACCGAGGTGAAGATCCCGAAGCCAGCGAGTATCGTGTACTGGTCGTCCCAGTATGGATAGATGGTGTAGTTGTGGGCTGTCCACGGCAGGCAAATGTTGGTAAAGGCGCCATCCGTGGTGGTGAACTGAGCATTACCGTTGGACGACAGATTCACCGAGTTAAACGTCTGGTCATACAGGGAGTAGGGGAAGGGCAGTGCCACGGTGGTGGTGCAGTCGTCGCAATGGTTGCCGGTGTCCGTGTCGCCCGGGACGATACTGGCCTGTATCTGTTCTATGTTGTAATGGTCTTGAGGAGGGCAACCTTCCACTGTGTAACCGCCCGTGAAGGCCGCGTTAGGATTGCCGAACGCGTCGGTGATCGCTCCGGCGGCAATGCTGGCAGTCACGCTCCCCCCGAAATTGAAATGCAGCATGAACCGGGTAGTCATGTCTCCGTTGATCACCTGGACACTTGTCACGCTGCCGCCAACGTTGCCGGTCAGCGTCAGATCGCTCGTCTGGACTGAGGACGGATCGACAGGCTCGTTCCAGTCGACGTCGTACTGATAGTCGCCTGGCGCAGGCGGTGTGAACGTGCCGCCAACCGGTGGGACAGTGTCAGTCACCGCGAGCAGCGTCTGGTCGTAACGGAACGTGCAGTTAAACTCGAACACTCCCTGGTTATCCGACTGACGGGTAAATGCGTCCTGCGGAATATGCATCGTCTGCTCGCCTTGGTTTACCACCGGCGTGCTGTTGAAGTGGAAGGTTATGGTTAGGTCACCATTGCTGAACGAGTCCGAGTCAGCCGGGATTCCATTAACCGTGAAATCGCTAGGATCGACGGTGCCTTCGTTGACCGCATCAGACAGGTTGACAATGAAGTCAGTCGGTTGAGTCGTTACCACGCTGCCGCAGGCCGGGTCAGTGCTGGTCACAGCGAAACCGACCAGTTCCCTGTCGGTGAAGGCATCCTGCTGAGAAGTGCCGCTGATCGCCACGCGCCCGTCCGTCCATGAAGTGAGGTGCTTGGTCAGCAACGCGGAGCCATAGTCGTAGTCGCCCGCGTACGTCGGCTGGATCCCCGGGTCAGGTTGCGACGGCAGCGGAGTGACTACGTCTGAGAGCGCGTCGTCAGGCAACCAGCTTGCGCCGTTGTCGTTGGACTTGCGCGACCACATCCGGTAACATGGAGTGCCTGGGTCGCCAGCAACGCAGCTTGCGCTCTCGCGCGCATCATACCAGGTCGCAAAGAGGGTGCCAGCCGGGCTGACCGAC
>QHOS01000152.1 GCA_003219415.1 Verrucomicrobiota bacterium | reverse complement strand
CAGATTCGCGGTCGGCAGAACCTTCGTTGAAAGCGCAGAAATGAGTCCAGCTATTCGGGTCGTCGGGCGTGAGGGACTTGTAGCCGCCAAGACCCTGACCGCCGCAGGCCGCATCGAGCCAAACCGTAACCCAATTGCCCGATGGCTTGTGGTACAGAACAACCGGATCCCCAAAGGTATTGTCGAAGGGACTTTGACCGTTCGCTTTGGTGAGACGGGTGAAAGTGGTGCCGCCATCGGTGGATACCGACGCGCCGGAGATGTTGATCGGAGTGAAGTTGCGGCCCCGTGAGTCGTTGTAAGCAACGACAATCTGGTTGGGGTTATCAGGGTTGGCCGTAGTAAACGTCTCAGACTGGGTAACATTGGGAAAGCTCTCCGCACCTGTGATCAGATCCACGTCCGTGCTGCCAAACGCCAGGGGTGACAACAGCTTTTTGGCAAGCTTGGAGAACGCTTTGCCATGCGAAGCTTTACCTCCCTCTGACAGGCCGCAGAAAATCATAATGGCGCCCGCCCGCAAATTTTCTTGTCTGTCGATGCCCAGTTGCTTAATGCGAGAACAGTCTATCGCCGCAGGGACGAGCGGATCAATGGAGCTGGAGGCCACGCCGTATTTCTGTTGTATCAGCGCGAGCTGCGCAGCGGACAGACTATTCTTCTGCCCGAATGGATTGGCAGCCAGGAGCGCGAGCGAGATGCCAGTCATCCCGGCAAACAGTCCGATTAAAACGCGCAGATTAAAAAACGCTGATCGTGAAGTGGATTTCTTTTTCATGAATGGTTATGAAGTAGATGAGTTAAGTTTGAAGTTGGAAGTGTCGCTTGTACCTAAAGCGCCGGCAAAGTGTCAATACTTTTTTCAAAAAATTCAGAAAGCTTTCGCTTTTCGCGCGTCAAAACTCGATAGGTTCGTTCTGAAAGCTTTGAAGCGGGCGGTTTTTGTGACAATTTTGTGACAAAAGAGGATCAGGGGAAGAATGACGAAGCGCGTGAGACACCGACTTCCCTGGGGTATCTTTATGAATGCAAACGCAGCGAAGTTTGACTGATCCGCCTTAACCAACCAGCTTTCGTCCCGCAATCGCGCGGCTACGGCGTGGCAGGCCTACCCTTGCCTCGTTTCCTGATCGAGCACGGCGACCGTGCGCTCGTACATGGCCTTCGCATCCTCATGTGAGTTGCCCACCGCGGTCAGCCCTGTCCTTCCCAACTCCCCCAGGGCACTCATCATGTGAAAAACCACGCCCGTCTGGCGCGTTTGATCGAAATGCAGATCGTGCCGCACCACGATGTCGAAAAGATCGTCCGGAGTCAGCGTGCGATACGAGGGAGACTCGACATGATCGCTTGCGACAAAGAACTTTTGCTGTCCATTGGGCGCACTGAAGATGGCCGTCTCCGGGTCATAGGTGCCGTCTGTAAGAAATTGCAAAGTTAAGAACGGATGTGTGGTGCCCCCTTTTCGTAAGTTAATCTCGATGGCATACGGCTCCCATTTTCCATTGGAACGTACGACCACAAAATCCAAGGCGAAACGCCCGATGACTCCTTCTTTCGCAAGACGCCTGGCGACCTTGGCCGCTTCGCGGGTGATGAGTGTGGCGTACCCTGGGTCGGCAGGAAATACGCAGCCGAGGTAACTTTGCCCGGAGGGGCCGCCAAGGAGCTGGTCGTGGGTGGATAACAATTCTACCGCGCCCAGCGGAGTAACACGAAGCTGAACACTGGGGCTTCTGATGTCGTTTCCTAAGATTCGTTCTTCAACGACTCCTTTTCGCTCCTGAAGCTTCTTCATGTAGCTATCGTAGGTAACACGAGCCAGCTCGAACTGCATAGCTCGAAGACGCTCCTCCAGTATAGGTTTCTCTTTCGAATCACCGGGCGCTGGAAGTCCAGTTAGATCAATAACAGCGTTACCTTCACCTGAGACACCTTCGTTAAGCTTTACCAGGACTTGTTTGAGCGAAGGCTTTCCCGCCCGCATCTGCGCGATGGCCTCGATCAATTCCTCCTTGCTGCCCAGATTCTCAACGCCAAGAGGATGCAAGACGTTTTCTTCCATAAAAATTGTCCGGCAGCCGCTCTTTGTGCCGAGCGGGAAAAATTTCGGGTCCGCGCCGTACATGGGAACTCCGAGTCGCAACGCTAGTTCCTTCTCGCGATTTGTTGTGTTAAACGGAACAAGGTGTGCGCGATCAGGATCCATGATCAACGAACGAATGCGCTCCATCAGCCTTGGCCGCTCCAGCAGCTTGTCGCTTAGTGGACGCACCGAGAGATCGAGAGGCGAGATCAGAAAAAGGCGCTGGCGCGCATGACTAGGGATAACACCGGGCAGAAGACCAAGGTAGTAATCGATCACGCTCGGCAGAATCGTTTGTGAAGTCACATAGATCAGCCGGGCACGAGGCTGACGCAGCAGCAACAACAAAAACAAAAAGCGTTCCTCGTACGCTTGCATCACTGCGCCCGAGCTGATCGCGTCGATGGACATCGATGGCACGACTACGATGGTTTGCGGGTCCTGATTGAGGCGCTCAATCGATTTCCACAGTGGCACCAGTTTTTTCTGGAGCTGGTCGAATTCGGCCTGTGAGTCGGTGGCAGGTTCTCGTTCAGACATAACCAACTACTAAAGCTCATCCACTGCACAAATCGAGCCGATTTGCTAGGGCGCGATCGGCGCGCTCGGCGATCGGTTGCTGTAGCCGGGATCGGTGATCCCGGCGGCAACAGGGTCGATTGCAAAATTTGAATTAGCTGCGATCACCGATGCCAGTTACAGCCTTAGCAATTCGACCTCGCCCTGCCACGGCCATTCATCAGACGTTTTAACCAAGTCGGCGCGCACTGGATTCTTCTTCACGTAATCCCACTTCTGGCCGTAACTCTCCCTTGAGCGCAAGACATGGTCGAAGAACTCTTCCTGCCAGACGGTTCCGGGCAAGCCAAGCTCGCGTGTCATTCGCTTGCTCGTCCACTGCTTCCCTGCCTGCAGAAATGTTGGCAGCGTTTTGGCATCCAGCTCTGCTGAACAAAAGAAATGCACATGGTCGGGCATGATGACATAGCGTCCGATCGCCCAGCCATGGCGATCATGGGCATTTCGCCACTCGTCAACCAGTATTGCTGCGACTTCTTTTGAGGCCAAAATCGCTCGTCGCTTGAAAATGCAGGTGGTGATGAAATAGATCGGCCAGTCGATCCAGACACGTTGGAGCCGGCGCAAATGCTTATGCATTCACGAATCTGTAGCCCGCATCGACGATCCCGACGAGCCGAACTTAATAATCCACGCTACTCCCGGCCGGGATCACCGATCCCGGCTACAACGTTATCGTCTTCTTCCAAAGGAATATCCGCGATGAGTTCTGCCACCGCCGATTGCGCGCCGACCACTGGTGCCTGATTCCGGCTCAAAGAGCGCGGTGTACAAGTAGGCGAAATTCTCCAGCTTTAGTCGCGGGATTTTTTGGCCGATGAAACGTTCGATTGCCTGCAACGCCGGCAGCTCCGGGCCACTCATGAGCGTGAAGGCGTCGCCGACCTTTTGAGCGCGCCCCGTGCGCCCGATACGGTGCACGTAATCTTCCGGGTGCTCGGGCACATCGTAGTTGATGACATGACTCACGCCAGCGATGTCGAGTCCACGCGACGCGATATCGGTCGCCACCATCACTTCGTACTTGCCGCTCTTAAAGCCTTCGAGCGCTTCGATCCGTTCCCGCTGCGTCCGGTTCGAATGCAATACCGCAACAGCGTGCTTCCCTTGCTTCAATTGGTGCGCGATGCGATCGGCGCCGTACTTGGTCCGGCAGAAAATCAGCGCGCTGTCGAAATTCGTCCGCTCGAGCAAAGCCATGAGCAGGTCGAACTTTTGCTCGGCGGCTACCGGATATACGGCATGGGTGACGGTTTCCGCCGGCGACCGGCGCACTCCGATTTCCACCAGAGTGGGATCACGCAACACCCACGCGGCCAGACGTTCGATCTCCGGCGGCAACGTGGCTGAGAAAAGAAGCGTCTGTCGGTCCGTCGAGATTTTCTCAACGATCCGGCGCACGTCCGGGAGAAAACCCATGTCCAGCATCCGGTCAACTTCGTCGAGTACGAGAATATTTACGGACTTCAGCGTGGTCGCGCGTTGTTCCAGGAGATCGAGCAGGCGTCCAGGCGTGGCGGCAAGAACATCCACGCCATGCTTGAGTTCCTCGCGTTGTTTCCCGTAACCGACGCCACCATGCACGAGCGCGACTCGCAAATCCGTGAATCGCCCATAATCGCGAAACGCCGTTTCAACTTGCGCGGCCAATTCCCGCGTTGGCTCGAGCACCAGACATCGGAACGCGCCGTGCTTTGCGAGCAACGTCAGAATGGGAAGAGCAAACGCCGCGGTCTTACCGGTGCCGGTCTGCGCGGTCCCGATCAAATCTTTACCGGCAAGGACAATCGGAAAGGCGCGAAGCTGAATGGGCGTTGGCTCGACAAAGCCCATCGCCTGTGTCCCGCGCACTACTTCTGGCGAAAGCCCAAAGCGATTAAATGACATGGCGGCTTCAATGTTAGGGGAGTTGGGTGAGTTACAAAGCTAAAAGTTAAAAGAGTTACAAGGTTTAAAACGGAAGATAGCCATCCTGGGTCCGGGCAGACCGGCTTCCCAGCCTGTCAACTGCATAGCGACGCAAAGAAGCGTGCGCACTCCAAAGCTTGCGTGAAAATGGACTGTCGCTGTGGGTTTTCGCACGAAAGTGCTCTCGGAGTGCGAGCTGTCCTCGTATCACTTTTATCACTGCGCAAAAAATACGGAAACAAATGAAAAAACATTGACAGCTATCCGGCTTCCAGCTACGAGGAGCACCCCAAATCACCTACTTGCAATGCAGAAGAAATCCATCTCCTCATCCGGCTTGGTTCATTCGCGCGTTTTAATTGGTCTCCTCCTTTGCGCAGCAACCGCTTGTTTCATTCTGATCCCGATAAGATCGGGACTAGCCTTCCTCCATCCGCAAGCGCCTTCGAACGCCCCGCAGGGAATGCTCACGTTTGAAGAACGTGTCTCATATCAACGAGCTATCGAAGACGTGTACTGGCGCCACCGTATATGGCCAAAGGAGCGGCCCGATCCCAAGCCTTCGCTCGACGCAGTAATGTCTCAGGCGCAACTGGAAAAGAAAGTCAAAGATTACCTGCGCAAGTCTCAGGCACTGGAAGATTACTGGCAACGCCCGATTACGACTGACCAGCTGCAAGCCGAGATGGATCGCATGGCACAGCACACGAAGCAGCCTGAAGTGTTGCAGGAACTATGTGAAGCGCTGGGGAACAATCCATTTGTTATCGCGGAGTGTCTGGCGCGGCCGGCGCTGGCGGAACACCTGATAACAAACTGGTATGCCAGCGACCAAAGAATTCACGGCGAGCTAAGGCAGCGCGCAGAGACTGAGCTGCAGGCTCACCCGTCCATCGGGCAGATGAAACAGCTCAGCGGCAAGTATAACGAAATCGAGTTGGCCAGAAACGACAGCGCTCAGGCGAAACAAAACCGTGATTCTGGCCGGAGCATCAAGCTGAACGTCCGCGAATGGGACGAAACCGTGCAAAAGCTCGCTCAAAGATTTAGCGCTCGAGCTGTAGCGGCAGGCGTGTCGCCTGCAAAGGACACACAGATCAAAACTCGAGTTGTAAGTCCGTTACAGGAAGATGAAAGCCGTTATTACATCATAGCCGTAATCAAAAAGACTAACGACCGCTTAAAGGTCGCCACAGTTTCATGGCAGAAAGAGCCGGTGCAATCCTGGCTAACAAGAGCGGAAACGCCATTTTCTACTGCAACAGCAGCTCTCAGCGGCAACTATACACTTCCAAAGATCCAAGGGAGCGGCTGCATCGAAGATACTTGGACAGCCACTGCGGGCCCACCGGAGGGGCGGGAATTCCATACGGCCGTGTGGACCGGAAGCGAAATGATCGTCTGGGGTGGGCAAACCGGCAGTTTCATCGACTTTAACACGGGCGGGAGATACAATCCCAGTACGGATAGCTGGACAGCTACAAACGTTGCCAATGCCCCTGATGCGAGAACATCGCATACCGCAGTTTGGACCGGGAATGAAATGATAGTCTGGGGTGGACTAGACGAGAACTTCGTCGAACTGAACACCGGCGGACGATACAATCCCGGCACTGATAGCTGGGTGGCTACCAGTACAACAGATGCGCCTAACGGCCGAAATGCACACACCGCCGTCTGGACCGGCAGCGAGATGATCATCTGGGGTGGATGGGATGGCGGCACTTTTTTTAACACCGGGGGCAGATATGATCCCACCACCGACAGTTGGACAGCTACGAGTACGAGCAATGCTCCGGAAGGTCGAACTAACCACACCGCGGTGTTGACTGATAATGAAATGATTATATGGGCGGGCACTGGGGAATTCAATGCTTTGAACACTGGCGGAAGATACGATCCAGTTACAAACAGCTGGACGACGACAAGCACCACCAATGCGCCTGATGCGCGTTTCTCTCACACCGCAGTCTCGACAGGCGGTGAAATGATCGTTTGGGGTGGCGCGGGCCAGCCGTTCGCTAATTTCAATACCGGCGGTAGGTACAGTCCAAGCACAGATAGTTGGACAGCAACGAGCACTACAAACGTTCCCAATGGCCGAGCATACCATACTGCGGTATGGACCGGAAGTAAGATGGTTGTGTGGGGAGGATTTGACTTCGCCAGCGGCGATTTCAACACGGGCGGGATATATGATCCCAACACGGACACCTGGGTCGCGACTACCACGACGAATGCACCGTCGCCGCGAGAATCCCATACCGCGGTATGGACGGGCAATGAAATGATCATCTGGGGCGGCTCCGGCGACTTTGGGTCTGCCGATTTCAATACCGGCGGTAGGTACAGTCCAAGCACAGATAGTTGGACAGCAACGAGCACTACAAACGTTCCCAATGGCCGAGCATACCATACTGCGGTATGGACCGGAAGTAAGATGGTTGTGTGGGGAGGATTTGACTTCGCCAGCGGCGATTTCAACACGGGCGGGATATATGATCCCAACACGGACACCTGGGTCGCGACTACCACGACGAATGCACCGTCGCCGCGAGAATCCCATACCGCGGTATGGACGGGCAATGAAATGATCATCTGGGGCGGCTCCGGCGACTTTGGGTCTGCCGACTTCAATACCGGCGGAAGATACGATCCAACTGCCGATAGTTGGGTAGCCAGCGACCTCGGCAATGTACCTTCCGCGAGAGTCTATCACACAGCCGTCTGGAGCGGGAGCGAAATGGTTGTATGGGGTGGGTTGGAGGATGTCTTCGCGTTAAACAGCGGTGCAAGATACAATCCGAGCACAGATAGTTGGACGTCAACCAGTACTACTAACGTACCGATTGCCCGATGGGGTCACACTGCGGTGTGGACTGGAAGTGAGATGATTGTCTGGGGTGGAATAGATGACAACCTGAATTTTCTCAACACCGGTGGGAGGTATGATGCGAGCGCGGATAATTGGGTGGGCACCAGCACAACTAACGCGCCGATCGGACGATCAGTTCATACGGCGGTTTATAGTGGCGCAGAAATGATCGTCTGGGGTGGAAGTGATGAAAATGGCTTCCCGTTGAACACGGGCGGAAGGTACAATCCCGGCACCAATAGCTGGACGGCGACAAGCACAACCAACGCGCCGGTTGGGCGAGAGGTTCACACTGCAGTGTGGGCTGGCAGCGAAATGATCGTCTGGGGCGGAGAAGACGAAAACTTCGAGCTATTGAACACGGGGGGTAGATACAATCCCGGCACTAACAGCTGGGTAGCTACGAGCACTAACAATGCTCCGTCAGCGCGCGAATCTCATACGGCAGTCTGGACCGGAAGCGAGATGATCGTCTG
>QHOS01000191.1 GCA_003219415.1 Verrucomicrobiota bacterium | reverse complement strand
TCGCGCTTTCCGAATTGTGAAAAGCGTCCTCTTTGTCTGTACAGGTAATATCTGCCGCAGCCCGATCGCGGAAGGACTTTTTCGCCGCATGCTTGGGAACCGAAAAGACATCGAAGTTGTTTCGGCCGGTGTACACGCGGTACGCGGCCAGCCGCCAAGTCTTTATGCGGTCGAAGTCTGCGCAGAAGCAGGGGTCGACATCAGCAATCTGCGCAGTCAGCCGCTTACCGCGGCGCTGGTCGATCGGGCGACACATATTTTTGCCATGACTGGCGCGCATCTTGAGACAATCCAAACGTTGTTTCCTCACGGCGCTGAAAAATCGTTTTTGCTTCGCGAATTTGAAGAGCCCGGAACCACGGTATGGCGCGATGTGCCAGACCCCATCGGGCTTGGTCGCGAAGTGTACGAACATTGCTCTCGCATCATCAACAACGCCCTACCGAGCGTCCTTGCGTTCGTCGAACAGGGTGAGCTGGTGCGACCTGGTGCGGCCCGCGCACGCGAGCTATCTTCTTATCCGATGGATCACCTTCCTCACCGCATCGAGACTGGATCGACCAGTTCGAAACCTCAGCCCCGTTACGGCGACGCTTTGCGCAGAGTCGATCCGGAAATCTTCGATGCCATCATGGCAGAGGAAAAACGCCAGCGCGAGAACATCGAATTAATTGCATCCGAAAACTTCACGAGCCGTGCAGTGATGGAGGCCCAGGGCAGTGTGCTGACAAACAAGTATGCCGAGGGCTACCCGAGAAAGCGCTGGTACGGCGGCTGTGAGAATGTCGATATTGCCGAGCAGTTGGCCATTGATCGCGCAAAACGATTGTTCGGCTGCGAACATGTGAATGTGCAGCCGCACAGCGGCGCGCAAGCGAACATGGCGGTCTACTTCGCGATGCTCAAACCGGGTGACAAGATTCTGGCCATGAATCTGGCGCACGGCGGGCACCTGACGCACGGGCATCCCGCGAATTTCTCTGGCAAATTTTACGCCGTCTCGCAGTACGGCGTTAGCGATAAGACAGAGCAAATCGATTATGACGCGTTGCAGAAGCAGGCTGAAGAGGTTCGCCCGGCGATGATCACCGCCGGCGCCTCAGCTTATCCGCGTATCATCGATTTTCCGCGACTGCGTCAAATCGCGGATTCCGTTGGCGCAGTGTTGTTCATCGACATGGCTCATATCGCAGGTCTTGTAGCAGGCGGCCAGCATCCCAGTCCGATTCCGCACGCACAATTTGTCACGACCACCACGCATAAGAGTCTGCGTGGGCCGCGTGGCGGTATCGTCATGTGCGAAGAGAAATTCGCCAAGCAGATCGATGCGACCGTGTTTCCGGGTGTGCAGGGGGGCCCGCTCATGCACGTGATTGCAGCAAAAGCCGTTTGCTTTCATGAAGCGCTCCAGCCGCAGTTCCGCGAATATCAACGGCAGGTTGTCCTGAATGCTAAAGCGCTTGCCGCCGGCTTAGCCAAACATGGTTATCGCATCGTCTCCGGCGGCACCGATAATCATTTGATGCTCGTCGATCTTCGCCCGAAGGAAATTAACGGCAAAGAAGCACAGGAAGTTCTCGACCGCGCCGGCATCACAGTAAACAAAAACGGCATACCGTTCGATACCTATCCAATCTTCAAGCCGGGCGGCATCCGCATCGGCACGCCTGCCGTTACCACGCGCGGCATGAAGGAAGAGGAAATGTTAGAGATCGCAGATCTCGTCGCCGAAGCGCTCTCTAATCGAACCGACGCCGACGCGCTCGAGAAAGTGCATCGAAGGGTCCTTGACTTAACGAGAAGATTTCCGTTACCCATCTGACGGCCAGTCATTCCGAGCGAAGTCGAGGAATCCCGTTGCATCACTGATGATGGCGCAGCCGGATCTTTCGACTTCGCGGAGTTTATCCTGAGCGAGTGAAGCGAGGCGAATGGGCTCCGCTCAGGATGACGATGGCGTTGTGATGCAAAATTTTCGCTCTACCTAAGCGGCGAAAATCTGCGTAGCTTGCGTTATCCATGAACCGAGCAGCTGATCAACCCGAACCAAATCCGCTGCGCGAAGGTTTATCCGCGCGCGCCGTGCCGCAGCCATGCACAATTGTGATATTTGGAGCCACGGGCGATCTCACTCATCGCAAACTTGTTCCCGCATTGTATAACCTCGCCGCCGATGGCGATCTCCCGCCAGCCGTCGAGATTGTCGGCTTCGCCCGCCGACCAAAAAATGACGACGAATTCCGGCGCGAACTCGAAGAAGCCACGCGCAATTTTTCGCGACAGACCGTGCGCGATGAAATCTGGAAAAACTTTGCGCAATCGATCTTTTACCATCAGAGCGAGTTCGAAGACGAATCCGGTTACAAAGCGTTGGCTAAACGTCTCGATGAAATCGATAAAAACCACGGCACCCGCGGCAATCGCCTTTTTTATTTTGCGGCTTCTCCCGATCAGTTCGAGCCGATTCTCAAGCATCTTAAGGCTGCCGGCTTGAACCAAACCCGCAAAGGAAGTTGGGCTCGAGTAATCGTTGAAAAACCTTTCGGGACGGATCTCGCCTCAGCGCGAGAGCTCAATCGCATCATTCGCAATTCCTTTAGCGAAGAACAGACCTACCGAATCGATCA
Source organism: Verrucomicrobiota bacterium (assembly GCA_003219415.1). GTDB lineage: Bacteria > Verrucomicrobiota > Verrucomicrobiia > Chthoniobacterales > UBA10450 > Udaeobacter. The sequence goes on along the minus strand of QHOS01000191.1, from coordinate 20,043 downwards.
CTTTCTGGGGAAGGAAACAGCGCAGAACATTCTTGTGCTGCGCTTTGCAAACGCGATCTTCGCGCCGCTCTGGAACAGGCACTACGTCGATCACGTCCAGATTACTGCAGCGGAAACGCTCGGAGTAGAGAATCGCGCCGGGTATTATGAACATGCGGGTGCACTGCGCGACATGGTTCAGAATCATCTGCTGCAGCTTCTTTGCCTTGTTGCAATGGAACCGCCTACGGACCTAAGCGCCGACAGTATTCGCGATGAAAAAGTTAAGGTCGTGCGATCCCTGCGTCATTGGTCGCGCAACGAAATCGCCGCCAACGTGGTGCGCGCTCAATACTCTAAGGGGGCTATTAACGGTGAGCCGGTCGTAGGTTATCGGCAGGAAAAAAACGTCAACCCGGATTCACAAACCGAGACGTTCGTGGCGTTGCGGCTTTACATCGATAACTGGCGCTGGGCAGACGTGCCGATTTACATGCGCGTTGGGAAACGGCTTCCAAAATCGGCGACGGACATTTCCATTCATTTTAAAGAGGCGCCGGCGGTTCTGTTTAACAAAGATTTGCGTGCTTTGAACGTGCTGGTGATCCGGATTCAACCGGACGAGGGAATCTCGTTAACGATTCACGCCAAGGTTCCTGGTACAAGTTTTCGCATCGAACCCGTAAAGATGGATTTTCATTACGGAACCTCTTTCGGGAAAGCGAGTCCTGAAGCGTACGAACGTTTACTGCTCGATGCGATGAGCGGCGATGCCACGCTCTTTGCGCGCCGGGACGAGGTCGAACAAGCGTGGGCTTTCATCGATCCCATCGAAGAAGCCTGGCACGCAAAGAAGGATGCGCCCGAGTTATTCTTCTATCCCGCCGGCTCGTGGGGACCGGAAGCCGCGGATGATTTACTTGCCGGTGACGGCCGCGCGTGGAGGAGGCTCTAACCCATGCCTGCTATCGCCGAAACATACTCGTTAGGCCTTCCGGTCGAGGTAAGCAAAATAGACCAGGAGCTCAAAAAACTTTGGCAAGAAAGTCAAGGCGCAGCGACCCGCGCTTCACTCGTTAACCTTGCTGTTTACAGCGAGAACGCAGGCTCTCTAAACAAGAATACGCAGTTGATGGCGAAGATTACTGAGAACCACGCCTGCCGCGCCATCGTGATCGAAGCCGATTGCAAGGCACAAGAAAACCGGGTGGAATCCTGGATCAGCGCGCACTGTCATGTTAGCCGCGCCGGGAGCAAGCAGGTTTGCTCGGAACAAATTTCATTTCTGCTTAGGGGCGGTTGTACGACCTTGCTGCCAAGCATAGTTTTCTCGCATCTGGATTCCGACCTGCCGTTTTATCTCTGGTGGCAGGAGGAATTCTGTGATCCGATGGATCCGCAACTTTGGGCGTGGGTCGATCGAGTCATCTATGATAGTCAGGGCTGGGAAGATTTTAGCGCGCAAATGCATTTGTTAGAATCTGCGGAACAAGAAGCCAATCAGCGGATCGTGCTTTGCGACCTGAATTGGACGCGCCTTGATAATGTTCGTTTCGCGCTGGCACAATTCTTTGATCATCCCGCCTCGCATCACCATTTTGCCAAGATTAACAGCGTTCGAATTGATTTTGCGCCTGGGTTCCGATCGACGGCCGTCCTCTTTGCCGGCTGGCTTGCAGCGCAACTAAACTGGCAAGGTGAGAAAACAGAAGCGGCGAATAAGTTTTCATTTGTCAGTTCCTCTGGCCGAAAACTCGATGTTGAGCTGCATGAACGGCCTGGAGAACCGATTGGCGAAGTTGCCTTAGCAACGCCCGAAGTGGAATTTCTGGTGGCTCACGCCAAATGCGGAGACCTCCTTGAAGTGTCACGCGGAAACCCGGGCGAAAAACGCACACCTCAATTGATGCCTGCAGCGAAAAATGATCCAGTGAGTTTGATGAGCGAAGAACTGATGCGCGGCGGCCCGCATCACGTTTATCTGCACGCAGTCAATCGCGTCCGCGATTTGCTGTAGCGGCGGTCTGTGACCGCCGGCTTATGGGCCGGGAAGGCGTCGGCGCTCATAGAGCGCCGCTACAGAAGCAACGCACACAACTCGCGTACGTTCTTCTCAATCGAAAAGAGCTCTTGCGAGCGCTCGTAGCCCGCCTGGCCAAGTTTTCGCGCTAGCGACCGGTCGTTAGTCACCTTTTCAATCGCGCCAGCGAGCGCCACTGCATCCTCCGGTTGCACCAGAAAACCCGTCTGGTTATCAATGACCATCTCTGGAATCCCGCCGACCCTGGTTGAAACGACCGGCAACCCGCTCGCCATCGCTTCCATGATGACTGTGGGCAAATTGTCCATGCCACCGTCGGGCTCGGGTACGCTCGGCAGTACAAAAGCACTCGCGTTGGCGAGATGTGCCCGGAGTTCATGTTGCGGTTTCGGGCCAGGCAGTTGAATACGCTTTTGCAAAGCCAACTCCTCGATCTGCGCACGTAACTGATTCTCGAGCGGACCCTCGCCGAAGATGTCGCACTGAAACGATCTTCCGCGTTCAACGAGCAGTGCGCAGGCGCGAATCAAATTGGCAAAGCCTTTTTTGATGATCAAACGACCAATCGCGACAATCGACGGCGGATCGGAGAAAAAAGTTGCGCGTCCGAATTCGGCAAGGTTCAAACCATTATAAACGCGATGGATTCGATCGGCGCGCTCTGGAAAACGCTCCCGTAGGAATTTCTCCGCGTAATCCGTTTCAGTAACTACTACGCGCGCTGCCCCAACCATTTTGTCCAAGCCGATCTCAAACTTACTTGGCGCAAAAATGTCGTTGGCGTGTGCGGTGAAACTAAAGGTGATTGGAAAAAACTTGGCGATCCAGAAAGCCGTGCGCGCTGCCATGCCCGCGAAGTGCGCATGAACATGACCGATCCCCGCCTCCTGCAAGCGCAGCCCGACATGAACAGCCTGATAAAGGCGTAGAAAATCGGTGCGGCGGCCCCACTCATCGAGAGAAGCGACAATTTCTGGAGCTAATCTTCCTTTTTTCGAAGCTCTCCGGACGTCATCCAGTAGCTCCTTTTCCTCGGGTAGATAATGCACACACCGCACGATGCGCGCGTCCCAATCCTGAGCTGGCTCGTCTTTCGGATTCCGGATTGAGAAAATTGGCGGCGTAAAGCCTTGTCGATAAAGCTCTGCGACCTCGCGATAGCAAAATGTTTGTCCGAAAGAGGGAAACCGCTCAAAGAGATAAGCGAAGGGCGTCATCAGGAAATGAAGAGGTTCTTTTAACCACGAATCAACACTAATAAACACGAATTCATCGGTAACCTCGGTCCCACGACCTCCACCTTCATTCGCGTCAATTCGTGTCCATTCGTGGTTGATTTCTCTTCACCGGAATCGGTTTCCCGGTCTCGTCAACAGCGACGAGAGTAAAGACACCATGTGTGACGCGATGATCCTCACCGGTCATGAAACGTGTTACCCATACCTCTACCGGGATTGTCATCGAGGTTCGTCCGATTCTATCTACCCGCGCATAACATCTAACTGTGTCCCCTACACGCACCGGTTGGAGAAACGACATTCCTTCCATTGCCACCGTAACAACTCGTGCTTGCGCGGTTTTCGCCGCAAGAATTGCACTGCCCAGGTCCATTTGCGAGGTCAACCATCCGCCGAAAATATCTCCATTCGGATTGGTGTCCTTAGGCATGGCAATCGTTTGAATAACCAATTCGCCTCTGGGTTGCTCGGGCATTTGGAATCTTTTAACCACGAATGAACACGAATAAACACTAATAAGAAAACAGAAACGGATTTACCCGCGAATAACACGAATTCTCTTCTGTTTCCCGACGTCCTGTCTCGTTCCGGTGATTCACAGGCTTCTTTTTAGTCATTCTTTCGTCATTTTAGTGATTCGTGTTAATTCGTGTCCATTCGTGTTTAACTTCTCTTACAAGATGAGCATGCAATCGCCGTAGCTGTAAAAACGGTAACGTTCGCGAATTGCCTCCTGGTAAGCGCCAAGTAAAAACTCGCGGCCAGCAAACGCACTTACCAGCATAAGCAAAGTCGAACGCGGCAAATGAAAATTGGTTAGCAGAACGTCAACGGCGTGAAATCGGTATGGCGGATAAATGAAAATGTTTGTGGCATCTTCCTGTACCCTCAGCTTTCCACTTTCGCGCCCGGCCGCTTCCAACACCCGGACCACGGTCGTACCCACCGCCACGATTCGCTCGGCCTCATTGATCCGGTCGGCAGCAGAATGCGAAATGGAAAAGCGCTCAGCATGCATGCGATGATCGGCAATGTTCTCTGAGCGCACAGGCAAAAACGTTCCTGTCCCGACATGCAACGTCACAAATGTGTGCGGAATCTCGCTTAAAATCTCTGGAGTAAAGTGAAGACCTGCCGTTGGCGCTGCCAGTGCACCAGGCGTATAGGCAAAAACAGTTTGATAACGCGTTGCATCGTCGATGTTGGATTCGCGTCGAATGTAGGGGGGCAAAGGCATCGATCCGCCAGAATAAAGATCGATATCTTCGTTTAACACTACGATGCGTTCGCCATCGGAGGTGATTTCCTCGACGCACAAAATGACATCACCGATTTCTGCTGTCGTTCCTACCCGCATTTTTCGGCCTGGGTTGACGAGACATTTCCATCGCCTGGGGCCGAGCCGTTCTAGAAACAAAAACTCAATTGCGCCATCGTTGGAGAATCGCCGGGCAGGCAGCACTTGGGTATCGTTCAAAACAAGAAGATCACCCTGCTGTAAAAATGTTTTCAGTTCGCGGAACTGTCGGTGCTCAATCGCTTGCGTATCACGGTGCAACACCATCATTCGCGAGTCATCACGATGCTCGGGCGGCCGCTGTGCGATCAACTCCCTTGGCAAATCGTAATCGTAATCCTTCAGGTGGGCGCTCATCTGGTGGCTTTGAGGTTACTGTAACGCTCAATTTGTTGCACGAGAGCGATCCCTTCGCTCCCCTCCTGGCGAACCTTCCCGCGATGACAACTGGTCCCCCATAGTTTCGCTTTTTTTAACTCACAAGGAGGCGCATATTTCCTAGGATGGACTCACCGAACCGCGATGCGGTTGACGAACTACTTCAGACCTACGGCGAAACGGGCGGCATCAACTACCTCGACGCTGCTGCCACCCTCCCCTCGCGTCTCGCCATTGAGGCGGCGTGTGCCGAATTGATGAGCCTGATGTTTCCCGGATTTCGCAGCGAAGCGCTGGTGAGCTCGGAAGATCTCGCCGACACCACTCGAACTCGCATAAGAAATCTGCACGCGCGATTGAAAACAGAAATTTGCAGAAGCCTGGGAAAAATCCCGCCGAACGAAGCGATAGAAGCAAAAGCGGACGAGGTGTTGACTGCATTTCTAAGGGATCTCCCATCTGTGCGCCGACTTCTTTGGACAGACATCGACGCCGCATATGAGGGCGACCCAGCTGCGAGAAGTTATGAAGAGATCATACTCGCTTATCCCTCGCTCGAGGCTATCGCCATTCATCGAATGGCACACCTGCTTTACGGCAAGGTGCCGCTGATTCCGCGCATCATGACCGAATGGGCGCATAGCCGCACCGGGATCGATATTCATCCCGGGGCGGAAATCGGCTCGCATTTTTTTATCGATCACGGCACCGGTGTGGTAATCGGTGAGAGCACTGAGATTGGTTCGCGTGTGAAACTTTATCATGCCGTCACGCTGGGCGCGCGCAGCTTTCAGAAAGACGAACACGGCAAAATCAAAAAAGGCGGAAAACGCCATCCAACCGTCGAAGATGACGTGACGATTTACCCGGGATCAACGATTCTGGGCGGCGAAACTGTCATTGGTGCAAGATCGACAATTGGTGGCAACGTTTTCCTGGTCCAAAGCGTGCCCCCGGACTCGCTCGTGTATTACGAAGAGAAACAATTGCGAATTGTGCCGAAACGAAAACACAAACCAGCTACAACCCGAGATGAATTTCGCGAATGAAGGACGCCAATCCTGTAGCCGGGGCAAGGGCGTGTATCAGTTGGTAGGGCGCGACCGCCGGGCGCGCCGGGGCAAGGGCGTGTATCCGCGATTACAAGCATGAGCATGAGCATGAGTAAGAATAAGAGGTAGAGGTAGGGAAAAAATTTATGATTTATCTCGATTACAACGCAACTACGCCGCTTTGCGACGCGGCGCGTGAGGCGATGCTGCCTTATCTCGACCGATTCTTTGGAAATCCATCAAGCGTGCATGCAGCCGGTCGCGAGACGCGGGCGGCCATCGATAACGCGCGCGACAAGCTGGCCGGGTTCCTGCGCGTAAAACCGCACGAACTGATTTTCACGGGTGGTGGCACGGAATCGTGCAACCTCGCCGTGCTCGGTCTCGCCCGGTGTCCATCTTCGCTCGGCGGTCACATTATCTCGAACAAAGCGGAGCATCACGCCGTCCTAAACGCGCTGGAATATTTGGAAAAGCGTGAAGGCTTTGAAGTGACGTGGCTGGATGTTTCGCGTGATGGAATCATCGACGTTGATCAACTTGCGGGCGCGATTCGGCCCGAGACGAGACTCGTTTCGATCATGACCGCTAACAACGAGACAGGTGTAATTCAGCCGATGCGAGAAATTTCGAGAATATGTCGCGAACGCGGTGTCCTATTGCACAGCGATATGGTGCAATCGTTCGGCAAGATCGATACCGACTTATCCCTCGTCGATGCCGCCAGTTTCGCTGCGCACAAGTTTTACGGACCCAAAGGCGTCGGATTTCTTTTCCTGCGCAGTGGTCTCTCGATCCAGCCGATCATGTTTGGTGGCGCCCACGAAAACGAGCGACGGCCCGGAACAGAAAACGTTGCCGCAATTGTGGGAATGGCAGCGGCCGCAGAATGGACATTGCGCGATCTCGAGACGGAACAGCAGCGCGAAGGAAAATTGCGGGACGAACTTTGGACGCGAATTGCGCAAAACGTACCGGATGCAAAAGAAAACGGCGCGGCCGCGCCGCGCCTGGCAAACACACTGAACGTGAGTCTGCTCGGAATCGACTCCGAAATGCTGCTCATCGCACTCGATTTGGAAAGCGTGTGCGCCTCCAGTGGCTCGGCCTGCATGGTGGGATCAGTCGTTGCGTCGCACGTTCTGCTCGCCATGGGTCTGGCGATGGAGAGCGCGCGTTCTGCAGTTCGATTCTCATTTGGTAAATGGACAACTGCTGACGAAATCAAAGCGGCTGGAGACGCGGTGCGGAAAATTGTCGATCGCCTGAACACGCGAAAGAGCGCGTATGCCGTTGCTTAGGCAGCTGGAATTCGCGTTTCGTACTGTAGCCGGGATCGCTGATCCCGGCCGCTTTGACGCGTTCCTGGATGCCGGGGTCACCGACCCCGGCTACAACGACGCCGACCGAAATCTCAATCTTGAAGAGACAGCGCGGGAATTATTACGCTCACTCGGCGCAGCGCATATCGCTGCCGACCTTCACGTTGAATGGAATCCACGTCTCAAAACTGCTGCCGGACGCGCTGATTGCCGACAGAGACTCATTTCGCTAAATCCGCGGCTAGTCGAGCATCCCACCGAAATCGATCGCACTTTGCGGCATGAGCTAGCGCATATTCTCGCCCAGTTTCGGGCTGGCCGAAGGAGGATTCCACCACACGGCGGCGAGTGGCGGCAGGCCTGTGTGGACTTAGGGATCGCCGACGAAAAACGCTGTCACAATCTGCCGTTTCCTGCGCAAATTTACGCCGCGCGATTCGTCTATCGCTGTCCGAATTGCCGTCAGGAGTTCCCGCGGGTCCGCCGCATGCGCAGGGCGGTCGCCTGTCTTGCCTGCTGCCGCAAACACAACGGCGGCGAGTTCGATCTGCGTTTTCGGTTAAGAATCCTGCGCTCCTGTTAGCTTGTCATGTCAAGCGAAGTCGAGACATCTCTCGATGTTTCCGACTGCAGCGTGATCAGAAATAATTAGAGATTCCTCGACTCCGCTCGGAATGACAAAATTTGAAAAGTGTCGCTACAGTTGAATGATTTGGGAGCGTTAGGACTCTATCGTATAGCAATTAGAAGCGGCGGCTTCGACACACTAAATTGACAGCGCCTGCCGTTTCGAATCCGGGGAACTGGCTGTGATAGTTTCGGGCCACTCCGACGTGACCAACGAAAATGACCATCGGCATCGGCAATCGCGCAAACTGTAAACGGGCCTTCGCCAGTGATCATGCCGCCACGCATTCCGTGACCCTCAACTCGTGCGTATGGAACTGGGCGACCGTGCACGTCGATTACTCGCCCACCGTAACGGGTCGCACATCCGACCAACGCGAATAACAGCAACACTGCAAAAGAGGGACGTGCGCTAAATGTCGGTATCGCTCTTAGCGGCTTTCTCCCCACGCAATTTCGCCTGGATGAACATGTCGATGTCGCCATCCATCACGGCTTGCACGTTGCTCGTTTCCGCTCCGGTGCGGTGATCTTTCACCATTTGATACGGCTGAAAAACGTAGGAACGAATTTGGCTGCCCCAGGCGATATCGCCTTTCTCTCCATATTGCCGGTCGATTTCCGCGCGCTTTTTATCCTGCTCGATCTCGTAAAGCTTCGCTTTCAACATTTTTATCGCCAACTCGCGATTGCGTCCCTGGCTACGCTCGGCCTGACAGGCGACCACGATTCCGCTCGGCTTGTGAAAAATCCGAACGGCAGTTTCCACTTTGTTAACGTTCTGGCCGCCTTTTCCGCCGCTGCGAAACGTGTCAATCTCAAGATCGGCAGGATTAATTTCTATCGGAGCGGTATCAGCAATTTCGGGAACAACATCGACGCTCGCGAACGAAGTGTGGCGCCGTTTGTTTGCGTCGAACGGAGAAATACGCACCAACCGGTGCACGCCGCGCTCGGCCTGAAGATATCCGTACGCATACTCGCCGGTCACGAGCAGAGTGACGGATTTGATGCCGACTTCTTCGCCCTGTTGAATGTCCACGGTCTGAGATGTGAGCCCGCTTCGTTCGATCCAGCGCTGGTACATACGAAGCAACATATCGGCCCAATCACACGATTCGGTGCCGCCTGCGCCAGAGTGAATCGTGAGAAATGCATTCGCGCGATCGTTTTCGCCTGAAAGAAACTGGCGCAACTCAAATTCATCGAGTTTGTGAACCAAACGATCATGTTCGGTCGCGACCTCCCTCTCCGCGTTAGCGCGAGCCGTGGGCTCGCCTTCTTCCGCAGCCAACTCATGTAACGCACCGAAGTCCTCGATCTCGCGTTCCAGTTCTTGAAATGGATTGATCAGCGAGCGCAGTCGGGAAACTTCCTCGACATCGGCCTGAGCGCGCTCGCGATTCGACCAGAAATCGGGCGCGGCCATGCGCCCTTCGATTGCAGCTAGATCTTTCTGGAGCTTTTCGACGTCAAAGAAACCTCCGCAATTCGCGGGCACGCGATTTCAAATCCTCGGCATCGGGGATGGAGACTTCAGTTGACATGCGCAAAAAATAATTCAATTCCCAGCGAATCGCAAAGGGCGTGACCCTTATCTGTGCGAGTTGCCAGTTTTTGATTTCGCGGCGCGCGGGGGCTCGAGACGGAAAATTGTTTCGCCATCTTTCATCAGATCGAGACGATCTCGCGCAACTGTTTCCAGATAGGTTGAGTCAGTCTTGAGCAGATTGATCTCGCGGGTCTGATGTGCGAGCAGATTTTGTTGTTCGTTTACCTGTTGTTGCAGATTATCGATCTCCGCACGGCTCTGCGTTAGTTTCTTGTACGGCGGAACGAACAAGCTCACGATCACCAACCAGATCGCCAGGACCAGCAGAACGCGCAGAGTTCGGTTTAGCCGCTGCCACACGGTGGTTTCACGGCGCGCGCGGAAATCGGCGTAAGTCTGATCCACTTAGCGCATTGTAGCGCCGTACACCGCTTTGTCACCAAGTTCTTCTTCAATTCGCAGGAGCTGATTGTACTTGGCGATCCGATCGCTGCGGGAGAGCGAACCGGTTTTAATTTGACCAGCGTTGGTCGCCACCGCGATGTCGGCGATCGTGGAATCTTCCGTTTCGCCGGAGCGATGACTGATGACGGTTGTGTAGTGGTTTTTCTTCGCCAAATCGATTGTGGCCAGCGTCTCAGTTAGTGTGCCGATCTGATTTACCTTGATCAAAATGGAATTCGCGACGTGCTCGGCAATTCCTCTCCGAAGAAATTCTACATTCGTGACAAAAAGATCGTCGCCTACGAGTTGGATCTTCTTGCCTAGTTTTGCGGTCAGTTTTTTCCAACCGGCCCAATCATTTTCGGCGCAACCGTCCTCGATCGAAATAATGGGAAACCGTGCGCAAAGCCCGGCGTAGTACTCGACCAGTTCGTCGGCAGTTTTCCTTGAGCCGTCCGATTTTTTGAAAACGTAAACGTTGTTTTTGCTATCGTAGAATTCGGAGGCAGCCGGATCGAGAGCGATAAATATCTGTTCACCCAGCTTGTAACCCGCTCTCTCGACAGCTGTCGAAATCGATTCGAGCGCGTCCTCGGCGGAACTGAGATGGGGCGCAAATCCACCTTCATCGCCAACCGCAGTGGAAAGGCCTCGGTCTTTCAAGACAGATTTGAGCGCATGGAAGACTTCCGCGCCATAACGCACCGCTTCTGAAAAACTTGGAGCGCCACGCGGCATGATCATGAATTCCTGAAAATCGATCGGCGCATCAGAGTGCGCGCCTCCGTTCAAGATGTTCATCATCGGCACGGGCAAGACTCGCGCCTCAAGTCCGCCGAGATAGCGGAACAGCGGCAGATTTTCCGCGGCGGCGGCAGCGTGCGCCACTGCCAGCGAGACCCCGAGCAGCGCGTTTGCGCCCAGGTTACTTTTGTTAGGCGTGCCATCGAGTTCAATCAGCTTCTTGTCGATCTTCGCCTGATCCAACGCGTCCCATCCTTTGAGCGCCGGTGCGATCTTCTCGTTAACGTTGGCGACCGCTTTCTTAACGCCTTTCCCGCCGAACCGATTCTTGTTCCCGTCGCGCAATTCCCATGCTTCATGTTCGCCCGTGCTCGCTCCGCTCGGTATCGCCGCGCGTCCGAGTGCGCCGCTTTCAAGACATACATCGACTTCAATGGTCGGATTGCCGCGTGAATCCAAAATTTCGCGCGCGTGAATTCGGCTAATGCTGGTGCGTGCCATACTCTCTGCGCGGATTAGAACAGCTTTGCCCGAATGAGGCAAATCACCTTCATTCCTTTCTTGTACAATATGTAACAAGGAACTCACCAGGATGGGAATCAAAAGAGGGGCCCAGGGAGCCTTGATCAAGGCGTGCGAGATTCATATTGGCAATTTCGCTGGGACACGCATAATCTCAGCGATGATTCGTTTAGCCGGATTAGGCGCGATTGTGTTGGCGGGCGGTATCTTGGTTACGGTTGGCGCGGAGACTGGGCATATTCCTGCCGACCAACTGGCAAAAGCTTCTATTACCGATTCGATGAGCATTCCTACCCCCGGTGAACTTTTCGCAGCGCTCGAAAAATCAGGCAAAACAAACTGGGCGGGTCAATATCGCGGACCGATACCGGTGACGTACAGTAACCGCGCGCAGATCGCCCTGAACCTCGGCGGTTTGATTGCTGATGGCTTTATCGCCGTGGAAGCAAAGGATGGTCAGCAGGTCAAGAATATTGGATCAGACATCATCAAACTCGCAAAGGCGCTCGGCGTCAGCGAAAAGTTGCTTGGTCGCGGCAGCAGTATCAACGAATTTGCCGAAAATAACGAATGGGACACGCTGCAGGAAGAACTCGAAGCGACGCAGAACGAAGTAAAAGCCTCAATGCAATCGCACGCCGATCAGGACCTGGTAATTTTGGTAACACTCGGTGGTTGGATTCGAGGCACGCAGGTAGTCACCTCGGCGATTGTGCAGAACTATAACGAACAGAGCGCAAAAGTTCTGCGGCAGCCGGCGCTCGTTCATTTCATGCAGTCGAAAATCAACGAAATCTCGCCCGAATTGCGCAATGAACCGCTGGTCAAAGACGTCAGTAATGAGCTCGGCAAAATTGAAAAGCTGGTTTCCTCCCCTCCAGGCAAGACACCTGATATTGAAGAAGTGCGCAAAGTTAACGAAGCGGTCGGCAAGATGATGCAGGAAATAGAAAACAAAGAAGCGCCAAAATGAAACGCAGTTTGCTGATTCCATTATCGGTTCTTGTGCTGGCTGTCAGCGTCCCTGCGCGCGGAGATACAGATGCCGAGGTGCAAGCGCGCAAAGACGCCCTCGACGTTGCCGCGGCGTTTTCAAACGACGGTTTCAAAATCCGAGACGGACATTGGTGTGGAATCGTCAAACCGCATGATCATTCCCTGGTCGCGGTGAACCTGTACGCAGGAAACCAGTATTGGTTCTCCGTCGGCGCGACGGAACCGGCAAAGAAGGTTGCGGTCAGCGTCTATGATGAGACGGGAAAACAGGTGACCACGGAAAGTTACGATAACGGGGAAAAAGCTGCGGCCGGTTTTACGCCATCGAGCAGCGGTCAGTACTTTGTTTCGGTCGATTTGCTCGAAGGCGGGGAGGGCAGCTTTTGCCTCGTTTATTCATACAAGTGAACCGATGATGCGTGTTCGCACGCGCTGCGTTGCCATCAAGTAGTAAACATCAGCAGCTCCCCAGCAGGCCGATGATTTCGCTCCAGGTTTTCTATGAAGGAAATGTTCAGGGCGTCGGGTTTCGCTGGACCGTGCTTCATGCGGCCAAAGGCTTCGACGTAACCGGATGGGTTCGCAACCTGCCTGATGGGCGCGTGGAACTTCAGGTTACAGGAGAGGAAGATGAAGTGCGCGCGTTGCTTGACTGCATTGCGCGAGGCGAGCTTCACTCGCTAATTCATAAGCAAACCGAAAACAAATTGGAAAAACCAGTTGCCGCCCGCGGCTTTGAAATTCGCCATGACTGACTCGCCGCGCCGTAGCCGCACGGAGGCGGGTCCAGCAGTCGCCGTTCACGGACTAACAAAAACATTTTCTGTTCCTTTACATCCCGCTCGCGGGATTGTCGCCGTGAAGGACCTCAACCTTCGCATCGAACCGGGCGAAGTGTACGGGTTGCTTGGGCCGAATGGCTCCGGCAAAAGCACAACCCTCAAAATAATTCTGGGGTTGGTTTCCCCAACGCGGGGGCGAACGGAAATTTTTGGGCGCGACAGTCGTCTCGTGGAAAGCCGGGAAGCGGTCGGTTTTCTGCCCGAAAATCCGTACTTCTACAAGTACCTTACCGGTGAAGAAACGCTGCGTTTCTTTGGGCGTCTCTGCGGGCTGCGGGGCGCTCGATTAAAGGAACGCATAGACGAATTGCTAGAACTCGTCGGTTTGACGAAAGCGCGTAAACGACGGCTGGGCGTTTATTCCAAAGGCATGTTGCAACGCATTGGCCTTGCACAGGCATTGATCCATGACCCCAGACTGGTAGTGCTGGATGAACCGACTGCAGGAGTCGATCCGGCGGGTTCAAGGGAGATTCGCGATTTGATTCTCGATCTGAAACGTCGCGGAATCACCGTGCTGCTCTCCTCGCATTTGCTCGCGCAGGCACAGGAAATTTGTGACCGTGTTGGCATTCTCGCGGATGGCGTGCTGGTACGTGAAGGATATCTGCAGGAGTTGATCGCAATCGAAAATCAAACCGAGCTCGTCATTGCCGACGCGTCCGTTCAGCTCGTCAATGAAATCGAATCGGTCATCAGCCGGTCAAACGCAAAGCTGATCGAACGTCGAAAATCGACGACGACACTGGAGAGGTTGTTCCTGGAGGCGACGGCTAAAAATGACGAAGCACGAATGTCGAATGACGAAAAAACAAAGAAGCAGAAATGACGAATGACGGAAACGATTTGATGCTTCAACCTCTCAACGCTTCAACGTTGGCAAGGCCGCATCGCCCTTTCTCTATCTCCCGGATCCTCGCCATCACATTCAATACGCTCACCGAGCTGACGCGCCTGAGAGTCTTTTATGTGCTGCTTGTGTTTGCTCTCCTTTTGATCGGCAGTTCGATCTTCATGGCGCAGTTCTCTTTTCAGCAGGAATTCCAAATCCTAAAAGATGTTTCGCTCGGCGCGATCTCGATCTTTACGTCGCTGCTGGCAATCGTTGCGACTGCCCGCCTGCTTCCGCAAGACCTCGAAGACCGCACGGTTTACACGATCCTCGCCAAGCCCGTGCCCCGCTTCGAATACGTGCTCGGGAAAATTGCGGGAGTTCTTCTACTGCTCGCAATCAGCACGCTGGTGATGAGCGCGGCGTTTCTGCTGGTTTTGTACTTGCGCGAACAAGCCGTGATCCATGCCACGTTGGGACAAATGTCCGGCGCACCGCCTGAACAAATTGCCGATGCGCTCCGGGCAATTCGATCTTCGGCCCTTAACATCGACATCTTTCCCGGAATCATCATCATCTATCTCAAAGCATGTTTGCTTGCCGCGCTCACGCTCTTCGTTTCCACATTCGCAACCACAAACATTTTCACGATTGTGGTAATGGCCTTCATTTATTTCATTGGTCATTTGCAGGCCACTGCGCGTGAATATTGGCTCCAGGAACACAGTAGCGGACTGCTTACCCGGGTCTTTCTCGCAATCGTCGCCTTGCTGTTTCCGGACTTGCAGGCGTTCAACCTGGTCGATGATATCGTCGCCGGTACGGCCATTTCATTGGCGCTCTTCACAAAGACGGCAGCGCTTGGCATTTTCTATACGACGATCTACACGCTGCTGGCGGCGTTCGTGTTCTACGGGAAAGAATTATGATTCGGGTTCTTGTCGTGCTGGCGATTTTGGTTTCGCTCGGCGCGCTCAAATTGCCGATTGAGCACGATCTGGCGGCGCAGCATCGCCACGAACATTTTCGTGGCGTCGAATTTAATCTCGATCTTCGCGAAAAACTTGGGCAACTCGGTTTCATTGCCGCGTTGAGCGGATTTCGGGCGATCGTCGCTGACGCCCTTTTCATTCAGGCACACGTCGCATGGGAACGCACAGAATGGGGCCGGATATTGTTATTGTTCCGGCACATCACAACACTACAGCCGCGGGTGCTTCTGTTTTGGGACACGGCCGCGTGGCACATGGCTTGGAACGCAAGCGTGGCAGCGATGAACGACCGGTCCCAGCCGCGTCTTGCACTGCGAGTCAAAGCGCAGCGCGAATATTTTGCCCTGGGTAAGGATTTCCTCGAACATGGAATCCAAAATAATCCCGATCGCCCTCAGCTCTATGAAGCGCTGGCCCGCCTTTACAAGGAGAAGTACAAGGATCACGAGCGCGCTGCGGAGTTTTACGCCAAGGCAGCGGCACTGCCCGATGCCGCGACGTTCGACCGGCGTTTTTCAGCCTATGAGCTTTCCTACTGCGAAGGACGCGAGCGGGAGGCCTATGACGATTTCGTTGTAAAGTTGTGACTTTTTAATGACTGAATAGACGGGTCTATGCGGTTCGCAATTTTCAGCGATGTTCATGGCAATCTCGAGGCGTTAGAAGCCGTGCTGGCTGACGCGCGCGCGCGCAAGTGCACGCGCTTCGTGTGCCTGGGCGATGTGGTCGGCTATAACGCCAATCCGAGAGAATGCGTGGCCCGCGTTCGCGAATTGGATTGTCCGGCTGTGAAAGGCAATCACGATGAGGCGGCATCGCGTCTCTCGCCTCCCGGCGATTTTAATGAAATCGCAGAGCGCGCTATCGCCTGGACCCGTGACCATTTAACGGACCAGGACAAGGAGTGGTTGCGCGGGTTACCGCTGCAGACGCGTGTGCACGATTTTACCACCGTGCACGCCACGCTCGATACGCCGGAGCAGTGGGGCTATGTGTTTAACAACCTCGATGCGGCCGCGAGCTTTACCTATCAACGCACGAACGTTTGTTTCTTTGGGCACACACATGTGCCCATGGTGTTTGTTCGGGATGAAAACGTCAGGCGGGAAAGGATCGAGCATGTTCGCATCGAGCCGGCCAAAAAGTATTTCATCAACATGGGCAGTGTGGGTCAACCGCGTGATGGAAACTGGCGCGCAGCGTACTGCATTTACGATACGGAGAACAACTTGGTCCAACAGTTTCGCATAAAATATGATCTGGCGGCCGTGCAAAAGAAGATTGCAGAAGCGGGTTTGCCCCGGCTCCTCGCCGAGAGGTTGGCGATTGGACGTTAACGCGAGACCACTGACAAAAGACAACAGACCACTGCCGCTTCAATACTTTAACGTTTCAACGTTTCAACCTGAATCCAAAATCGATACTAATCATCAAGCCGGGCTCACTCGGTGACATTGTTCATACGCTGCCAGCAGCCGCGCTGCTTCGTGAAGCGCATCCGCACGCGGAGATTACGTGGGTTATTGACGCTGAGCTCGCTCCACTTCTCCGCGGAAATCCTGACATTAATCATGTTCACTTCCTTCCACGCGGGAAACTTCGAACCCTCGGCGCACCGACGAGTTTGCTTCCGTGGTTAAAGAAGAGCGGTCAGATCCATCCCGATCTTGCGATGGACTTCCATGGTTCGCTACGAAGCGTTCTCATCGCAAAAATCAGCGGAGCAAAAGAGATTTATGGGATGAGCAATTCGCTCGCAGGGAAGGCGTGGTTCTACGATCGCGTCGCCCAGGTCAATCGCCGTAGTCACCCTGTTGAGCGCTATCTAAAACTGGTGGAATGCGCCGGCGCCACGATCGGCGAATCGCTTCGATGCTCGGTTCCAAGTGGCGATCCGCTGCCGCGCTTCGATGCTCACCCGCCATTCGTTCTTCTTCACCCCTTTGCTCGCGGGCATGACAAATCGCTCTCAAATGCAGTGATCGAGGAATTTTGCCAGTTGCTCGCGCCAACTCGCGTGGTCGTGGTGGGACAAGCGCACAACAGAATCAACACACCGGAAAATTGCATTGATCTGACCAGGCAAACTTCACTGCTTCAGTTAACCTGGCTTATTCGGGTCGCACGATTTGTCGTAAGCGTGGAGAGCGGCCCAATGCACATTGCCGCGGCTGTGACGCCCAATACGTTGTCGATCCATACCTGGAGCGATCCGCTGCGCATCGGCCCCTACAATCCCGACGCCTGGGTTTGGAAACACGGTCAACTCTACCGCGTTGGCGACCTTGAAACTGCGAAAATTCGAAAACGGGGCCGTGGTTTCAGACGTAAAGATGTCGCATCCGTGGTCGATTTGATTCGTCCGCGGGTGCCTATCGATCCGATGGTCGCTTAAGCTTTCAGGGCGCCCACGGGTGTGCAGCTCAACTTGCGTTAGCCCGGATTCGTTGCGTTAGAACAAATTCGGCAAGCGCCAAATCCCGCGGATAAGTGATTTTGAAATTTAAGTCTTGGTTTGGAACCAGAATAACTTTGCGACCGAGCCGTTCAACCGCTGAAACCTCGTCGGTAACCGAAGCGTTCTCTGCGTAGACAGCTTGATACGCATCCTCGATTAAACGCCGCTCAAAAACCTGCGGGGTCTGCATGGCATAGAGCTGATGTCGATCGACTGGACCGGCGACGAAAAATTCGGCGTCAGCATATTTGAGCGTGTCGCTGACCGGCTCAGCCAGGCTGGCAGCGGCGTGCATCCGGCATTGCTCGAAGACGCGCTCGATCTGTTCCGTCGTGATCAATGGGCGAGCAGCATCGTGAACAGCCACGTATTTCGCACCAGCCTCGAGATGATTCAGACCGGCGCGAACGGAATCCTGACGATGTTTGCCGCCGGGAATGATCGACCGAACTTTTTTGAAATTTCCATCGCGAACGATTGCTTTGATCTCATCGAGTCGATCTTTGCGTGCGACGACAATGATTTCGCCGACACAGTCGGCCCGCTCAAATGCGTGGATGGTATACGCGATGACCGGTCGGCCGGCGATCGTCGCAAACAGTTTGTCGAAACCCATGCGGCGACTGTCACCGGCGGCGACGAGAATGGCGCTCAGCATGATCGCGACGTAATTCGTTGAATCGTTAAGTCGTTAAATCGGATGCCGATTCACGAATCTCGGTTCTCGGATCACGACCCCAACTGCTTTTGCACTTCCGCGCTCAGGGCTTTGCCGTCAACGCGGCCTGCTACTTTCGCCTGCAACGCTTTCATCACCGCGCCCATTTGTGCTCGCGAGGTCGCGCCTGCTTCGGCAATCGTTTCGCGCACAACTTTCGAAATTTCATCCGCGCTCATCGGCTGCGGCAAATATCCGTTTAAGATCGAGAGTTCCTCCTTCTCTTTTTCCGCCAGTTCGGCCCGCCCGCCTTTCTCGAAACTCTCGATGGAATCCTGGCGTTGCTTCGCCTGCTTACGGATGACTTGCGCGGCCTCAGCGTCGTTCAGCTCCGCTTCGGCGCCTGATTTTGCGATGGCCGCGTATTTCAAGGCCGACTTGAGCATTCGCAAGACGCCAAGTTTTGTCGTGTCCTTGGCGCGCATCGCCTCTTTCAAATCGGAATCCACACGTTCTTGCAGTGTCATTCCTCAAAGTTATGGCGACGAAACGCAGTTGTCGACGTTGTAGCAGCGGCTCTGTGAGCCGTGCTTTGATACCGCCACGGAAAACGCCTCCATACAGCGAGGCTACAATAGCTTGGCGCACTTGCGAACCGAGTCTGCGTCAGCTACCGAAATCACACTGACGTCTCCTCTATTACGCCGCAACAATCCTGCGAGTACGCCGCCGGGCCCCAGTTCAATAAAGAAATCGCAACCGAGTTTCGCCAGGCGCTCGATGCAATCGAGCCAGCGCACCGTGCCGGTAACCTGGTCTTGAAGCGTGCGACGAATTTCTATCGGAGTCCGCACTTCGGCACCGGTAACGTTGCTGATGACGGGAAAACGCAGGGGTTGCATCGGAACGTGTTGAAGCGCCGCGCCAAGTTGTTCATAAGCGCTTTCCATCAAACGCGAATGATACGCGCCCGCCACGTTGAGTAATGTCGCGCGACGAATTCCGTACTCTCTGGCAACCCCGACCGCTGCTTCTACTTTCGCGCGTTCGCCCGAAATGACGATCTGTCCAGGTGCGTTAATATTCGCAACATCGACATCCTCATCAGCCGCGAGTTGGCGGACATCATTTTCGGCCCCACCGATCATCGCCGCCATCGTGCCGTTGGTCATGGCGCAGGCTTCATCCATCAATTCGCCCCGCCTTTGCACAAGTCTGAGTCCCGTCGCAAAATCGAATGTGCCCGCCGCCGCGTGTGCCGTCATTTCGCCTAACGATAAGCCGGCCGCGCCGCCGATGGGAAATTCTCCAGCCAATTCGCGCAACATCGATAAACAGGCCAGTCCATGAACAAAAAGCGCGGGCTGACAATTCGAGGTCTTGGTCAGATCTTCAATCGGTCCCTTCCATGCAATCTCGCTTAACTTCCGCCCGAGAACGTCGTCCGCTTTCTGAAATAATTCGGCCGCTGTAGGAAATTGTTCCGCCAGGTCGCGTCCCATCCCGACGGCTTGTGCGCCCTGTCCTGCAAAAAGCAGCGCGACTTTCTTTGGCACGCCGTTTAGTTAATCGCGTTCTATCATCAGCGCGAGCGCGTTCTGCGGGGTAGCGCACGCGTCCCGCGTGTTGGTTTCGGCGTCGCGCCGAAACGGACTTTTCATAATGTTTAGCTTGGCACCAGAATCCCGAGCGGCGGAAAAGTTCGCGACGGCGAGACACCGTCGCCAGACACGCGGGACGCGTGCGCTACCCAACCGAAATTGCTTGCATGCGCTGGTCCACTCGCCAGCGTAAATGTTATTCTTTTTAAACCTTGTAACCTTTTAACTTTGTAACTTTTTTTCATGCCTTTTACGACGCGTGAGATTGAATCGACTGACCCGGTGACGCGAGTGGTGGCAGCGGATGCGGAACTGCACCACACCGATGACGATATCGGCGAAAAAATGGTTCTCAATATGGGCCCGTCGCATCCGGCCACGCATGGCGTGTTGCGACTCGTGCTCGAACTCGATGGCGAGATTATTACCAAAGCGACACCAGATATCGGTTTCCTGCATCGAGGCGAC
>QHOS01000151.1 GCA_003219415.1 Verrucomicrobiota bacterium | reverse complement strand
CCTGGAAAGGAGCCGCAGAAAGAAGGCACGTCCACGGTCATCAGAGAAGCGCCGAGTCCGAAATGAAGCGAAACCATCTAACCAATCGCTGGAGCCAACCGCTGGCCATGAAGAAAGTTGATGGTTGAAAGATGAGAGTTGAGAGTAAAGCAAAGCTCGCTGCCGCCAGCGGTGGCTCAGCTCCGTCTCGTTAGATGCTAAGTCTATGCTCGCATTCACACGTCCTTTCAGGTAGAAACCACCAACAACAACGCAACACACCCATGAACAAATACACACAATACCTAAAGCATCTCTGCCTCGCGGCAGTGATGCTCATGACAGCAACCACGCAGCACGCACAAGAGATTCCGATCACCGGCGAGGCGTTTTTCACCGGCTCTGGCTTCGGCATGCAAAGCGGTGGCATAAGCACGCTGACATTCAACAACCCTATGACCTTTACTTTCGGTACGGGTGATTACAGCGTCATCACGCCCGGCACGCCAGCCACCTTCGCTCCCATCTCTTGGACCGGCAGTGGCCCGTCTGCGATGCTCACTGCGCCGGTCACTCCCGAGTGGACCATCATCTTCGGCGGCAGTACTTACCAGTTCGACCTCCTGGCGGTCAGCAGTGCCACCATGACCAGCACAGGGGTGTCTTTGAGCGGTACCGGGGTCGCTACCGTGTCGGGCGCGACCACTCGTGATCCTACTCCGTATCAGTTCTCCCTTGAAGGCACAGGCAGCGGGTTCAACTACACCATTGCGGTGCCGGAGCCTCAGACGATTGCTCTTCTCGTCTCAGGAGTTGCAGTTGTCCTTTTGTGGGCGAGGAGATGTCAACGCATTTAACCAAGCGATGCAGCGAACCGCGCCCCGCTCTGATGCGTAAGTCTTGCGTAGCTACAACCTCAAACTTGCAGCCTCGCGCGCTCTCGGGCGCGGTCGCTGATCTTGTGTCTCGTTAGGTCTATGAACGTCACGCGACTATCGATGTTATCGACGCTGCTGGCGCTCGCATCGTGTGCTACCAGCGGACCGGCCATCTATAGCGATTCCGCTACGGTCTCCACAGCCGATATTCACACGGCCATCGCACTCGTCCAGCAACGCTGCATCCGCGAAAAGCACGGGACATTGCCCATTTACCGAATTGACGTTGACAGGTTTGACCGCGTCTTCGTCCATTGCGGAGCGCATTACGGCGTCGCTGACGCAGCAGGCGCCTTCACGTTCATTGTTGAACGCAAACAAGGATCTTGGCATATCACTGGCATGTCGCAATACACGCCGAATCCAGAAAGAGTCATCGTCACCTAGCGTTCTGCGAACCAAATAGACCTAACCAATCGATGAAGCCAACGGCCCCATCGCGAGGCGATATCAGCGTGTTTGCCACGACACCCTGCCGTGGCTTATCTCTTTCTCGTTAGATGCTAATGCGTTCGTCGACTCGATTGCGATTGCTCCGTGGCGCTGGCATACTGCTGCTGGCGCTCGGTATTGTTCATCTGTTAGCGACACCGCACATCGCTACTTTGGTTCGACACTCAGCTTCTCCGGCTTCTGCACAATGGCTCACCCCGCCAATGCTCCTCAATCACATTCTAGTGGGGGTGCTCCTGATTCCTTTAGGCTACCTCACGACGTACGCTGCTCCACACGCGGTGAGCGGTGCATCTTGGGCGCAGGTTGTCGTGCGGACCACCGCGCTCTCGGTTGCGACCTTGCCGGTCGCTCTCTTCGCGCTGATGGGGACGCGCTACTATTTCGCCGCGCCACTCTTTGTCTTGGGCGCAGCTCTGACTGTTATTGTCGCCGTTACATTGTTGGTTGTTGCGTTCTCCCGATGAGCCTCGCACACCAAGCATCTAACCACGCGATGCAGCGAACCGCGCCCCGGCCCGAGCGTAGCTTACATGTAGTTAGTACCTCCAGCTTGCAGCCACGCGCGCTCTCGGGCGCGGTCGCTGATCTTGGGTCTCGTTAGACTGGTGAAGCATGTGTAAACCTCATGTCAGGGACACGTTCCGGTAGCCCGACGATTCCAATCAGGTAATCGCAGATTCGCATTTTCATTGAGACATGGATCAGTTCAGTTTCCTCTCGGTTCTTATTTCGGTCATTCTCGGCCTGGCCGTCGCAGAAATCCTACAAGGGTTTCGCGGCCTACTGTGGTCGCGAACACGCATTCAAGTTTACTGGCCGGTGATTGGGTGGGCTGTCCTGGTGCTCCTTGTCTGTTTTCAGCACTGGTGGTCGATGTTTGGAATGCGAACCCATCACGATTGGACGGTTCAGCAATTCGCTATCATGGTGCTGCAAACCATCCTTATTTACATGGTCGCCGGATTGGTTTTTCCAGATTTCTTCGGGGAAGCATTGGTCGACCTAAAAGAGAGCTTCTACGCGCATTGCCGCTGGTTTTTCTCACTCGGCGTCGCCATCATTATGGTGAGCGTATGCAAACACCTTCTCCTGGATGGCAAGCTCCCAAACCCAACGTATCTCATATTCCAAGCGATGTTCGGTGTGACACTATTTGTTGGCGCACTGACGCGCCAGGAGTGGTATCATAAGACGCTGGTCGTATTTACGAACGCTGCTTTTGTTCTCTACATCGTTCTCCTTTATGCGCGGATGCGATAATTGGTGCAATGCGGAGGCCTACGAAGGGCGGTCTAACCAAGCGATGCAGCGAACGGCTGGCAGGATTGGCTCCGCACTTTCCATGAAATTCCACGGTCACCCTTCTGGAGCTGTTCGGCGGCCTAGCGATTCTGGCTGGGGCTTTCGTCGCGATTGTGAGCGTCCCCCTTATGATGTCCATGCTCGTCGCGATGTTCACAGTCCACTTGCGGTACGGTTTCAGTGCTATTAACACAATCGGCCTGACGAAAGACGGGCCCGTGTTCGGCCCGCCGGGTTACGAAGTCAGTCTCTTGTACATTGCGGGCCTACTCGTCCTCGTTTTGGGCGTCCCAGGCCCATTATCAGTTGATCGTTGGCTTGCGCGCAGAAAAGAAACTTGGGAGCGTTCGGGTGGCTCGCCGCACGCCACCTAACCAAACGATGAAGCCAACGGCCCCATTGCGAGATAACTTTAGTGTGTTTGCCACGACACCCTGCCGTGGCTTATCTGTTTCTCGTTAGGTCTATAGCCAGCCATGAGTGAAAGCACGATCCCAACCACTTTCGGATTGGCGGCGAAGAATATCAGCGCGTTCGCTATGGCGCTGAACGAGAAGACTGGGGAGCAGATCGACAGCCTTGCCAAGATTGCGGCGTCACGAAAGATGAGTTGCACATCTTCGGATGCGACGTGGAGCGATGTCCACGCTGTGGAGGTGAGGCACTTTACTGCGAGTGTCCTTACGATGACCGATCTATTGACGAACCATGCAAAAAGACCTAACCAATCGCTCCAGCTAACCGCTGGCCGGCACGATGACCAGCTTTACTTTCATGAAGCACTTGTTGATCTTAGCAAAGCTCGCTCCCGCCAGCGGTAGCTGAGCTCTTTCTCGTTAGATGCGAAGTGCGATCATCCAGCAAGATATGCCATAGCGATCCACTCCGAATGAATACTGATACTCTTCAACGCAAAGTTTTAGTGAGCCTCACGGTGACTATTGCGTTCCTCGTGGCCACCATTCTATTAGTCAGCGTTCCTGCGTCGCGTTTCACTAGTCCCCCGGCACGGGAGTACGCTGCCGGTGTTGCGCGCATCATTCTTGCATTCCTTGTAATCGTCCTGATATGGCGATGGAATCGCGTTGCGCACGCGCTAAAATCGCCGTCGCCGCGCTCATGGGCGATCGTTCTCCCTGTCGCGCTTTACTCGCTGATTGTATACCCGCTTTTATTCACCGGCACGTTACGCTTAAACCTAAATCAGCCAAACCTGGCTACTGGTGTCGCCTTTAACGGTTTCGCCGCCGGTGCGCTCGAGGAACTGGTATTTCGAGGTCTTATTCTATCGCTCTTGCTAACCGCGATGTCGGAGAATCACAAGCCGAGGAATGCGTGGTACGCAATTCTTATTTCAGCGCTTTTATTTAGTTTGCCGCATGCCCTAAACATTTTCGTCGGCCATGCTGAGGCGCGCGTGCTCGCGCAGCTAGTATGGTCGTTCCTGCTCGGGGTCGTGTTCGCCTGCTTGCGGATCAGTGGTCGCTCGATCTGGCCCGTCGCCATGTTGCACGGCGCATTGAACGCATTCGTTCACGTGAATCGGCTCGGGATCGAAATTCAGCCGTCACTGTTACGTGCTGCTGCACTGGCTTTCGCCCCAGTGCCCTTGTGCATTTACGGAGCGATATTACTGCGCAAGACAGCAACCTATGAGAACGAAAACGCAGCAAATCCTGCGCTAACGTAGAGCTACGCTTCACATTTCAACGCACGCCAAACATCTAACCAATCAATGCAGCGAACGGCTACCCGCTGCGTAATCACGTTCTCCCATGATCAAAACACTTCACCTCGATTCGGCGCTCGCTCCGAGTAGCCGTCGCTGATCGTATTCTCGTTAGATGTCGACGAAGCTCAGTGTGATGAACATGTAGACGCTAAAGGAGGTCGCTAATGGAAGAGCAGAACATTCGGATGGCCATTGATCGGCATTGGGCAGCGTCTGCTGCGGGTGATCAAGTTGCCGAACATGAAATCTACCACGATGACATCGTGTGCGAGTATCCACAATCAGGGGAGGTAATTCGCGGTCGGAGTAACCTGCAGGCGCTTCGCAGTCATCATCCTGGCAGGCCATCGGGGTTTTCGGTCCGCCGGATCGTGGGAAAGGGCAATCTCTGGATCACCGAGTACGTGATTACCTACGAAGGCAAGCGCGTCTACACCGTGAGCATTATGGAATTTCGGGATGGAAAAGTGTTGCATGAAACCCAATACTTTGCCGACCCATTCAACGCCCCTGCTTGGCGCGCACAGTGGATCGAAACGGTGGCGGTCGACAACATCTAACTAATCGCCATCTTGGCTGTGGGGCTGGCGGGCATCCTGCCTGCCATTGTGTGCGCGCGATCCGACAGGCAAGATGCCCGTCGGCCCCACAGCTAGAAGCCTGTGCTCCGTTGCGCACGGCTTTGAAATCGAACGAGCGACCCCGATAAGCCTGTCGATCAAGAGCGCGATTGCGGGATGCTTCCTCTTTATTGATCGAAGCAATTCTGTAAATTCTGTCTCGGTTTCCCATGCAACTCGAAGGAATTGATCACGTAGCTCTCGGCGTGCGCGATATCGAGCGATCAGTGAAGTGGTATATCGAAGTTCTCGGCTTTGAGCGACTTCATGACGGCGTGTGGAACGGTGTGCCGACTTTTATTGGGAAAGGAAACACCGGGATTGCGTTATTCCCCGCTAGCCCTAACGCAAAACCGACATCGTCAAGTCACCGCGAAGTTCGCATTCTTCATCTCGCTTTTCGCGCAACCAGACAAAACTTCCTTGCAGCGCAGCGCGAACTCGAAAAACGTGGAATTATATTCGAATTTCAAGATCACGAGATTTCGCACTCCATTTATTTTCGCGACCCCGACGGTCACGCGCTCGAGATCACAACCTATGAACTCCTCAAACCATCCTGACTTGTCATTTCGAACGGAAGCGCCTGCCAAGCCGTAGTCCCGCGGGACGCAGGCTGGAGACATCCCTCGATATTTCTGAAACACTTGGAGATTGAACTTGCTCGTTTCCCGACTCTCTCGCCGCTACCCTCGCAGCATTTCCGTCCATGTGGCTTGTCCCACTCGTTCCATTCCTCGATTCACTCGGAATGACGGGTTGGCGCGACACCGTCCTGCGATTTACGCAGTCCGTCCGCAGCAGTTCTTGTATTTTTTTCCGCTGCCGCACGGGCACGGTTCGTTGCGCCCAACCTTTGGTATGGAACGGCGAACGGGAAGATCAATCGATACCTCGCCTGCACCATCGCCATCTCCAGCTGCGACTCCCGCCATCGCGCCAACGGGCTGACGCATGCGTGCGTCGGCACTTGCAGTGGGCGCGGTTGGCGCATGCTCGCGCATCAAGAACTGCGGCAATGTCGCCAGGAAATTCTCGAATGCCTGCAAGTTCGAAGTGCTGCGGAACAGATTGTTCAACACTTCGTTCTTAATGTTCGCCATCAATTCGACAAACATGTCGTAGGCCTCCGTCTTGTACTCGATTAGCGGGTCTTTTTGCGCGTAGCCCCGGAGATAAACGCCTTCGCGCAGTGCGTCCATTGCGTAGAGATGTTCCTGCCAGAGCCGGTCAATCGCGTTGAGAATGATGTAGCGCTCCAGGCTTTTGACCGCAGTCGGTTCTTCGTGGCTCGACTTGCGCTCGTACGCGTCCTTGATCTTCCCTATTAGAAACTGCACGTTCCCATCAACTGCGCGCGTGTCGAACTGCGCCTTTTCCGTCGTCAAACCGAGCGGGAAAGTCGTGTTCACCCAATGCATGAGGCCCGTGTAATTGGGCTCATCGACATCTAGATATTCTTTCACTTTTGCCGGCACGGCTTCGTCGATCACTTCGTAAATAAGTTTTCGCGGCTCCTCGGAATCGATCACTTCGTTGCGGTACGTGTAAACGACTTCGCGCTGCATATTCATCACATCGTCGAAATCGAGCGTCCGTTTTCGAATCATGTAGTTGCGTTGTTCCACTCGTTTCTGCGCCGTCTCGACTGACTTGTTCAGCCATCGATGCTCGAGTTCCTGGCCTTCTTCGAGCCCGAAGCGCTCCATGATTCTCGTCATGCGATCGGCCGCGCCGAAATTGCGCATTAGGTCGTCTTCGAAACTGACATAAAAGCGCGACGCACCCGGATCGCCCTGGCGCGCGCAGCGTCCGCGTAGCTGCCGATCGATTCGGCGCGCCTCGTGGCGCTCCGTGCCAATTACCATCAAACCACCCCGCTCTATTACGCCTGAGCCGAGCTTAATGTCAGTGCCGCGGCCAGCCATGTTGGTTGAAATCGTGACCGTGCCCGGTTGACCGGCGCGCGCGACGATCTCGGCTTCCTGCATGTGAAATTTTGCGTTCAACACGTTGTGCGGAATTTTCTCCCGCTTCAGCATCCGGCTGATTAGCTCAGAGGCCTCCACGCTCACCGAGCCGACCAGTACGGGCTGGGTTTTCGCATGGGCTTCTTTGATCTCCTTAATGACCGCGTTGTATTTTTCACGGCGGGTCTTGTAGATACGATCGTTGTTATCCGTGCGCCGCACCGGCCGATTGGTCGGGATAACGTTCACGTCGAGTTTATAAATGTCGTGAAACTCTGCGGCTTCGGTTTCGGCCGTACCGGTCATTCCAGCCAGTTTTTGATAAAGCCTGAAATAATTTTGAATCGTGATCGTAGCCAGAGTTTGGGTCTCACGATCGATCTGGACACCCTCCTTCGCTTCGACTGCCTGATGTAATCCGTCGCTCCACCGCCGGCCCGGCATTTTACGCCCCGTGAATTCATCGACGATCACAACCTTGTTGTCCTCGATGACGTACTGGACATCCTTCTCGAAGAGGCAGTACGCACGCAGTAGTTGCGAGATGTTGTGGATACGCTCGGCTTGCGCGTCGCAATGTTGCTGGCGCTCCGCTTTTCTCTTGTCCTTCTCCTCAGGCGAGAGTGTCTGATCCAGATCGATTTCCGTGAATTCGTTAATCAAATCCGGCAACACGAATGCGTTGGGATCATCGGGATTGAGAAAGGCACGGCCCTGCTCCGAGAGATCGGCCTCGTTCGATTTTTCATCGATCGTGAAAAAGAGCTCCTCCTTAAGTTGGAACAGTTCTTCCTTGCGCGTGTCCTGGAAAAAGGAAAGCTCGGCTTTATCGACGGCGCGGCGCTTGTCAGGGTCTTCCATCATGCGCAAAAGCTGTTTGTTGCGCGGCTGACCGAGTTTCACCTTGAACATGAGACGCCCCCCCGTCTCGACCTCTTCCTGGGCAAATTTCTCAATCGCTTCGCTCGCTACGCGGTTGCAAAGCATATTTTGCTTCCGCACCAACTGCTCAATGAGCGGTTTCCACTTGTCGTATTGATGCGTGGAAATCGTTGCCGGCCCGCTGATGATGAGCGGCGTGCGCGCTTCATCGATCAGGATGGAATCGACTTCATCCACAATGGCATAGTGATAACCGCGCTGAACCTGTTGTTCGCGCGTCGTGGCCATGCCGTTGTCGCGCAGATAATCGAAACCGAACTCGCTGTTCGTTCCGTAAGTGATGTCCATCGCGTATTGTTCGCGGCGAACATCCGGCTCCTGGTCGTGTTCGATGCACCCAACTGTCAGGCCGAGAAAATTGTAGAGTTGCCCCATCCAATCCGCGTCGCGCCGCGCCAGGTAATCGTTTACTGTTACCAGGTGCGCTCCTCGGCCAGCGAGCGCGTTTAGATAAAGGGGCAAAGTTGCAACCAGCGTTTTACCTTCGCCGGTGGCCATTTCTGCGATCCGGCCTCGATGCAAGACGACTCCGCCGAGCAGTTGAACGTCGAAGTGCACCATGTCCCAGACCATGGGCTGGTCGCATACCGTGAAGCTGTGCTGTCGTTCTTTCAGCCGGCGCGCCGCGTTTTTCACCACAGCGAACGCTTCCGGTAAAATTTCATCCAACTTTTTCCATTGATCTTCCGGCTCGGAAATTTTGGTGAACTCTTCCTTCCACGCCGCGGTCTTGGCGCGCAACTCGTCATCCGACAAGCTCTTGAACTGTTCATCCAGCTCGTTGATCCGGCGCACAATCGGCGTTAGCCGCCTGAGCTCGCGCTGATTTTTCGACCCGAGGATCTTCTTTAGAATCCAACTAACCATTGAGTCGTTAATATCGGTCAGATTCTCAATCTGTCATCCCGAACGAAGCGAGGGACCTCTCAATGGGTTGTTGATCACACTTGCCATTTTGTGTAATCGACCGCGTGCTGTGGGGCTCGTTCGCTTCGCTCAGGATCATCCTGGCTATTTTTTTGGGCGGTCGCCTTATCGTGCTCATTGTGCACGGGAAGTTTGCAGCTACAATCGGCGGCATGAAAAAAATCATTTCTACAAGCGAAGCCCCTGGGGCGATTGGTCCCTATTCACAGGCGGTTCGCAGCGGAAGGTTCCTTTTTTGCAGCGGCCAAATTCCGCTCGACCCAAAATCGGGCCAGATTGTTCCTGGCGACATTGCCGCGCAAACCCGCCGCGTGCTCGATAACGTCGCGGCTGTTTTGAAGGCTGAGGGACTAACCTTCGACCATGTCGTTAAAACAACGATCTTCCTCACGAATCTCGGCGATTTCCAAACTGTTAACGAAATTTATGGTTCCTATTTCAAGCAGGATCCCCCTGCTCGTTCCACTATCGAGGTCGCCGCGCTGCCCAAGGCCGCAAATGTAGAAATCGAAGTCATCGCGATCGCAGATGAAGGGGGATCGACTGCTCGGGTAGCGTATGACACGTCTGGGTAAAATCGACAATGGAGGGGCGAACTCTGCCAGCCCGGACAACGGCGTCGCAGAGCTCTGCCCTCCATGGTAAGACGGACACTTTATGAGCGAAGATCTTCTGGCCCTCTTCCGTAAAACCGGTGCGCTATTGGATGGACATTTCATTTTGCGCTCCGGCCTGCACAGCGGCCAGTATTTCCAATGCGCTTTGCTTCTTCAGGACACCGCGATCGCTGCAAAAATTTGTGGATGGCTCGCGGATAAACTG
>QHOS01000150.1 GCA_003219415.1 Verrucomicrobiota bacterium | reverse complement strand
GCTCATCCACCGGCGCGCCGCGCGGCCCGGAGCAAGTGAGCTTTCCCGGTCGGTCGTGCCTTCGAGCAAAGAGTAAACACGGTCTCCGAGCGATCCGCTTCCGACAATCTCGACGGCGGCGCGCCCGATGGGATTGCCATTGCGATAAACGTAGAGCGCGCGGTCGGCGGCGCTGACGACAATCGTGATCGGTCCGCTCGAGCTGCGCTCCGGATTCCAGTCGTACTCATCATTCGCGAGCGGGCGTAACATCTCAGGCGCAAAATCCTTCGGCGCGAGCATCAGTCCGGGATTCGACGCGAGATGTGGCACAGGTGTTTTGCCATCACCCACCACGACGGTGCCACCCTTCGATGTCGCACTAAAAAGCAACTGCGAGAAATCGTAGCCGATGAGGATGCCGTTGCGATAAACGTGCATGGTCTGCTGTGGGATGCTCACAAGCACCATGAGCGGACCGCTCGGCGAGAGCTGCGGTTTCCACCAATACTCGCCTGGCTTGAGCGGGCCTGTCGGTTTTCCGGTCGGCGTGCCTTTAGTATGAGCCGACGGTTGTTGCACCGCCTGCACGGTGGCGAGCAGAGCGACGGAGAGAGCGAGGATTTTCAGGAATTTCATGAGATGATTAGTGACGTGAATTGTGATGAGAGCAGAGACCATCCGTTTCCTCAATAAAACTTTCGTTCGATGCCGTCCAGCGCGGACGATTAGCAGAGAGTGCTCGAGCTCAATGCGCTCCCGTGATCATGTCCTTCATAATCTGACGGCCTGTCGACTGCAATGGCCCCATGCCGCTTCCGGGCAGGAACCACATCCCTTTGTCTTTGTCGCGGCAGTAAACAATATTGACGCCGTCGCTCGTGATCGCGTGATGGAACGTGGCGCCGGCATTTTCGGCAATGAATCGAAAGAAAGTTTCGCGCCATGGGTCATCGGCATAATGGAAAATCTCTTCGCCAAGCTTCTTTAGTTCTTCAGCGCTGATCGTACGAATAGATTTGGCGATTGCTTTGCGGCGCTCCTTGTCGAGGCTCTCAAGATCGAATTTTTCGAATGGCATAGGTTCAGGTTATTCTGTTGAAAATGGTTCGTTAGGCAATGGAAGAGATATAGATCAGCCGTAACCGCAGGGGCATCAATCATTCTCGTTGGCGACGGTACGTGTCCGATCAAGTCTTCTGTCAGAATGCATCGAGCGATTTCCTTTTTCAACTGAGTCCGTCCGAGTAGCCCATTGGACTTTAGTCCTATTTCTGATTGCAAGCGTTTTGTGGAAACTGAATCATGGTGCCATGAAACTGCTCCTTCAAGAAATCCGTCGCAACCCACTGCTTTGGCTGCTTATCTTTGTTCCCATCGCGCTAGCAGCTGAGAAACTCAACCACGAAGCGCACACGCTACATTTCGTTCTTTCGGTGCTCGCGATTTTGCCGTTGGCTGTTCTGCTGAGTCATGCCACGGAATCTGTCGCAGCGAAGACGGGCGATTCGGTGGGCGGTCTGCTTAACGCAACGCTTGGCAATTTAACCGAGCTTGTCATAGCTATCGCCGCTTTGCAGGCAGGACAATATACGTTGGTGAAGGCATCGGTCGCCGGCGCGATCGTGACGAATTCGTTGTTTATGTTGGGCGCATCCTTCCTGCTCGGCGGACTTCGCTATCATGTTCAGGAATTCAACCGTGTCGCCGCGCGATTTCAGGCCGGCTTGCTTTTTCTCGCAACGATAGCGCTTCTGATTCCGTCCGCCGTGTCCGCGCGCGATTCGTTAGGCGCAAGCGGCTCAACCAAAACCCTGAGCGTGGCACTCTCATTTTTGCTTTTGCTCGCATACGCTCTCGGTCTCTGGTTTTCACTCAACACTCATCGCGAATTGTTCGCTGGCGCGGCCGAGGAACATGAAGCGGCGTGGCCCATCGGTCTGGCGCTCGCCACGCTGGCGGGTGTTACGGTTTTCGTAGCATTAGTGAGCGAAATGTTTGTCGGATCGGTTCAGTACGCGGCGACCGCCTTCGGAATGAGTCCTGCCTTTGTCGGCTTCATCGTTGTGGCGCTGGTGGGCGCGGCTGCGGAAATGGCTGCTGCATTCTCCGCCGCGCGCAAAAATCATCTCGATTTGAGTGTGGGCATCGCGCTTGGCAGCGCCGCGCAAATTGCGCTCTTCGTTGCTCCGGTTCTGGTGCTGCTGAGTTATTTTATCGGCCCCGCGCCGATGGATTTGAATTTCTGGCCCGGGGCAGTCGCTATGATCCTGTTCGCAACGCTCACCGCTTCTCTGGTGACCACGTCTGGCCGCTCCGCCTGGTTCGTCGGCGTGCTCGCGATCTTGGTTTATCTGATATTCGCCACGGCGCTGTATCTTTTGCCGCCAGCCGGAACCACATGAACGCTCGGCTGATTGTCTTGCATGCCAGCAATCGTGCGGTCTCGTGGGTCGCAGGCAAAGGCTTGTGAAACAACCAAACCAGTATTCTCTTTCTAAGGATTGCGCTCGGGGCTATTCGCTATCAATCCTTGAAAGCTTATGAAAACAAAAGAAATCATCAAAAGAGCCAGTGAACTAGCCAAGCCGTTCCGTATCAGCAAAGGCAAAAACTTCCGTCTTATGGACGTCGATCCAGACGACACCCTTGATTTTACCAAAGAGGCAGACAAACCGAGAGCGAAGGAAGCGCTGGCGATGGGCGTGACAGCCCTGGCCGAGTTGCAAGACAAGCTATACGCCCAGGACAAGTGGGCGGTGCTTTTGATCTTCCAGGCAATGGACGCAGCTGGCAAGGATGGCGCAATCAAGCACGTCCTGTCGGGCGTAAATCCGCAGGGCTGCCAGGTGTATTCGTTCAAATCGCCCTCGTCCGATGATCTGGATCACGATTACCTCTGGCGCTGCATGAAATGCCTGCCGAACCGGGGTCAGATCGGAATTTTTAACCGCAGTTATTATGAAGAAGTGCTCGTCGTCCGGGTGCATCCCGAATTCCTGGCAAAACAAAAACTGCCTCCAAAACTCGTAGGCAAAAAGATTTGGCAGGAGCGTTTCGAAGACATCCGCAATTTCGAGCAATACCTGGCGAGAAATGGTGTGATTGTGCGGAAATTCTTTCTTCACGTTTCAAAAAAGGAGCAGAAGCGACGGTTCCTGGAGCGAATCGACGATCCGCAGAAGAATTGGAAGTTTTCGTCCAATGACGCTGCCGAGCGCGATTTCTGGGATGATTACATGCAAGCGTACGAACAAATGATCCAGGAGACCGCTACGAAAGAGGCGCCATGGTATGTCGTGCCGGCGGACAACAAATGGTTTACCCGGGTTATTGTTGCTGCGGCCGTGGTCGACACCCTGGCCGATCTCGATCTGGAATATCCCGAAGTTGGTGAAGATAAACTCAAGGAACTCGCCACAGCGAAAAAGAAGTTGTTGAGCAAGTAGCTTCCCGGCGCTGTGCAAAATGGTTTCGTCTTACGCGCAGGTGGAATCTGTTTTCGAATTTGACCGTGACCTAGGTCCATGATGAACATCCACTAGGTGAGGCCACGCTGCGGATCTCCGGAATAGCTAATGAAGGCTCTCGACGTCTGGAGAGTCGAAGAAGGGCCGGTCAGGCGGGGGCTTCTTCGACGAGCGCTCGGATGCACAGCTAGCGACAAGGAGCACTGAAAAGACAATTAATAAAGTCGTCGTTCTCACGGGACGCGAAGAATTGCCTAACGAGATATCTTAGCTAGAAGTGCGACGCGATGCGAGTAAAACTACGTGATGACTCACGACATCGCAACGATCTTCCGGTCGCCTTTCGGCAGCGGTTTGATTGACCAGCATTCGCCCGCTGCCCGCTCATCGACAATTTCAAAGTAGTGATCTTTGACCACTTTGGGACTGTTGCCGGTTTCGAGGTAGTTGTCCTAATTTGGATTCGAGAGAGAAAAACGGAAGGGAGATAATCGCCAAAGGCGAATTGGAATGTCTTTCATTTTGACAGCCCCACGAGAGGCGCGCTGATCACGCTGATTTGTTTTTGCTTGCTTAGCAGGTTCGCTGCTTTACCATCATCCTTACGGTGAGCGGAAGTCTGTCGACGGCGATCAAAACAAGACAATCGCTGTGCTGGAAATTCCGCCCGTAGATTCGCCACAATCAGCGGTCGAAGTGGCGGTTGCGTCTAAAGGCCGTCAGAAATGAGACAAATCGGTGGTATTGTGTTGCTGGCGGATGGTGTTTGCCTGTGCGCGTTGATCTATTTCACGAAGCAGATTTTCCCTTTAGGATACATTTCTGCGGTTTTGGGAATTGCGTCACTCCTCGTCGGCGCGGGGGCTCTTTTCAGCAAAGATCAGTTTTAAATCCAAATTAGGACATCACCCATTTCGAGCGCCACTTGACCGTCATTGGGATGCACCGCCCACGGCATTCACCACCCCCACAAAATACAGGCAGGGTTGGCGAAGGCCGCCCCCACAGCATGCTGGCCCACGACCTACGACATCATGGCGACCAAGACTGGACCCCATGAGGTAAGCACGATATTGCCAATCGCATAGGGCACCGTGTAACCGAGGGCCGGGAGGTCGCTCTGCGCTTCTTCCTGGATCGCGCGAAGCGCGGCAGTGATCGTCCCCGCGCCGGAACAAGCACCCAGGACGATGACAGGGTTCATCTTCAACACATAACGACCGAATAAGATAGAGACGGTGTGCGGAAGAACCGCGATCACAAGGCCGACGAAGACCAGGCTGACCCCCGACTTCTGGAGCCCCGAAAAAAAGCTCGGCCCTGCTGCAAGCCCCACGCAGGCCATGAAGACGGTCAAACCCACGGTATCAAAGATCCACATGGCGGACCCTGGGATCCGACCGAATGTCGGGTGAACCGCGCGCAGCCAGCCGAATATCAGACCCATGATCAGCGCGCCGCCACTCGCGGTGAGGGTGAGCGGAAGGCCGCCGATTGTGATAGAAAGCAATCCCACCAAGCCGCCGAGAACGATGCCCAAACCGACGAAGATCATGTCCGTCATTACCGTTTGCCGGTCGGCGTAGCCGAGGTTTTTGGCGGCCCGCTCGACGTCGCGCGTAGCTCCGATGAGAGTCATGACATCGCCTCGCTCTATCCGCGTCGCGGGAGAGAACGGCATCGGCTCGCCAACCCTGGTCAGCTTCTTCAAAAACACACCCCGGGCGAAATCCATGCCCGCCAGTTCTACAATGGTTTTGCCCACGAGAGACTTGTTGGTGATCACCACGTCGAGGAACTCGATCGGAAAATCCAGGAGTTCCTTGTCATCTACTTCGGCCCCGATCTCTGCCCCGCGGGCAGTCAGCAATTCCGAGCGCGTCAGGAC
>QHOS01000149.1 GCA_003219415.1 Verrucomicrobiota bacterium | reverse complement strand
CGCGGCGGCGATCACGGCGAGCACCGCGGTCAGGCTAACGATTCTTCGACCGGTTCGCGTGGTACTCGATTTGCCCGGGTCGATATCAGATTCCCGTTTGATTCCCTCCGGCGTGATCTCAAAAGCCCAGGAGAAAACCAGCGCGACGGGAAAACAAAGAACGATAACAATAACGAAAACTTTCATGACCCAGGCAGGCGCGTCGAAGGTCGGGAACAAGATCGAGGCCGCCTGGATAAGCAGCCACGCCACCACCGCATAGGCGACGGCGACCTTGTAAACATTGCGCCGCTTCAGCTCGGCGAAGAACTCCTTCATTGTTTTGCGGCGGTTACTCTTCGCACCAACGCTTCGAACCGTGGATCGCCGCGCAGATCGTCCAGCATTGGATCAACTTTTATGCCAAAAAGGTAGTTGGTCTCTTGTTCCCGGTAGGCATGGTCGAGCTCTTCGATCGCGCGGTCTTTATCACCCAAACCGATCTGAACCAGCGCTAAAGCGTAAGGCGCGACGTAGTGCGACTTCGCTTCCTCATTTAGCCGAGCGAGAATTTTTTGCGCTTCATCTCTCTGCCCATTGCGCCCGTAGGCCTGACCGAGCATGGCGAGTGAGTAGGGATCGTTGTTTAACTCGAACGCTTTTTGAAATTCAGCGATCGCTTCGCTCAAGTGTGCCTTAAATTGAAGAACTTCACCCAAATAGTAATGCGCCAGAAAAAACTGGGGACCGATTTCCAGTGTCTTGCGAACCTGTGCCTCGGCTTCATCGTAGCGGCGGGCACTAAAATAAATCCAGCTGGTGTCGGCATTAATGACCAATGAAAGCGGATCGAGCTCGATCGCGCGTTTTGCTTCCGAAATCGCCGAATCAAATTGCGCGAGTGTCAGGTGCGCCAAGGCAAGCCAGTGATGCGCGGTCGCGTAGTTCGGCTTCAACTCCACCGCACGCTTTAGCTCGTCCAGCGCGCGATGGAGATCGAGTTCCAGGGTCGTAAGCAATCCAAAAGAAGCGTGGGCTTCGGCTAACGAATCGTCGAGCTCGAGCGCTTTCTTCAGAGCTGATCTTGCCGGCGGAAGCGATTCCGCCGGAGAAACAGCGGCGTATGAGGAAAGAAGCAGATAGGAGTCTGCCAGGCCGACATAAGCCAACGCATAATTCGGATCTTTGGCGATGGCCTGATTAAAATAGTCGATCGCTTTGCGCAGGTCCGTGCCAGTCCGCTTGTTCCAAAAGAATCGGCCTTTGAGATAAAGTTCGTACGCTTCTGGATTCACCGTCGGCGTTTTCGCGATCGAGGTTTTCTCCGAGCCGCTGAGCCTTGCTTGCAACGTCTCAGCGATGTTCTTGGCGATCTCGCTCTCGACCGCAAAAATGTCAGTGAGCTTGCGATCGTAAGTGTCGGCCCACACGTGCGCGTCCGTGATCGCGTTGATAAGCTGCACATTCACGCGAACCTGGTCGGCTGCTTTTTGGACGCTGCCTTCAAGAATGTTGGTCACGCCGAGTTGTTTCGCGATCTGGGGAAGATTTTCCGGCGCGCTTTTGAAATGTTGGGTCGATGTTCGCGAAATGACTTTCAGGTCCGCCACTTTGGCGAGTCGCGTCAGGATTTCATCCTGCACGCCTTCGGCAAAGTAAGCGTTGTCCGGATCGCGGCTGAGATTGTCGAATGGCAGGACGGCAATCGATTTTTGTGGTAGGGATCCCGCTGTTGCGGGAGGCCGTCCGCTCTCTTTGTTTCCCGCAGAATAGCGTCCGAGAAAAAACAATCCGATCGAGAAAAGACCGGCTATAACAACCACATAAATCCAAGTGTGTTTCTTCGATCGCGCCGCCGCCGGCATCGCATCAGCCGTTGCGGTGCGTTTAATTCCTTCCGGCGTCATTTCGAACATCCAGGCCAGAATCAGCGCGACCGGCAAACCGACGATGATAAGCAGGACAATCAAGCGGATCACTAAATTGGGGATGTCGAACACCGGCAATACCTGCGCGATGCCCTGAGAAAGGGCCCAACCAGCGACGATGTACGCGACTGCAACCTTATAAACGTTGCGCCGCTTCAGCTCGGCGAAGAAGTTGTTCATTTCGAAGCGGTCGCTGATTTGAATTCTGCGGCCGGAACAATCTTTTCCGCAAGCGCCTCGAAACGCGGATCACCG
Source organism: Verrucomicrobiota bacterium (assembly GCA_003219415.1). Taxonomy (GTDB): domain Bacteria; phylum Verrucomicrobiota; class Verrucomicrobiia; order Chthoniobacterales; family UBA10450; genus Udaeobacter. The sequence goes on along the minus strand of QHOS01000149.1, from coordinate 2,397 downwards.
CGCAGTGGATCGAGCAGCGGGTCAACTCTGATAAATCCTATGTCAGAGCCCGCGCGATCCTGATAACTTTGTTCAAGCCAACGGAGCGCCTCTTCTTTATCGCCCAGTCCAAGATAAATAAGGGCAAAGCTGTAGGCTGAGACATATCGCTCCTGGGATAGCTTCTCGAGTTGATCCAGGATTTTTTCGGCCTCCATCTTGTTACCCGAGAGACCATAAGCGCGGGCGAGCACCCCGAGCACCGAAGGATCGTCGTTTAACGCTCGCGCCTTCTGGCACTCCACAATCGCTGCGTCGCGAGCGCCTTTCGCATCCAGCACCTGACCAAGAACGAGATGCGCGATGTAAAAGCCAGGATCCATTTCCAGCGTCTTGCGCAGCTGCGCGATAGCTTCATCGTAGCGGCGCGCATAATAGTAATCGCTGCCCAGATCCGTGTTGATGACGAGCGAGAGAGGATCCAGCTCGACGGCTCGCTTTCCCTCCACGATCGCGTCATCAAACCGGCCCAATGCGGCCAGAGTGTTGTTGCCATACTGTTGGTGAGCGATCGCGTAATTTGGATTCAGCTCAATCGCGCGTTGAAATTCCCTAATCGCTTGAGCGGAATCGAAATCGTAAAGCCAAATCGCCAGCGACAAGGTGGTATGCGCTTCAGCGAGAGTGTCGTCCAGCTGAAGGGCTTTCGTTGCCGCCGCCTTGGCTTTCGGGTAGCAATCTCGCGGCGTGCCTGCCGTGTAGCCGGGTAGCCATACGTAAGCATCGGCGACTCCGGCGTAGGCGAGTGCGTAGTTCGGGTCTACCGCGATGGCTTGCTGAAAGTAATCGATCGATTTCTTCAGATCGTTACCGGTGCGCTTGTTCCAAAAATAGCGGCCTTTAAGATAAAGCTGGTGCGCTTCAGTACTCTCGGTTGGTCGCGCTGCAATGACATGCTGTTCGGAGCCAGTCAACTTAGCCTGCAACGTATCGGCAATCGCTTTCGCGATCTCGGTCTCAACCGCAAAAATGTCAGTCAGTTTGCGATCGTAGGTGTCGGCCCAGAGATGCGCGTCGGTCAAGGCGTTGATCAGTTGGACGTTTACTCGGACCTGATCGCTCGCCTTCTGAACGCTGCCTTCCAGGATGTGCATGACTCCGAGTCTCTTCGCAATCTCGGGAAGGTTCTCCGGCGCACTCTTGAAATGCTGCGTCGATGTGCGCGAGATGACTTTGAGGTCGGCCACTTTCGCGAGACGGGTGAGGATTTCGTCCTGAATCCCTTCGGCAAAAAACGCGTTGGCTTTGTCTTCGCTCAGATTCTCAAACGGCAACACAGCGATTGATTTCGCCGGCAACTCGTTAGGCGCCGCAGCCGCAGCCCTGTTACTAGCGGTATAGCGACCAAGAAAGAATAACGCGACCGAGATCGCGGCGCCGGCCACCACAACGTATATCCAAGCGTGTCTTTTCCGTCCGGTCGCCTTCGGCATTGCGTCGGCAACTTCGGTTCGCTTGACTCCTTCGGGTGTGATCTCGAAGAACCAGGCGAAGACCACCGCGACTGGAAAGCCAACAACAATCAGCAGGACAATAATCCGGATTGCCCAATTAGAAATGTCGAAAACTGGAAATACCTGCGCGATTCCCTGCGACAGAGCCCATCCAGCAACCAGGTAGGCGATGGCGACTTTGTAAACGTTGCGCCGCTTCAGCTCGGCTAGGAAATTGCTTGGATTCACATTTGGCCAGTAATCGGACGGCTAATTGTACAGAAGGCAGAGCAAAGTCCAGACTTAGGTGCCCTAGCGCTGCACTCTTGTTGTGCGGCGCTGAATCAGCTAAGCCAATCGCATGGAGACGGACCGAGCTCTTACTAATTCGGCTTCCCTCAGCAAAGAACGGCTGCTTCGCATTCTCGGAGTGACCTTTGGCGTCGCGGTCGGCATCGGCGGAACAATCGGGATTGGCATTCTGCGAGTTCCAGGGAGCGTCGCCGCCCATCTCGGTCATAGCGGACTCATCATGGCAGTATGGATACTCTCCGGATTGTATGCTTTCACCGGTGCAAACACCTATGCTGAGCTCGGCACAATGCTGCCGCTGGACGGCGGACCTTATGTTTATGCTCGTCGTGCGTACGGTGAGTTTGGTGGATTTCTTGTCGGCTGGAGCGATTGGCTCCTTCGCACCAGTTCGATGGCATATTTGGCGGTTGCACTGACCGAATACGCTGCCGGGCTGTTCTCTTACAATCCCAGTGTCATCACTCCGGCGGCAATTGTGGTGTTGATCTTCTTCACGGCGTTTCACTGGCTAGGCCTGCGCGTAGGTAGCCGGGCTCAGGAAATCACGAGCTTGTTCAAAGTTGTCGCTTTCTTCGTCATCATCGCTGCCTGCTTTCTCTTTAGCCCGAAG
>QHOS01000190.1 GCA_003219415.1 Verrucomicrobiota bacterium | reverse complement strand
ATGCCTGGTAACGCCTTGCTTTGCCCGCCTGGCGCTGCAACGAACCGATTTGACGTTTTACTTCCTTAATGATGTCGCCAATGCGCAGGAGATTTGCATCGGTCGCTTCCAGCTTGCGTAGCGCCTCGCGTTTTTGCGTCTTGTATTTTGTGACCCCGGCTGCCTCCTCAAATACTGCGCGTCGATCTTCAGGGCGCGAACTCAGGATCATGTCGATCTTGCCCTGTTCCATCATTGAGTATGCGGAGCGCGCGATGCCGGTGTCGGCGAAGAGACTTTGAATATCGCGAAGCCGGCACAAGGTTTTGTTCAGCAGGTACTCGGAATTGCCATCGCGATAGACACGACGCGTTACACGAACGTCGTGCCAGTCGATACCGAGTTCTTCAGCGCAATCGGTGAAGGTCAGAGAGACCTCGGCGAAGCCGATGGGCTTGCGCGTCTCGCTGCCATTGAAAATCACATCCGCCATCTCATCGCCGCGCAAAGATTTTGCAGATTGCTCGCCAAGTACCCAGCGAACGGCATCGAGCACGTTCGACTTTCCGCAACCGTTCGGGCCAACAACAGCAGTGACACCTTCGTGAAAATTAAGAAGCGTTTTGTCGGCGAACGATTTGAAGCCGAGCAGCTCGAGCGATTGTAAATGCATGATAGGCCAAACCTCGGGCCTGTGGAGGTCAATACAGCAGGCGCGTAAGGGTGACAAGCGAAAAACACACAATTTGAAGGGCTTTCGACCCTAGCCAGCCACAGGATGTTGGGGGTTGCGAGCTGCCCGTGCTCGGTCGGGTGAAACCGAACTGACGCAGACGCTTGCGCTTCGCGTCCCTCCGTAGGGATAAGGGGAGAGCATTAAGTTGGGGGATTGGGACAAGTTGCTGCCTCTTGGGGGCGGTCCTGACCCTCTTTTTCGTCAGAGAGAGGTGTCCCTCCGCACATGCCACGTTACAAATACCCGCCATCGAAAAACGCCCTCTTGGGTCGCGAAGCTTAGCTCGCACTCTTGCCTTGGACAACTGAATCACGCAGGATGCCCCAATGGCCGAAGAAGCGACGCTGTCGATCGAACAAGCGGAGCGTGTCGACCATCAGTTGGTCCGCGGAATTGGGATTCCGGCTCTCACTGCAAATATTGTTAGCTCGACCATCGGTGCAGGAATTTTTGTGATCCCAGCGACAGTCGCGAGAGGTTTGGGACCCGCTGCGCCACTCGCATTTGTTTGTTGTGCGATTGCGATGGTGTTGTTCGTCACTTGTTTCGCGATCGCCGGTAGTCGCGTGTCGTTGACCGGGGGTCTTTACGCATATGTCGAAGTCGCGTTTGGTCGTTACGTCGGCTTTCTCGCCGGCATGCTTTATTTTCTAACGGCGCTCGGCGCAGTTGCTGGCGTCGTGAACGTCCTCGCGAATTCGGTTGCGCTCGTCGTTCCATTCCTCGGCAGTCCCGTGATGCGCATTGTCGTCATGCTCGGCGTTTACGGTTCGCTAGTGCTCATCAACATCCGCGGTGTGCGCGAAGGCGCCGGTGCGGTGACCGTGATCACGGTAGCGAAGCTTCTGCCCCTGCTGCTGTTCGTTTGCGTGGGAATATTTTTTATTCATCCGCCGAACCTTGCGTGGAGCGGCTGGCCCGGTAGCAAGTCGTTAGGCGATGCCGTTATTCTTTTGATTTTTGCTTTCGTCGGAATCGAGGTGGCATTGATTCCGAGCGGTGAAGTGAAGAATCCGGCGCGCACTGTTCCGCGCTCCGCCTATCTCGCGCTTGTCATTACGACGGTTATCTACATCCTGATCCAAATCGTAGGGCAGGGAACACTCGGCGCTGATCTTGCGAATCATCCTGACGCGCCCCTCGCAGAATCAGCGGCGAAATTTCTCGGCAATTTAGGCCGCACGATCCTTCTGACTGGGGCCACCATCTCGGCTTTTGGTTTTGTGACCAGCGACATCCTGAGTTCACCACGTATGATCTTTGCTTTCGGACGGGATGGCGCGTTACCGCAGTTTTTCGCGCACGTTCATCCGCGCTATCGATCGCCGGATGTCGCGATCATGACTTACGCGACGCTCGCCTTTTTGCTGTCGATTAGCGGCACCTTTGAAAAGTTGGCGGTGCTTTCGAACGTCGCGGTGTTGTTAATGTATCTGCTTTGCTGCGCCGCGTGCTGGGTCTTGGTGCAACGCGATGTGCGAGCCGATGGCGCTCAGCCATTCAATTTTCCTGGAATGAACATTGTGCCTGCCCTCGCAATCGTTGCGATTCTTTGGATCCTCGTCCATGCGACTGCTCGCGAATTTGTCGTCACTGGAGTCGTGCTGGCTGTTGCGTCAGTCGTTTATCTCGTCCGCGGCCAGGTTCGACGGAAAGCGTAGGCAAACTCTGAAAACCGATTAGCTTGTGGCCATGCGTGAAAATTACCTCGAGGAGTATTATTCCTTCCTGCGTTTTCCGAGTGTCTCGACGGACGATCAGTACAAGCAAAAACTGGAGGAGTGCGCACGATGGCTGGTGGAAAAACTCACCAGTATTGGTCTGGAGACAAAGCTTGTTCCCACGCGCGGGCATCCCATCGTTTGGGCACGCAACAAACATCAGCCCGGGCGTCGCACGGTTTTGATTTATGGGCATTACGATGTGCAACCGCCCGATCCTCTGGAGCTCTGGGATTCACCGCCGTTCGAACCCGTTTTAAAAAACGGTTACGTCTTTGCGCGCGGCGCTACGGACAATAAGGGCCAGATCCTTTCACACATTCTCGGGATTCAGGAAACTATCGAACAAGATCACGATTTACCGGTGAACTTGCATCTGGTGATCGAAGGCGAAGAGGAAATTGGCAGCGCAAATCTTGGCGGTTTTCTAAGCGAAAATCGCGATGCACTGAAGTGCGACGTCGCAGTGGTCTCAGATACCGGAATGATCGAGCGCGGCGTACCAACGTTGAGCTACGGCTTGCGCGGGGTAACCGCTCTCGAAATCAAAGTGACCGGACCAAAGATGGACTTGCATTCCGGTATTTTTGGAGGCGCCGTTGCCAATCCAATCACCGCGTTAGCGCAACTGCTCGCCACGCTTCATGATCGCGAAGGCCGCGTGGCCATCGCGGGCTTCTATGATCGCGTTAAACCGTTGGAGAATTGGGAGCGCGAAGCGTGGCGCAAACTTCCAGTCGATGGCGACAAACTGATCCTCAAGGAAACAGGCGTCCCCGAACTTTTTGGCGAGGGCGGTTACAATTCGCTCGAGCGCATCTGGGCTAGACCAACAGCCGAGATCAATGGAATCGGCGGAGGATATCAGGGACAGGGGACAAAGACAGTCATCGCCAGTCATGCGATGGCGAAACTGACTTTCCGTCTCGTTCCTGAACAGGAAGGCGACGAAATTCTCAAGCTGGCAAGAGCGCATTTACGAAAAAATCTGCTCAAAGGCGTTACAATAGAAATTACCGACGGACACAGCGGCCCCTGGTATCTTACCGACCCGCATTCGCCGCTCGGCGAAGCCGCGCAACGCGCATTGCGTAAAGCATTCGATCACGACCCGGCGCTCATTCGCGAAGGCGGCAGCATTCCCATTGTCTCACAGTTCCGTGGCATCCTGGGCATCGAAACGCTGCTCATGGGACTCGCGCTGGCCGATTGCCGCGCACATTCGCCTAATGAAAATTTTCCTCTCGAAAATTTCGAGGGCGGGATTCGCCTCAATAAAGCAATTCTTCAGGAGCTCGCTCACTGATTGTTTTCCGCGACTAAAATTCATCCGATCAGAAACCAGAACGCGAATTGGAGGGCGTCTGTGTCAGACGCCGGCGCTGACGGCGTTTCCCAGAATGGAGCCGCGGGGATGCGAGCGACATGGACGGGCAGCCCGCCCGGGCGAGAGAGCGGGAGCGAACGAGTCAAATGCCCTACAATTTTGGCGGTCTCCCAACCAATATTTCGCGGGCTTCTAATCGCCGCGATTTCATTTGGGACGCTCCACACCGCGAATGCTGCTGAAGACTCGTTAGGCACAAAGATCAAAAAGATTTTCGCCACACCTACGCCGGCCCCCAGCAAACATCGGAAACGCTCGGCAAAGAAAACGACACCCAGCCCATCGCCCGCAGCTTCGCCACGACACAAGAAGATTTCACCGGCTCCTTCTCCGAGTCCGACACCGAAGTCCAAATCGAAGCGCAAACGAGTGTCTCCGACGCCGACAACCACTCCCGAAGAGAGCCCGGTTCCAAGTCCAACTGAAACCCCAAGCCCCTCGCGTTCGCCGCGTCCTGCTGCGGAAAAAAGAGGCGCGCCTAACGTCACTCTTTCGCCCGATGAGATTTCAGGTTACGACAGCTATCCATCGAAAGTTCGCCAAATTCTCGATGCCGGCCTCGAGCTAACAAAGCAGAATCTCGGTTATACATACGGCTCCGCCGATCCAGCAAACGGCGGAATGGATTGCTCCGGCTTCATTTATTATCTTCTGAGGGAAAACGGGTTCGAAGATGTGCCGCGTGATTCGAGCCAGCAATACGTCTGGGTGCGCAAAGCGGGAGATTTCAACGCGGTCTTGAGCCGGAAGGAAGACTCGTTTGAACTCGACGCTCTCAAGCCGGGCGACCTGCTCTTCTGGCGCGGCACTTATAATATTGATCGCGACCCACCGATCACGCACACGATGATTTACCTGGGCCGTGAAAAACGAACGAAAAAGCGGGTCATGATCGGATCAAGCGACGGTCGCACTTATGACGGCAAACAACGCTGGGGCGTCAGCGTTTTCGATTTCAAAATGCCACCGCCACCCAATAGCGGCGATGCCAAAATCAGTCCGGTCTTTGTCGGCTACGGTCGAATTCCCGGTCTCGTTGAAGAATAGACTCTACTGCCCCTCCTCGGTTTGGACGGGACTTGGAGTTGTTTTGGCCTCCGGCGGGGCCGGAGGGCGAAGGTGAACGCTATGCAATCGGCGTTCGTATCCGACGAAAACTACCGTGATCAAAGCAAACATCACGATGAGAACGACGCGCTGTTCGTTTTTGGAGAGTTCAAAAATTCGAAACAGGGGCTTCATCGAAGCGTTGCGCAGCTTTTCCCGTTCAATTTCTGGAGCACCGTTGTCATTAGGGTTCCCTGCAGGTTGTCATTCTGAGCGAAGCGAAGAATCTCAGTCATTCCTTTCTACAATCACCGAGCCCAACAGCCAGAGATGTTTCGCTTGGCTCAACATGACAAGAATGGCCTATTTCACGTAGCGAATCGGATCTTTCATCCCGGCTTCGCGAAAGCCTTTGAGCCGCAGAAGACAGGAATCGCATTCGCCGCAGGCGAAACCATCCGGCGATGGATCATCACAGCTGTGGGTAAGCGACAAATCGACGCCGAGTTCGACGGCTTTGCGGATGATTTCGGCTTTGGAGAATTTGATCAGCGGGGTGTGAATCTGAAAGCGTCTGCCTTCCACGCCGGCTTTAGTTCCAACATTGGCGACGGTCTGGAACGCTTCGATGAATTCCGGACGGCAATCAGGGTAGCCGCTGTAATCGATTGCATTTACACCGAGAAAAATGTCAGCGGCTTGAATCACTTCCGCCCAGCCAAGCGCGTAAGCCAGAAAAATGGTGTTACGCGCAGGAACGTAAGTGACTGGAATGCCGTCTGCGATTTCTGTTTCCGAGCGCTGTTTCGGCACATCGATGTCGCCGGTCAGCGCCGATCCGCCAAAGACACGCAAGTCGATCTTTGCGATTCGATGTTTCTTTGCGCCTAACGAGTCGGCGGCGCGCCGAGCAGCCTGCGTTTCAATCTGGTGACGCTGACCGTAATCGAACGACAGCGCATACGCTTCGTAGCCTTCGGCAAGCGCAATGGCGAGCGTGGTTGTTGAATCAATTCCACCGCTCAATAGAACCACTGCGGATTTCATTTTTGAGCGCTGTTTTGCGCTACGCGCAACGTTCGCCTCTCCCTTTGCAAAGGAGAGGGAAGGGTGAGGGTTTCGGCTTATAGGCGTAGCAAAAACTCCTCACTTCAATCCTCCCCCTTTAGCGGGAGGGGAGAGTAGTTCGCTCGCGTACCGCGTCATCGGTCGTTGCGGCCAGGTTTGCCTTTGTCCGGATGCTCGGCACGCACTGTGAGAGCGATTCCACCCCGGGCAGAGAATTGCGCGGTGATGTTCGCCTCGCGCGGAGCACATGCTTTCACAAAATCGTCCAGAATGCGGTTGGTGACCGCTTCGTTAAACGCGCGCTCGTTCCGATACGAAGCGAGATAAAACTTTAGCGACTTACTTTCCACGCAAAGGCGTTCCGGGACGTAATCGATGTCTATTCTGGCAAAATCCGGTTGGCCTGTGATCGGGCAAACCGAAGTGAAATCGTCCGTTTCGAAATGAATGCGGTAATTGCGGCGGGGCGCGGGATTCGGGAAAGTCTCAAGCCGGGCCTCGGCGGGCGAAGCGGGCAGCTTCGCTGCGCTTCGTCCCAGGAGCGTCAGCCTGGATGTTTTTATTTTCGCCACAAATGAATTAAGTCGTGACTTGCACTGCGTTCAAATGCGTCTGGTCGGGACGGACCGCCGGGCCGTCGCTCGGTTCGGCGCGCCTTTCAGTCGCGTGCGAATCTCTTCGGCGGTCATTTCGTTTATCATTGATTTCGGTTGAACATCGAACATGCCTTCGCAACGCTAGGGCGTAGCAGGTGTCGAACACCGAAAGCTTTCGCGAGCAGGCATCCAATGTCCAATATTCACTGATCTCCATGGAGAATCCGAACCCAGAAGCAAAAGATCGCACAGGCGTTATCGATGTGATCGCGGAGAACCCGAAGACGGGTGAGGTCGTTCTCGTGATGAATGAGCCTAACGAGTGGGTTAGCTCTGACGAAGAATTGCTCGCGTTGCAGGAGCGCTTTAACTCTTATGTTTCATTCCTACTCGACGGCGAACTGGCAGAGGTGCATCCGGAATTGGTTGGCAAGCCGGCGCGGATCGAGTTGCGTTGCGGACAAATGCCCGATGCGCGCGCGCTCGAGTTTCTTGGACTGATTCACGATCAGCTGGCGTTCCAGGAGATAAAGTTGGAAGTGATCGTAACGAACGATCCGCCTTCGCAGAAGGCTACTAAATGAGGGGCGACATCCGAAATCCTACAACTCGATCGCGTAGCGCTTCATCTTGTTATAAAGCGTGGGGCGCTGGATACCGAGAAGTTCCGCTGCTTTTTTCTTGTTGCCGTGGCATTCTGCAAGCGCCTGAATGATCGCAGTCCGTTCGACATCGTCGAGTGACTGCACGCCCATACGCGGTAGTCCGGCGATCTCTGCTTGTTGCAGAGCGGGAGGCAACTGTATTTCGGTTGGCAGCTCTTTCACGCCGATCATGCCTTGTCGCGCTAGTACCACGGCATATTCAATCGCGTTTTGCAGTTCGCGAACGTTTCCTGGCCACGAGAAATCCAGTAATTTTTGAAACGCTTCTGGCGAAATGTCTGGCTCGGATTTGCCGAGCTGCTGAGCAAACTGTTTCACGAACGCGGCGATCAGCAGTGGGATATCCTGTTTCCGTTTTCGAAGCGGCGGCACTTCAATTTGAAACGTGTTTAGCCGGTAGTACAAATCGGAACGCAGCCGGTTCTCCGAGAGCGCTTGAGCCACTGGCCGGTTGGTCGACGCGATCGCCCTGAAATCCGCTTTCATCGTTTGTGTGCTTCCAAGGGGCCGATATTCGCGCTCTTGCAGCACGCGCAAAAAGCGCGTCTGCAGTTCCGCCGGCATATCGGATATTTCGTCGAGAAAAAGCGTGCCGCTGTCGGCTGCCGCGATCATTCCCGGGAAATCCTGCATCGCGCCGGTGAACGCACCTTTCACGTAGCCGAAAAGCTCTCCCTCAATCATCGTTTGAGGAAATGCTGCACAATTGAGTTTTACCATTGGTTTCTCTGCGCGCCGGCTCCGCGCGTGAATGGCGTTGGCGATTACCTCCTTGCCCACGCCGCTCTCACCGACGATGAGAGCGTTGGCGTCTGATGGCGCCATTGCATTGATCAATTCGTCGATTTCCTGCATCGGCTTGCTCTTGAAAATGAGAGCGGGCCGCGCCTCCGCCACCTCCAGACGCCGCTCAAGTTGCTCAGTCTTTTCTCGAAGTTCTTCGGCTTCTCGCAACAGGAACTGTTTTTCCAATGCTTTCTCCATGAGGCTGAGCAGTTCCTCAGCCGCGTACGGCTTGCTGATAAAATGATAAGCGCCTCGTTTAATAGACTCGATGGCATTGTGCAACGAGTCGTGCGCCGTCAAAATAATAACCTGTATCTGGGGAACTTCGGTTTTGATTCGATCGAGCGTCTCTAATCCATCCGCGTCGGGCAATTGAAGATCGAGCAAAATGAGCGTGGGAGATTTGGACCTGATTAACTTGAGTCCTTGGGAAGCCGTGGGTGCTGTGTCCACGTGATAACCATGCCGCTTTAGCAACGCCTCGAGCGTCATGAGCACCGGGCGCTCGTCGTCGATGATCAGGACGCGATGGTTCCCAGTTTTCATGTCAGCCGATCTCCGCTGCCCGTACTACGCGCGACCAGGCAGTTGGATGCCGAGTCAGGCTAGCAGCCTGAAATCCGTCTCTCACCTTCCAAGGGGAGGCTGAGTCGCGTGATGAGCGTGGAATGTTCGGGATCATGTTGGGCATACAGTTCGCCGCCGTGGGCCTCTACGATAGCCCGGACTCGATTCAGACCAAGACCGTAATGGCCCTGGCTGATTTTATGAAGCGGTTCACGGCCCCAATCGTCGGTGGGCAAGTCAAACCGGCCCTTCGGCTCCTCGAGCGTAAAGAGGAACCGCTTGTTATCTATCTTGGCAGTCGCAACAAGCACGCCCTTGCCACGATTGTGCCGAAAGGCATTGGCAAAAAGTTCGATAAAGATTTCCTGCAAAAGCTGAGGATCAACACCTAGCATCGCGTCGCCGAGCTGAACCTTCCAATTGATTTCCGCAGTTTCTCCGGAGAAGTCGCGATTGATTTTCTCACGCAGATCTTCCATGAAATCCGTAGCCGGGTACGAAATCAGGTTCGGTTTGACCGCACTGACTGCTTTGGAAAGCGATTGCAAAGTCGAGGTCAGTCCAGAGATCATTTCACGCAAGCGCTTGATTTCGCCCTTGATTTCATCATCCCGCTCCAGCTCGCTGATATAAGCGGACTGCAGTTCGATCGCATTTAGATGGTTGCGCAGATCGTGACTGAGTTGGCGAATGAAATGAACGACGTCGCTCCAGGCAACGTTTGAAACATTAGGTCGACCTTCGAAAGACGGCTCCGCCATATTCTGGCTTACTCTGCAGCATTCTACTCAGTGCACGAAAATTGATCGTCCGCCGGTTCGTCACCCTGCGAAACTCGGATATGCGGATCGTTGCTCGCCAAATGTCGCAGCACGTGAAACACGTCTTCCGGGTCGGCGTCGATGGAACGCGCAATTTCCTCGGCCGTTTTTCCGGACCCATCGGTTAGTTTCGCGCGTACTTGTTTTTGAAGTTCCAGCAATCTTGTCGCCGCCTTTTTACCGGCTTCGACGCCCGGCTGATCATAAGCATTGATGTTAACCAGCGAGCCGTAAAAGCCCACCGCGCGCTCATAAAGCGCGATCAATGCGCCGATATTAAATGCGTTCGCCTCAGGAATGCTCATGGTGATTGATTCGCGTCCGCTTTCGTAGAGCGCGCTTCGGGTACCTCGCAGAAACCCATGAAGGTAGTCCCCACTTGTAACTCCGTCTTCGATTTCGATCGGCGGGCTGCGCCGATCCTTGTCCACCTCGATAAAAGTCACGAAAAAATTCAAAACACCGTCACGCAACTGCTGCACATAAGCATGCTGGTCGGTCGATCCCTTGTTGCCGTAAACAGCAATGCCCTGATGCACGATCTTGCCCTCGAGATCCTTTTCTTTTCCGAGCGATTCCATCACCAGCTGCTGCAGATATTTCGCAAACAATGCCAGCCGATCTTTGTAGGGAAGGATCACCATATCTTTTTCGCCTTTGCCGTTGCCGGCGTAATACCACATGAGCGCCAGAAGCATCGCGGCATTCTGGGTCACATCCTGTGTACGAGTGTGCTCGTCCATTGCCGAGGCGCCCGCGAGGAAATCATCAATGTCAAAACCCTGAAAGGCCATCGGCAAAAGCCCGACAGCGCTCATCACCGAAGTTCGCCCCCCAATCCAATCGTGCATTGGGAATCGGGCGAGCCAACCGTTCTTTTCAGCGTACTTGTCCAGATCGCTACCCACGCCGGTCACAGCCACCGCGTGCTTATTAAATTGCAGCCCCTTTTCTTTGAATTTTACTTCGGCCTCGAGCATTCCGTTTCGTGTTTCCTTTGTCCCGCCAGATTTTGAAACCACCACGACAAGTGTCTGGCCTAGTTCATCACTCATCTTCTCAAAGACGCGGTCGAACCCGTCCGGATCGGTGTTGTCGAAAAACAAGATGTCCATCGGATCATGCCGTGATCCGAGCGCGTCCGAGACGAATTGCGGCCCGAGCGCCGAACCGCCGATGCCAATGAGCAACACGTGCTTAAAAGATTTTCCATTTTCAGCCGTGATTTTTCCGCCGCGAATATCCGCCGCGAATGTCTTGATCCGCTTAACCGTCTCTTCGATCTCGGTGCGAATTTCCGGAGTCGGCGCCAAGGTGGGATTCCGGAGCCAATAATGCCCAACCATTCGCTTCTCGGTAGGATTAGCAATCGCCCCGGCTTCCAGCGCTCGCATGGCTGCAAACGCGTTGTCGATTTTCGGTCGCATTTTTTCGAAGAAATCATCCGGGAATTTCATCCGACTGATGTCGACAGAGAAGGCGGGGTCGCGGTAATACAAAAAATACTGCTGAAAACGCTGCCAGAGTGAAGAGGACGACATAGACACAATATTAAACGACATTTGAGTATCGATCCTCGAGTCTGCAAATCCAAATAAAACCAAGTCGGCAATGTGCCCGTCGTCGTCAGTTTCCGTGGTTGGCTTCTAAACCGTACCCGCGACCACAGGGGAAAGATACGTACGAAATTCGATTGCGGCGTTAAGTCAGGGAAAATAACTTCCTCGAATGGTGTTATGTGCCAGCGGCAGGCAAGGCATGCCACATTTGTTCTCAGGATTGATCGCCTTAGGCGTGGCAGCGGCCGTTTTGCTTGGTGGGGGAATCGTAGCAGTTCATCTCGAACACGCGACGATTGTCTCGACTGCCCCGGAGTTGTTTCCGCTTAAAAAGCAGGGCCTGGCATTTCAGCGTGCAGCTGCGCATGCTCGAAGCGTATTGCCGCTTTACGGCAGCTCAGAGTTGGTAATACCTCCGCTTCCAGAGAGGGCGAGTATTTTTTTTCGCACTGCGCCAACGGGGTTCCAGGTTTCGCCCGTCGGCGCTGGAGGCGCGAGCTCACTGAGCATGTTGCAAAAAATTGGCGCACTCGGTTCCGATTTGCGCGCCAAAAAGCTTGCCATCTCGCTTTCGCCCGGGTGGTTTTTACGAACCAGGTGGGATGGCTACAAAGGAAGTTTTTCGCTGATGGCAGCGAGTGAAATGACGTTCGGGACCGCACTCGATTTCAAGCTAAAGCGGAACATTGCTTCACGCATGCTAAAGTACCCGGACACGCTGGAAGCCAGTCCATTTCTCGAATTCGCGTTAAAGCGGCTCGCTTCCGGCCGGTTGCTCGATCGCGTCGTTTTCTGCGCGTTGTGGCCGCTCGGAAAATTACAGACTGCCATACTGGAGTTGCAGGATCATTTTGCGGCGTTCACTTACATTCGCCACAAAATCAAGCCGGCACCGCCGAGCCGTTTAGAGCTGCTCGATTGGTCGAAGCTTATTTCAAACGTAAGCGGACCCGAGAGCGCCGATGGAGAGACGCCGACAAGGGCTGCGACCCTGAACGAAGAAAAAATCCCTGGTCGTGGTGACGCGAAATTTCAGAATGCCATGAACGCGTCCCAGGGCTGGACCGATTTGGAATTGCTCTTGCGCACGCTCGCAAGGATTCACGCTCGCCCGTTATTGCTTAGCATGCCAATAGCCGGCGACCTTTACGATCGCAAGGGGGTGTCGCCCTCGGCTCGCGAAAATTATTACGCAAGGCTTCGCGCCCTCGTGCAGCGATACCATTTTGCGCTGGTTGAATTTGAGGGGCATGACGAAGATCCCGCTTTTCTTTATCGTCACCAGAGTCACCTCACTGCGAAAGGTTGGATCTATTACAACCGCGCCCTTGATGATTTCTTTCATGGGCGTGTCCCCCGGAGCTGATCAGAGCGACACCTGCTGCAATTGTTGGAGGCTCTGTCCCGACTCGAGCTTATGTAGGGTAATATCCTACACGATCTTTATACTCTGACTTACATGCGGGGCTTTACTCGCAAGCATAGTCTGGAGTCAGCATGGGCTCCGCCCGAACCAGCACACCACATTTGTTTTCAGCCGTTATCGCCGTCGGCGTCGCTGCGACGATTTTGTTCGCTGGCTGGACGGCCGCGATTCACCTTGAACGACGCACCCTCGGGTGGACTGCGCCGCAGCAATTTCAGCTCAAAAACCAGGGGATGGTCTTTCAACGGACCGCTGCGCGTGCGAGGAGGGTCTTGCCGCTTTACGGTAGCTCGGAGTTAATAATCGGAGTCCCGGATAGGGCGAACAAATTCTTTCAAAACGCACCCACAGGGTTTCAAGTGTCGGCAGTCGGCACCGTTGGAGCGACGTCGCTAATCATTTTGCAAAAGATCGCAGCTCTTGGATCGGACCTGCGCGGCAGAAAGCTTGCGGTATCGATTTCGCCTGTCTGGTTTCTGATGCCCGCTACGAGGGTCGATTGGTACGAAGGTAATTTCTCGTTGTTGGCGGCGAGCGAACTGACGTTCGGCAGCACCGTCGATTTCGAACTGAAGCGAGATATTGCTTCACGCATGCTGCAGTTTCCAGGCACGCTCGAAAAGAGTCCTTTGCTCGAGTTTGCGCTGCGGCGACTCTCCTCCGGAAATTGGTTCGACCGACTGATTTTCTGCGCGATCCTGCCGTTAGGAAAAATATACATGGCCGGCTTGGAGTTGCAGGACCACTTTTCGGCAGTCGCTCATATCCTGTACGCAACTAAGCCTGCTCCCGCACTGCAGCGGCAAAGGCCGGATCGGCCGACGCCCGTCGCAAAAGCGAGCGAAGCCAAAATTTACGCACAAGCCAAGGTCGAAAATGCGCCTGCGAACGGTGAATCCATAGCGCCTGGTCGTCTTGATTCCCGGTTTCGTAACCGCATGAATGCGGCACCTGAATGGGCCGACTTAGAGTTGCTATTGCGCGCTCTGGCCAAGGTTCACGCCCGCCCACTCCTTCTCAGTATGCCGATGGATGGACGCTTTTATGATCAGCAGGGATATTCTCGGTTGGCGCGCGAGAATTATTACCAAAAAATGCGCGCCCTCGCACAGCGATACAATTTTACGCTCATCGAGTTTGAAGACCACGACGAGGATCCAGCGTTTCTTGACGCTAAGCATACGCACCTAACGCAGGAAGGCTGGCTGTTTTACAATCGTGCTCTTAACGATTTTTTTCATGGACGCGTCCCAGGGAGTTGATTGATTGTCGATCGTCTATTGCCCGATCCGCACGATCGTAATGCTCCACGCTATTTATCTGTTATGAATGCCGGCTTTCACGAAAAAGTGTTGCAACTGGTGGCGTCGGTTGCCGAAACCGATGAGGTCCTCGCCAACCTCGAGCTACCTCTTTACGAATGCCAGCTCTTGGATTCTATCAAGACGGTGGAGTTGATGATAAGAATCGAGGAGGAATTCGGTCTCAAGATTTCCCCGGCGGAATTCGAGCGCGAAAATTGGGGGACGCCGCGCAGGATCATCGCTGACCTTGAGAAAAGGATGCGGGTGAACGCGTGAGCTGGATCAGGGCACATCCGGCGCTCTGGCGGGCGCTGCTGATTCTGTATTACCTTGCTATTATTGCGGGCTTAATTGCGATCTACGGTCGAGGCAACTTTTCCACGCCGCCGTTTGTCTATCAGGGTTTTTGAGTGAATCTCATCGAGCAAATCGATCATTGGGCTCTAACGGCTCCGAATGCGATCGCACACATCAGCGGAGATAAGAGGCTGACTTATGGCGAGCTCCGCCGCCGTTCAGATGCCCTCGCTGCCCATCTAACAGAACGTTTTGGCAATAATCGCTCTCCCATTGCGGTGCTCGGGCATCGGGAGCCTCAAATGCTCATCGCGTTTCTCGGAGCGGTAAAATCCGGCAGGCCCTACGTTCCGCTCGACACAGTATTGCCTCAACAACGCATCGACAAAATTCTGGCAATCTCGCGCCCTGCATTGCTTCTCTCGCCGGAAGACGTCACGAAACTTTCCAGCTCTGCCCCGTTTGTTCCTGCTACGCGCGTGCAACGCGACGACCCATTTTACATTTTGTTCACCAGCGGCAGCACTGGCGAACCGAAAGGCGTTATCATTACACTTGGGTGTCTGGAGCACTTCGTCGCGTGGATGCTTAGGGAACAGAAGTTCGTCCCTCTCGGCGAGACCTTTTTGAACACGGCGCCCTTTTCATTCGATCTCTCTGTGATGGATTTGTATTGCAGCCTTACCACGGGAAGCACGCTATTCAGCATAAGCCGCGATTTGGTTGCGAATCCGAAAATGCTTTATCGCGCGCTTGGAAATTCAGGCTCTACGACGTGGGTTTCTACGCCATCGTTTGCACAAATGTGCCTGGTTGAAGAGAAATTTTCGGAAGGAATGCTTCCACGCATTCGGCGTTTTCTTTTTTGCGGTGAAACACTTGCCGCGCAAACTGCGGCTCGTTTGCTTGAGCGTTTTCCGCGAGCCCAAGTGTGGAACATGTATGGTCCGACGGAGGCAACGGTGGCCACCACTTCCGTACGAATAGACCGTTCAATTTTGGAAAAGTATTCAGCGTTACCAGTGGGACGCGCGATGCCTGGGACCGACGTTTTCGTTGTGAATAGAGCTGGCGAAACTTTGCCAGCAAACGAGCAGGGCGAAATTGTCATCGCGGGGCCGAATGTTAGCCTCGGTTATCTTGGACGCACCGACCTTACCGAAGCCGTCTTCTTTGATCATTTCGGTCGACGCGCTTATCGAACTGGCGACCAGGGCCGGTTTCATGACGGTTTCCTTTTTTTTGAGGGCCGGATGGATTCGCAGCTCAAGCTCAGCGGTTACCGCATCGAACCTGGCGATGTCGAAGCAAACCTTCTGGCCTTGCCCTCTGTAAGAGAGGCAGTAGTAACACCGGTGATCAAGAACGGCGCGGCCCAATCGCTCGCCGCTTTCGTAGTGCTAAGCGGCCAAACTGAGAGATCACATTTCGAATTAACACAATCGCTGCGACGGCAGCTAGCTGAGCGGCTGCCAGTGTACATGTTGCCGCGCAAATTTGTTTTTCGCGATGTTTTTCCGCTGACGGCGAACGGCAAAGTCGATCGAGCGCGGCTGGCCCAGTCGCTGTGATTCCATACGCCGATTTTACCTATTTTGGACTGCTGCTTTACGCGGCAGTTCCGACGCTCATTCTGGGGCTGTTTGGTAAAGCCGGCTGGCGGTGGGCGGCCCTCGTCACTGCCGGGATGCTCCTCGTGCAGTATCACGGGTTGTTAAACATTCGGCCCCATTTCCCGGTCCGCGAGATCTGGATCGTCATCGGTTTCGCCGTCTGGCAATGGGCAACAGTCTCCGTATTCGCAAAAAGCGGGGCACGCGGCGGCTGGCCGTTCTATGTTGCGGTTGCGGCAAGTCTGCTTCCGATTGCCGCGTCCAAATTTTTTCCGGTCGCGTCGCCGGGGAGCGAGTTTGGTTTTCTTGGAATTTCCTACATCACGTTTCGGGCATTGGATGTCGTATTTTGCTTGCGCGATAAAGTCATCGCCCTCCCCGGAACGCTCGATTTCCTGATGTTCCTTTTTTTCTTTCCAACGATTTCAGCGGGTCCGATTGACCGTTACCAACGTTTCGCAGCCGATTGGAGAAAGACCCGAACCCGCGCTGAATTTCTTGTCGATCTCGATGGCGCGGTGTATCGCATTTTTCGGGGGTTTCTTTACAAATTCATTCTCGCCGCGCTCATTAAACAATACTGGCTGGAGCGAGCTGCCAGCAGTGGGAGTTTCACGGCGTTGGTCAGCTACATGTATGCGTACAGCTTCTACTTGTTTTTTGATTTCGCCGGCTACAGCGCTTTTGCCATTGCCCTGAGTTATCTTTTCGGCGTCCATACTCCTGAAAACTTCGACCGACCGTTTCTCGCCCGGAACATCCGCGATTTCTGGAATCGCTGGCACATCACTCTCTCATTTTGGTTTCGCGACCACGTTTACATGCGCTTTCTCTACGCGGCGATGCGCGGCAAATGGTTTGCGCACAAGGAAGTCGCTCCGATCGCAGGCTATTTTTTAGCCTTCGGACTGATGGGCCTGTGGCACGGCCCCGAGCTTCATTACATCGCTTACGGATTTTATCAGGCGGTGTTGCTCTCTGCGTTCCACATTTTTTCCCGCTGGAATAAGGTGCACAGCTATTGGCGCGACGGTCTGGCCTCGCGGGTCGTGGCTATCTTCATCACGTTTCAATTTGTTTGCTTCGGCTTGCTGATTTTTTCAGGCCGCATTGGGGCCGCCCCCCTCCCTCATTTTGCCAGCAAGATCGATCACACTGACTGCGCAGCGATTTCTGGCTGGATTTGGGACAAAAACGATGTGGATGCCGAGGCCCATGTTGAACTTTGGGATGGTGATCAGTATGTCATATCGTTCCCGGCGAATCAGTTTCGGGAGGATCTCCGGGATGCCGGTTACGGAAACGGCCGGCATGCCTTTAATATTCCGACTCCGCCGCAACTTAGAGACCAACGTCCACACACAATCCATCTTCGCGTCGCCGGCACAAAGCAGGAGCTAACCGATTCACCTAGAGTAATTCGCTGCCAATAACGGGACCAGTCCCGGGAGGCCCTTTGAGAGTTAACGATCCGAGAGCGACTAATGAACCTCCTTGGGCGCTTTAACGCTTTAACGATTCAACAGGGCGAAGCCATTCGTCATTTGACCGGGATACTGCCTTTCTTAGCTGACGCGTCTGCTTGCGGTGCGATCTCGTATTCTGGCTTGGGCGTACCCATTAGCCAGTGATCGAACCAGCCAACGATATGCTCCATGCGCTCGACACGGTGCCACGGCTGACCGGAACGCGAGAGCTCGTGCGATTCATTAGGGAAACGCACCATAACGGTCGGAATCTTGCGAAATTTTAGCGCACGAAACATTTGTTCACCGCCAGCGCCCGGCGGCGTCCGGTAATCCGCTTCCCCGAGGATAAACATCATCGGCGTCGTGACATTCTTGATGTAATTGATCGGCGAACGCGCTCGATACTCTTGCGGGTCTTCAAATGGGGGTACTTTGAACCACGTCGCCTGGAAGAGTGTGAAGTCCCCCGAATACCACCAATCTTCCCAACTGGCGATGTCGCGTTGCGCTACTGCCGCTGCAAAGCGGTTGGTTTGGCCTACGACCCAGTTAGTCAGCAGGCCACCGCCGCTACCGCCGGTCACGCCAAGCTTTTTCTCTTCGATGTAACCACGTTTGATCGCGTCATCCACGCCGGCCATCAGGTCTTTGTAGTCGTCCCCTGGGTAATGATACTGAATGATATTTCCAAATTCCTGGCCGTAAGTGGTGCTCCCGCGTGGGTTCGGATAAAGCACCACGTAACCCTTGGCTGCCATCCACTGGAATTCGTGATCGAAAATATTGCCGTACGCGACGTGCGGTCCGCCATGAATGTTCAGGATCAAGGGATATTTTTTGTGCTCATCGAAGTTCGGCGGCTTCTGCAACCAGGCTTGGATGTGCTTGCCGTCAAAGCTGTCGTACCAAATCTCTTCCGGCTCGGTTAGGTTTAACTTTGAGAACAGTTCGTCATTGACATGCGTCAATTGCGTGGGCGTCGCGCCAGGGGTGGCGCGGTCCAGGACAAAAAGATCATTGATGCGAGTTGGTGTCGAAACGACGTAGATCAATTTCGAGGCGTCAGGCAACGCGCGAAAACTCATCACCCCCTGGTTTCCAGAAGTTAGATCGTGCACACCAGCCCTGCCGAGATCCGCGTCCTGGGCTACAGGCAGATCGAACAGCGCGAGATTTGCTTTCCCTTCCTTCGTGTAAACGGCGATGAGGCCTTTGCCATCTGGCGTCCAGATCGCCTTGTTTTGTCCACCTGCCCGCGGCGGCGCGCTGTCCCCAATCACAAAACCGGGCACATCGAAATCAAAGTTCGCGGTCAGATTGCGCGGCTTTGCGTTTGGCAAAAGATCGAGGACCCAGAGATCGGGCTGCGTGTATGAGTTGATCGGTCGTGTGGTTGATGCGGTAAACGCGACCTGTTTCCCATCGGGGCTGAGCGACAGCGCCCCTCCGCCGGGGCCAAAACCCCCGATCTGTAAATCAATCGTTGTGATTTTTACTGGTTCGCCGCCGGCTGCCGCCACCGAATAAAGATCAGTCTTTGGCAGCTCGTAGTACGGTTCGTCATTCCGGTCCGATGTGAAATAAATCTGCGAACCGTCCTTGGACCAGGTCGCGCTATCTTCATCGAATCGGCCTGTAGTGAGCTGGCGTGGTTTTACTTTTTCGTCAGCGCTGTGGGGCGCGGCCACAAGCCAAATATGTGTGGGATGCTTGGGATCGATGTAGCTTTCATTATCCTGGCGATAGATGGCGCGCGTGACGACGCGAACATCGCTCTCGTGCTCATCTGCGCTTGCGGGAGCATTCCCACTGCCCATTTTTTTTGATTCTTCTTCTTTTGATTTTTTCTTTTCCTGCTTGGCCAGGTCTTCCGCGTTTGTCTCGCTCGTGAACGCGATTGTTTTTCCATCCGGTGCCCAGCTTGGATTCGCTGCGCCTTTCGGTAGATCAGTAAAGGCAAATGAATCGCCGCCTGTCATCGAGAGGATCGCCAGTTGTGGCGGCTCGGGCTTGCCATTCTTTTCAGTCGCGCGCAGAAAGAGCAAAAATTTTCCATCCGGCGACCACCGAGGGACGGAATCGTGATCGCCTTTTGTTAATTGATGAGGCTCTTCGCCGCCTGCGATTGGCACACTCCAGATGGAC
Source organism: Verrucomicrobiota bacterium (assembly GCA_003219415.1). Classification (GTDB taxonomy): domain Bacteria; phylum Verrucomicrobiota; class Verrucomicrobiia; order Chthoniobacterales; family UBA10450; genus Udaeobacter. The sequence goes on along the minus strand of QHOS01000190.1, from coordinate 3,890 downwards.
GTATTGTAACCTTCCTTCTTCTCATTAACCGTTACGCGCACAAAGGCCGCGTGTGATCCATCCGGCGAAACTTGCGGGTCTCCGATCCATACGAAATCGAACAGATCTTTTTCGGTGATGTTGCGCTTCTCGGTGGACGCAGTGCTGGTTGCTGCGATGAGAGCGATAAAAATTATGAAGCACGAATGACGAATCACGAATGAATGACGAAATCCGAAGCCCCAAGTGCAAGATCGAGATTGTTTCGTCATTTGCTCATTCGGGCTTCCTTCGTCATTCGACATTTGTCCTTCGTCATTCTCGTCACATATGAGCGATGACATTGTCACCGAACTGCGAACACTTGATCTCCGTCGCTCCCTCCATCAGCCGTGCGAAATCGTAAGTAACGCGTTTGCTCGCAATCGCGCCCTTTAAACCTTTCAGAATTAGCTCGGCCGCTTCTGTCCAGCCCATGTAACGGAACATCATTTCGCCTGAAAGAATCACCGAGCCGGGATTGACCTTGTCCTGGTTGGTATATTTTGGCGCTGTGCCGTGGGTCGCTTCGAATACCGCGTGACCGGTGATATAATTGATATTTCCTCCGGGTGCGATTCCGATTCCGCCCACCTGCGCGGCGAGCGCGTCGCTCAGGTAATCGCCATTGAGATTGAGTGTGGCGATCACGTCATAATCTGCGGGGCGCAACAGGAATTGCTGAAGCGCGTTGTCGGCGATGGCGTCGTTGATCACGATGCCCGCGCCCGGTTTGCCCATGGGAATCTCGCACCAGGGACCGCCACCAATCTCTTTCGCGCCGAAATATTGCTTTGCTACTTCATATCCCCAGTCGCGGAACGCCCCCTCCGTGAATTTCATGATGTTGCCCTTATGAACCAGCGTCACGCTCTTGCGGCGGTTCGCAATGGCATAAGAGATCGCGCTGTGCACCAGGCGCACGGTGCCGGATCGACTGACCGGTTTGATTCCGATTCCAACGCAAACGTCGTCCCTTTCCGGTGCGCCAACTTTTTTCCAAAAATCCGACGCTTTCTGTTTTGTTCCGAAGCGAATCTTCTCGAATTGCTGCGGAAACTCTTTTTTTAGAAAATCGAGAACCTTTTGCGCATCCGGCGTCCCGGCGGCGAATTCAATGCCTGCGTAGATGTCCTCCGTGTTTTCGCGGAAGATGACCATGTTAACTTTTTCCGGATGCTTGAGGGGCGAGGGGACACCATTGAAGTACTGTATGGGCCTCAGACACACGAAAAGATCGAGGAGCTGCCGCAACGCAACGTTGAGCGAACGAATGCCGCCGCCCGCGGCATCGAACACACGCTCACTCGCGGCCCAGATGTCCGGCCCGGTTCCGTCTCCGCGGATAAACGGAATGACCGGTTGATCCGGGACATTCAGTGTATCGGTTCTGGTAATCTTTTCACCTGCAGGCGGAGCGACATCTTTATATGGCATAAGGGGCAAACTCTAGAGGCGGCTGTCCTCAGCCGCAACAGAAGTCAGTGCCTGTATCGCGTGTTCATTCGGAAGAGTGCGCGTCCGTGGCGACACAGCAGTTGTCATGGGAAGGACGCATACAAAAGGAGTCTCCGGCGGGAAACCGTTCGATCTCCAGTTTCAATTTACCGACACATTCGTCAAAAAGGGCGGGCACTGGCGTTTACTCGCCGGCCATGTCTCAAAGTTGCCGGCGAAAGAAATAAGGCGCGATAAGTGAAACCAGGTCTGGCCGGCCGGCGTCTGGTCTTGCGCAAAGGCTGGCCTCTGCTATAATCCGCGTTCCTCCTCACTCCCATGTTTCCCCGGGAAGCCAGCAAGCGGCGCTGTAGCGGCGGCTGTGTCAGCCGCCGGCCTGCTTTCTCACGACGTGAGCCCGCCAGCGCTTCACGTCGCGCCGTAGCCTCTAGACTCGCCGTAGCTTTACGCAAAGGCTGGTTGCGCGAAGGCGAACCGACAAGCAACCTTCAACAATCAACTCTCAACTTAGTTCGAGCAGGTTTTACTTTGGTCGAACTGCTGATCGTCATCGGCATTATCGCCGTCTTGCTGGTGTTAATCGCTCCAGCGTTTACAAGCCTCAAAAGCGCTGGAGACGTTACCAGTGCCGCATACACGATCAAGGGCGCACTCGACACCGCACGCACCTATGCAAAAGCAAATAACACCTACACTTGGGTCGGGTTTTACGAGGAGGACGTCTCTCAGTCATCGGTGATTCCCGCACCGGATCCGCGATGCACGGGCTGCGTCGGCCGCCTCGTCATATCGATTGTCGCATCAAAAGATGGGACGAACCTCGGAGCCGACGCGAGTTCGAGTGCTACAGGCACCGAAAATTTCATTAATGCAACCCAGTTAGCCCAAGTAACTAAGTTGATAAGGATCGACAATGTTCATCTTCCGCTGTTTACTCTCGGCTCGGGCATTGGGGTTACGTTTGAGGCGCGCCCGTCGCCCACGCCAGCAACTGACGCTCCCTTTTCTCGATTTGGAGAACTCAACGCTCTGCCGCCAAACACGGCGCCGTACGAGCCTACAAACGGAGGTTTAACGAAATTTCCGTTTCAGTATCCGGTGGGCAATCCGGTGCCTGCATGGCAATATCGGTTCCGGAGGACACTGCGGTTCAGTCCAACTGGTGAGTGCCGAATTAATAGCACTTACGACGTGCGCAAGATCGTTGAGCTGGGTCTGCTTCAGACGCATGGTAGTATCGTTCCTACTCCTACACCAAGCGCAGGTAACTACGTGGGCAACGTAGCAGCGGTTCAAGTCACTGGCTTTGGTGGCAGTGTGAAAATCTATCGGCGATGAAAAGGCGAAGCAAATGCGCCTTTTCTCTCGTCGAAGTTACTCTCGCCCTTGGTATCGCCGCCTTTTGCTTGATTGCCATTTTTGGCCTGATGCCTGTTGGTGTACAAACAAATCGCAATGCGACCTCTCAGACTGCCGCCACGAACATCATCGCCGCTGTGGTTGCCGATCTGCGAGCAACGCCCAAGAACAGTACCACTTCATCGCAATTTAACATTGCGTTCGGAACGAATCCGCCACCGATGTACTTTGATGGGGCAGGGCAGTTTGCGACCACTTTAGGTGCTAACTCCCGCTATCAACTAAACATGACGTGGACGGGTTCCGCAGGATTACGTTATGCTGACGTTAAGGTCACTTGGCCTGCTGCAGCTAGCGCGACTAACGCCAGTGGCTCTGTAGAAGCATTTACCGCATTTGATCGGAAATGAGGCATGGTTAAACACGAGAGAACAAGGCGAAAGACGAAAGACGCACGGCATCACGGTGCTGGCTTTACCCTTGCCGAGCTTCTCGTCAGTGTAGGGGTACTGGTTTTACTAGTTCTATTAGCTACGCAGCTTCTTAACAGCGCAGCAACCATTACCATTCTTGGTCATAAGCAAATGGACGCGGACTCACAAGCGCGACAGTTGCTTGATCGAATGGCAATTGATTTTGCGCAGATGGTGAAACGATCTGATGTCGATTACTACGTCAAGTCTTCCGCCATACCACCACCGACGGGAGTGCGTAACTTGCTGCAGGCCGGAAACGATACCATCGCATTCTATAGCACTGTACCGGGCTACTATCCGTCTACCGGTTCGCAAAGTCCGGTCTCGCTTGTTGCCTACCGTGTAAACTCTCAAAACAAGCTGGAGCGCATGGGAAAAGGATTAGTTTGGAACGCCGTTTCTACAACCGATACTCCCGTCGTCTTCATGCCTATACCGCTCGCATCGCCACTACCTATTGCGGAGCTGCCGTCTCCAACGCCTGACCCGACTTCGACGCCGGCGTGGCCAGAGGTTGCCAGCACTGGCAGTTGGTCAGACTCCGAGGCAATCGGCCCGCAGGTTTTTCGGTTTGAGTAT
>QHOS01000189.1 GCA_003219415.1 Verrucomicrobiota bacterium | reverse complement strand
TGCTGCACAGCGTAACATCAATCCGCCACGGCTCATGTCGCCGCGACCAACGAAGTCAACCGGGAACCGAAGGCGGTCGCCAAAACTCGCCAGCAAAACATTGACATATTTTCCTGTGGCAATGCTGCCGAGAAGGATGATCTCACTCCGGGGCGGTAGTTTGTTCGCGAGAATATGCGCGTCTCGCTCAATCGGCGCTCGATAGCGCGGATCGTCATTGTGAATATCGACCGTAGCGAATTCACGCAGGTCATCGAGGCGAATGCGTGTTTCGGCATCGACCAGGCCACGAGTGGGCGTGATCACAAACACACTGGCGATTCCGGGCGCGGGCCGCGCAAAGGCAGTCGCATATGCGATTTTGCCGCGAAAGTACAGGCCGCTGAGAAAGGTGAACACTTCCGCGATCGGCGCGCCGGCTTTGCAGCGCAATTTTCGCGCGAGTTCGAATTCCGCCCGGTCGCTTAGGATCATCCGCGCTCGTTCACCGCCTGCGTAAGCAGGTGAGAGAAGGAATATCCTATGGCGAGCGCTGTCATCCATTGGTGACAATTTTCCGATTTATAGGCGACGGGCGCAAGCGGCTCAATTCGCCGTTCACTCCTAGCTAGCCCCGAACACACCCGTGCTCCGATCTTGCTTTTTGACAGCGCGATGGAAAATAATCCGGCGTGCGTTGGACCTTGCCATTTAGATCTCGCGTCAGTGGCGATCGAAAGCGAGAGGATAATCACTATTCCGCAGGAGATGCGTGCCCCGATTTTCTATGTGTGGGCGCCCAAAAAGGCGGAACCTCATGGCTTTATCGGCAGCTTGAACGACATCCTGATTTCTGGATGCCTCCGGTCAAGGAACTCCACTATTTTAACAGTCTAAATAGAACAAGACGGTTCCATCCGCCGCGGTCCAGAGACCAGCGCGATGCTTCGTTTCTGGATGGCATGAAAACCCTGAGTTCCCTGTCTTACCTCGACTTGGAGAATTACGGGCGGTTGTTCGAGCACAAGGGATCGCTTGTCTCTGGGGATATCTCGCCAGCCTATTCGACAGTGAGCGATGAGATCATTCAGCGAGTCGTCAATTCCTTTCCAAATTTGAAGGTCATCTTTCTGGCTCGCGATCCCGTTGAGAGAGCGTGGTCACAATTGTCAATGGGCATTCGTCTCGGAATGATTAGTCCGTTTGACGTGACCAATGCCGACGAAGTGATTCGGAATTTGTTGAATCCCGGGGTGCTCCTGCGCTCACATCCCAGTAAGATCGTCGCCCGGTGGAAACGCTATGTTCGTCCAGACCTTTTCCGCGTCTACTTTTTTGACGATCTCGAGGAAAATCCTGCTGAGCTGCGCCGCTCGATCCTCCTGTTTTTAGGGGCCGATCCGAACAAGCCTAGCGGCCGATTGAAGGTGGACGACAACCAGGACGCCAAGAGGGACAAACTTCGGTTTACCGACAAAGTGAGGTCCCGTGTAGCTCAGTTCTTCGAGCAGGAGTTGAAGGCCTGCGCCGCAGAACTGGGCGGGCCGGCAAAACAATGGCCGGCACGGTATGGTTTTTCAGTACTCATCTTTTTATGGGAGCTAGCTGACTATTTTGATATCTTTTTCTGGTGCGATTGGGTCGCCTGAGGTAAGAACGGCGCGCTGCGATCGCCGTACCCGCCATAAACTCCAACAAGGAGATAATGATAGGTGAGATGGGCCTGGCCATTCAATACTCGCGGTGGTGGCGACAGGCATAAGGAGGAGAACAGTTTTCCTACTCGCAGACCAGGGCCTGATTTTCTATGTATCGGAGCCCACAAAGCCGGAAGCACCTGGCTTTATCAGCAACTCGATTCGCATCCCGATTTCTGGATGCCTCCTGTAAAGGAGCTGCATTACTTGGATCAGTTAAGCAGGGTTCAACGCGCAGCTGGTCCGCGCTGCAGAGATGAACGCGATCGTCGGTTTTTGGAGCGGCTGCAGAGTCTCAGCGCTGAACCGGGCATTGACCTCGAGAATTATGGGCGACTGTTTGAGCCCAAGGCATCGCTCCTTTCAGGTGATATTTCGCCAAATTATTCGACGCTGGGTAACAAAGTCATTCGGCAGGTTGTTGGATATTTCCCAAACTTAAAGGTGATGTTTCTGGCGCGTGACCCAGTTGAGCGAGTGTGGTCGCACTTGTCCATGGAAGTGCATTACCGTCAGATTGAGCCGTTTGACGTAACCAACATCGACGAAGTCAATCGGAATTTGTTGCGCCGAGGGATGCTCTTGCGTTCGTATCCGAGTGCCGTCGTAGCGCGATGGAAACGATATGTCCATCCAGCGCAGTTTCGTGTTTATTTCTTTGATGATCTGCAAAGCAATCCCGCTGAACTGCGGCGCTCTATCCTTTGTTTCTTGGGCGCTGACCCAGACAAACCTGGCAGCCGGTTGACGGCGGATTACAACAGCTGGACCAAAATGGAAAAGCTTCCGCTCACGGACAAGGTACGATCCCATCTGGCCAAGTTCTTCAAGAAAGAACTGAAGACCTGCGCAGCCCGGCTTGGTGGGCCAGCCAGAGAATGGCCGGCACGGTACGGTTTTTAGTGCGGTAAGTCTTGAGTAGGTTCTAAGTGATGGCGCTCGGCCGCGACACAAATCGACGAGGCCCTTAAACTTAAAGCTTTCACCCTCCCGTTAGCCGGGCTTCTGCCAGATCGAGGTCACGCTGAATACGCCGCAAGGCGTCGTCGTTGATCACCCGTTCGTTTCGCAAACGGATGATGGTTTGTCTTTCAACGCGAAGCGCTTTGCGTTGCAAACGCTGATATTGCGGCGTGGCAATTTCGCCGCGGCAATCGTCAGGGTTCTCGGCGCAAAGTTGCAGTTGCTCCACGCGTTCGTCGTATTCCGCGCGCAATCGACCCGCTGTGTCGGGTGAAAACTTCCCATTGGCCCGCAGCTCCTCGATCAATTCAATTGCGGCTTTGTTCGCTTCCAGGCGTGCCCGGCGTTCCTCTTCATCTGCCCGACCGTCATGCATGATTCCAAGTTTCCGAATCAAAAGCGGAAGCGTCAAACCCTGAAGTATAAGAGTGGTGAAGATCACTGAGAAGGCGAAGAACAAGATGTAATCGCGGCCTGGAAATGAGCTGCCATCAGTTAACGCCAGCGGCAACGCGAACGCCGCCGCCAGCGAGACAACGCCCCGCATGCCTGCCCAACTGACGATGACGATATGTTGCCACGAGGGAATCGGATCGCGCATCCGAAGTTTGCTGCTGAGCAGACGGGGCAGAGAAGCCGCCGGTATCACCCACGCAAAACGGACTAAAATGACGGCGGCGCAGATAATGATCGCACTGACGACCGCGCCGGTAAGCGATTCGCGATTCAGCGTGTGCAGGATTCCCGGAAGTTGCAGGCCGATAACGATAAAAACGAAACCATTGAGAAGGAACATGACCGTTTCCCAAAATGCATAAACCTGGAGCCGGGTTCGGGCGCTGATCATCAGCGGCGAGTGCCAGCCAAGAAAGATCCCGGCGGCCACCGTAGCCAGGACGCCCGAGGCATGCAGGCGTTCGGCTGGCAGATAAGCGATGAATGGAGTGACCAAAGAAATTGTGATCTGGATTGGGGGATCGTCGAGATGGCTTTGTACCCAGCGTATCACCACACCCACAAGCAACCCGAATCCGATGCCAGCAGCCGCTGCCCAGACAAAGCGGGCGGCCGCATAACCGGGCGAGAAAGTCCCGGTAACGAGCGACCCAATCGCGAACTGTAGGGCGACCAGCGCAGTGGCATCATTCACCAAGCTCTCGCCCTCGAGAATTGCCTGAATACGATGCGGCACGCCAAGCCGGCGAATGATTGCTGTGGCTGCAATCGCGTCCGGCGGCGAGACAATCGCTCCAAGCGCAAAAGCAGCCGCCCAGGGAAGTCCCGGCACAACCGCGTGTGCGATCCAGGCAACCGCAACCATCGTCGTCAGCACCAGGCCGATTGCGAGCAAGAGTATTGGTCGCAGATTACGCCGAAAATCACGCCACGATGTGAACAACGCCGCCGGATAAAGAAGTGCCGGAAGAATGAAATAGAATACGGTGTCAGGATTGAGTTTCACCTCCGGCAATCCCGGCACGAAACTCAGGCCAAGTCCGCCAATGACGAGTACGATCGGATACGGGAGCGCAACTCTGCACGCGAGCACAGCGAGAATCGCTACCAAAGCGAACAAAAGGACAATGATCTCAGCTTGGTGCATGATCAGCTGCCAGAGAGATGGAGTAGTGGAGTAATAGAGTGATGGAATTTCACTACCCCGGCGCCCCAATGTTCCATTACTCTAGTACGACCTGCTTCGCCCGCGCGCGATTCGCCTGAAGCTCAGCGAGATGTTTTTCCGACCAGCGGCAAAGCGCATGCAGCGGTTCAATCAAGGTTCGACCCAATCTCGTGAGAGAGTACTCCACCTTCGGAGGCACAACGGGATGAACAGTGCGCTGCACCAAGCCGTCGCGCTCGAGGCTTCGCAGTGTCTGGGTCAGCATTTTTTGCGAAATGCCCCCGATCTCGCGCTGCAGCGCGGCATAACGCATCGTTCCGCGCGCCAGAATCTGGATAATGAGAGCTGTCCATTTATCAGCAATTCGGTCTAGCACGAGCCGGGAAGGACACTGCGCGTCCAGGACGGAAGGGGCGGAGGCCACTTTTGGCACGCCCCTGTCTAAAACAATTCCCGTTGACGCGCAAGCAGAGAGTAACGTTCTTGAAGGTATGTATAGGTTGAAGACATATGTAGTTGACTGACAGTTTGGGGCATCCGAAATTTACACTATGACAATTGCATCTCCTACGAAGGAAAACGCTGTCGCGACGGATTTTCTCTTAAACAAGATGGACTCTGGTGCTCCATCGGCGACGAGCAACGATGTCGACACAGCCACCGCTGGTCAGGACGATTCCGCCCTGCTTGATGCATATTCGCGTACCGTGGTCAGCGCAGCCGCGCGTGTCGCCCCGGCAGTGGTGAACATTGACGTCAAACAACGCGTCAACGTCCAGCGCGGAACTCGCGAACTGAGCGGCAATGGGTCGGGTTTCATCATCGCCCCTGACGGATTCATTCTGACTAATAGCCACGTCGTTCACGCGGCGAATTCTATTACCGTAAATCTGCCGGATGGACGCGAATATCCAGCCCAAGTGACGGGCGACGATCCGGACACTGATCTCGCTGTGATTCGAATCGGGGCACCGCAACTCACTCATGTGCGCCTGGCGGACTCAGAGAATTTGCGCGTCGGTCAACTCGTGATCGCGATTGGTAATCCGCTCGGCTTTCAAGCGAGCGTCACTGCTGGCGTGATCAGTGCACTCGGTCGCTCGATGCATGCGCAATCAGGTCGGTTGATCGACAATATTATTCAGACCGATGCTGCGTTGAACCCGGGCAACTCCGGTGGTCCACTGGTTAATTCAGCCGGCGAGGTGATAGGCGTAAACACCGCAATGATTCGGCCGGCGCAAGGCATCTGCTTCGCGATCGCAAGTAACACGGCCAAGTTGGTCGCTGGATGGCTCATCCGCGACGGACGAATCCGGCGCGGTTACATCGGCGTAGCCGGGCAAAACGTGCCAATTCATCGGCGGATCGTCCGATTTTATGGTTTGCCTCTCGAGACGGCTGTTCTCGTTGTTTCAGTCGAGAACAACAGTCCCGCTGAGCGCGCTGGATTGCGCGAAGGCGATCTGATTATTGCGTTCGACGATCAGCCTATCGGCAACGTGCATCATTTGCATAAGATTTTGGTCGGCGAACAAATTGGTGTCCCCGCGAAGCTGACAGTCATTCGGCACACCGAGAAATTGGAGCTAACGATCTTACCAACTGAGTCGCGATCGGAGTGATACTCATGCTAGGGACGCTGCGTTGGTGCGTCTGGACAGCGTAGCGCGCTTTCCCTACCGTTCAGCTTTCGCAATGAAAATTCTGGTCATTGGCAGCGGCGGACGAGAGCACGCACTGACGTGGAAGCTCGGCCAATCTGCTGATGCGGAGCGTATTTTCTGCGCGCCAGGAAACGCGGGCACCGCGGAGAATGCTGAAAATGTTTCCATTTCAGCTGGTGATTTGAAGGCGCTCGTTCGTTTCGCTAAAGAAAATCGTATCGACCTGACCGTGGTCGGTCCGGACGATCCTCTTGCCGCAGGGATTGTCGATCTTCTTGCCGCTGAAAAATTGCGCGCGTTTGGTCCGACGAAGTCGGCGGCACGCATTGAGGCGTCCAAAATTTTTGCAAAAGAGCTGATGCGTTCTCAGAAAATCCCTACAGCCGAGGCGAGGACGTTTTCCGACAGTAGCGAAGCACTGCATTACTGCGAAAAACTGGAATTTCCGGTTGTGATCAAAGCAGACGGCCTTGCTCTGGGAAAGGGAGTAATCGTTGCTGCTGATCGTGTCGCGGCGAGATCCGCCATCGACGAGATGATGAATCAGGGTCGCTTTGGCGACGCAGGTCGACGGGTCGTGATCGAGGACTTTTTGCGCGGAACAGAATGTTCGCTCCATGCCCTGGTGGATGGAAGTAATTATCGTTTGTTGGAATCGGCACGCGATCACAAGCGTGCGCTCGACGGCGATCAGGGCCCGAATACTGGCGGGATGGGCGCGTTCAGCCCTGCCAACAATTGGACTAAGAAGCTGCAATCGAAATTCGAGACGGAAATCATGCAACCGCTGCTACGCGGTTTCATGCAAAAGGGAATAACATTTCATGGACTGCTTTATCCGGGCTTGATTATTACGAGCGAGGGAGCGCGTGTACTGGAGTTCAATTGCCGTTTCGGCGACCCGGAGACACAGGCACTCCTGCCCCGGATGAAATCCGATCTCCTCCCGCTATTGGAAGCGACGATCGATGGAAATCTCAGCAAGTGTACGATTGAATGGGATACGCGTGCGGCCGTCACGGTCGTGCTTGCCTCTGGCGGTTACCCTGGCAAATATGAAACTGGAAAAACGATTTCAGGTCTCGACGACGCGGCAAACGTCGAAGATGTTCAGATTTTTCACGCCGGAACCAAGCGCGTCGAAGGCGAAGTTAAGACGGCTGGCGGTCGGATTCTCGCGGTCACAGCGCTTGGATCAACGCTCGAAGCCGCACGCGCACGCGCGTATGACGCTGTCTCCCGCATTCATTTCGTGCACTGCCACTACCGACGCGACATTGCCCTGAGTGTGACCAATTGAGAGAACGCCAAAGTCGATATTCGGATTTCGAATTTTCGCGCAATTAGAAAATGCGCTATAGGTCGGCATCTGTTTCAAATGTCTCAATTCACGTCGTTGTTCTTCATTAGCTTCTTGGCGATAACTGCGCTGGCGCAAACTCCGCCGCCGGCTGTAACGTCTCCAAGCAGGCCCGCCGCTTCGGCAAGACCATCCGCGCTCTCATCGCCTTTGCCCTCGTCCAGCCCGACGACAGAAGATCTGGTCAATTCATTAAGCCAGGCTGACCTGCAGGCAGTCGTCACCCTATTAAAAGCGAATTTCACAGATCCGGATGCAATTACCGATACCGAGTTGAATCGGGCGACTGTTGAGGGCCTCATAATGCGATTGCCGCGCGGTGTGATGCTTTTGCCCAGCAAGGAGAACGCGCCGGCGGAAGGGCCTAGCGTCTTTTACAGCGAGGTTATCGGAGGCCACATCGGCTACGTGCGCGTCGGTTCATTAAACGCCGCTAACCTTCAGGCGTTGAACAAGAGCCTGAGCAACTTCGCCGTGAAAAACGTGAACGAGATCGTCGTGGACCTTCGCGCCAGCCAGATAACCGCTGATTTGTCGCTGGCCGCCGAGTTTGCAAAGCGGTTTTGTCCCAAAGGCAAAACGCTTTTTACCTTGCGCAAGCCGACGGGACGTCAAGACCGCGTCTTCAGTTCGGATCGTGATCCGGCGTTTCGCGGCCTGGTCATGGTACTCACCGACGGCGATACAGTTGGTGCGGCTGAGGCGATCGCTGCTGCACTGAGATATTACGACAAGGCGCTGGTCATCGGGCAAACGACTGCCGGTCGCGCAGCCGAATACTCCGATTTGTTACTGCCGAGCGGCAAAATTCTACGCGTTGCTGTCGCGGAAATGGTTTCCCCCGACGGTCGTCCACTGTTTCCGGAAGGGATAAAACCAGATTTGCCTGTTGAAATGTCGATGCCAGACAAGCAGCAGATTTTCCAACTGAGCGGCGAAAAAGGGATGGGGCCGTTTGTTTACGAAGGCGGCCGGCCGCACATGAACGAGGCAGCGCTGTTAGCCGGGACCAATCCCGAGGTTGAGGCAGCGGAGGCGGCGCAGCAACGCCGCGGCCGCGCGCCGGAGAAACCGCCAGCGTACGATCCAGTGTTACAGCGCGCTTTGGACGTGGTTACTTCGCTCGAGGTTTATCAAAAACGATAGCGACGACCTGGTTGCCCGTTAGTTTTTTGTCATCACTGGCGAGCCATATTCTCGCCCCCGCGAACCGTAGTCGTTATACTTAGTTGAGAGATTCTTCGATTTCGCTCAGAATGGCAAAAAGTGACACCGCTCGAAGAACGCATCGGCTACAAGTTTCGGAATTCACTTTTGCTGGCGGAGGCACTCACGCATCCGAGCCTCGGCCATGAGGCGCAACGTTATCATTTTGATTATCAGCGTTTGGAATTTCTGGGCGACGCTGTTCTCCAGCTTGTTATCACCGAGCATCTGTTTCGCCATTTTCGAACCGAAGCAGAAGGTCAGCTAACGAAACTACGTTCGCGGCTGGTCTCTCGTGAAGCGTTGCGGGCGCATGCTGCCACGCTCGACTTGGGACGTTACATTTTGATGGGCCGCGGCGAAGAAAGCAGTGGCGGCCGGGGACGCACCTCCATGTTGGCGGACGCGTTTGAAGCGCTCATCGGTGCCATTTACCTCGACGGCGGCCTCGAAGCGGCGAAAGATTTCATTTTGACGCAAACTCGTGGTGACCTCGAGCAGCTGGCGGAAACACCAGTGGACATCAATCCCAAGGGCCAGCTTCAGGAGTTACTACAAAGCATCTCGCCTCGCAGTCCCGTCTATGAATTGGTTTCGCAAAGTGGGCCTGAGCATGAAAAGATGTTTGTCTCACAGGTTATTTGGGAGGGAATTGTCCTTGGCCAGGGCAGCGGCCGCAGCAAGAAACAGGCGGAAACTGTGGCTGCACTTGAAGCGATGGAGTTAAAGCGTTGGGAGACGAAACCGTAGTAAGGTTCGCAGATGCAACCATCGATCTCGGCTACCAGTGCCTAAGCGCTTGGACAGTGCCGCCAAAGCGCGACGTCCATTGGAAATGTCGCGTGATTGCGTCGGTCACGAATTTCTTGGCATCTCTGACCGCGTCTTCGAGAGACAGGCCTTTGGCAAGGCCGGCCGTGATCGCTGCCGAATAGGTGCAGCCGGTACCATGAGTCGCGATACCGCGGACGAATGGCGCCGAAAATTCGATAACTTTCCCATTGGCGAACAAAAGATCGACAGCGCGGCTGCCCGCCAGATGACCGCCTTTGAGAAGGATCGCAGTTCCGAACCTCTTCTCCAACTTTTTCCCAGCACGATGCATCGATCGCCGATCTTTAATTCTCGTTCCAAGTAAGCGCTGTGCTTCACCGAGATTTGGCGTAATTAAGCTCGCGAGTGCGAACAATTCCTTCTCATAAATCTCGATAGCCGCGGGTTCAAGGAGAGGATCGCCGCTCGTCGCGACAAACACCGGATCGATCACGAGCGGAATCCGTGACGCAAATAGCTTGTCTATGGCTCGTAAGGACTTCGCAACGGCGGACACGATTTCAGCAGAGCAAAGAAGACCGGTCTTGATCGCAGCGATGGGAAAATTTTTTGCGAGCACTTCGATTTGCTCACGAACAATTCTCGCGCTGGCCGGCTCAATCTGCGAAACTTTTCCCGGAATCTCAGCGACAGTGCAGGTGACTGCGGTCAATCCATAGATACCGAGTGCTGAAAATGTTTTGAGGTCCGCCTGGATACCGGCGCCCGCGCTGCTATCGGAGCCTGCGACGCTCAGTGCAATCGGAACTGTAGCGGCGCTCAGTGAGCGCCGACTGCCTTGCTTGCGCATGAGATTCGGCGGTCATAAACCGCCGCTACAGGATTACGTTCCGTCGTTCCCTATTGCTTCGACTGGGCAGCCTTCCATTGCTTCCTTGCAAAGTCCTTCTTCTTCTGGCGTCTCCGGTTGTTTGTAGACGTAGGAATGGCCGCCGTCATCGTTCCGTTTGAAATTCGCGGGCGCGGTTTCGCGGCACAAGTCGCAATCGATACATTGATCATCGACATAGAATTTGCCCGGTACGTTTTCGGCGTATTTGTTCGCGACATCGGCCATGGCTTTTTCCGTAAAAATGAAGTGGAACGTTAGGAAGAAACGCCCCCTGTGCAAAGTAATTTGGCTCTTAACGCGATCGGACGCAACCAACCGAAGCTCACGGCACGTTAAATCGTTAAATGTCGGCGCGGAAAGCCTACCAGCGCCAGACGACACTCGAGTGGTACTACACTTTAACAACGTAACTGTTTAACTATCTCTGCTTTGTGAAAAAAGAAACCGCTAGGACCGTGCGCGCTTTTGCAATTGAGCTGGCAATCTACGCCGTTCTTGTCATCGCGTATTTTTTTCTAGTGCTGCATTTGCTCGGGCAATGGCTGTACGAGCTCGAGACTCATCGCCGCTATACATATGCAGCGCTCGCGATTCTGCTGATCATCGGACAAGCTGTTCTCCTTGAAAGTCTCACCACTTTTTTGATCCGCCTCATTCGAGGGCGCTCTGAGTAAGGCCATGTTTTTCCCAATCTCAGGCGCGCACATCAGTCCCATCTATCTGGCGACCACCGGATTTATCATCGGCATTCTTGGCGGATTCTTCGGAGTGGGTGGAAGTTTCATCGCGGGGCCTGCACTGCGCCTCGCCGGTTTGGACTGGAATTTCGCAGTCGGCACCGATCTGGCGCACATCGTCGGAAAATCCGTGGTGGCGGTAAGACGGCACCGCGCGTTGGGAAACGTCGACCTTCGTCTGGGGTTGATCATGGCCATGGGAACGATCGCCGGCGCGGAAGTTGGCGCGCAGGCCATCCAAATGTTGAAGCGCGCGGGCAATGTCAACCTTGTTGTAAGCATCGTCTCGATCGTCGTCTATCTAAGCATTTCGACTTTCATGCTCTGGGAAAGCCGAAAGACATTGTTGTCGCCAAAAGGACGATCGCAGCGCGGTGCCGTAAAAGGAGCTAAGTCAAAAAAAGACCATTCCGCGTTCGGACCTGTCACGCGGGCGATTCAACGCCTGAAAATTTGGCCAATGATTTCCCTGCCGGCGTCTGGGATACGAGCAATTTCGCTTTGGATGATTCTTTTGGTGGCGTTCGTGGGGGGATTATTTAGCGGATTTCTTGGCGGCGGTGCCGGTTACATTCGGATGCCCTCGATGGTTTATGTGCTGGGAATTCCCACTCACCTCGCAGTGGGGACTGATCTCTTCGAGATCATCATTTCCGCCAGCTACGGCACATTCAGCCACGCAGTAAAAGGCAACGTCGACATCTTGATCGCGCTGGTTATGCACACTGGCGCAGCCATCGGCGCGCAGATCGGCGCCATCTCGACGCAATATTTTGCCGGCCCGAAAATACGGCTTGCGTTCGTTCCGTTGCCGCTGATCGGCGCGGCCATTGTGATTTATACAATGATCAGCGGCCACAAATTGTAACTTCAATGAAGATTTTGGTTTGCAGCGATGGAATGCCGGCGTCCGAAAATGCAATTGAACTGGCAGCGTTGTTAGCTGGCCCATTGAAAGCTGAAATCGCTCTCCTGGGCATCGTTGAAAAGTCGAGCGATGAGCACCCGCTGCGTGAGGCACTCGAAAAACAAGCGCTATCCCTCCGGACACGAAGTGCGCAACTGGATATCATTGTGCGCGCCGGCGAACCGGTACGCCAGATTCTCGATCAAACATCAAACGCCAGCTACGATCTCGTTCTTGTCGGCGCGCGATGGACTGGAGCAAGCGGGCATTACTGGCGGTCGGAAACAACATACGAAGTGATCAAAGCTATTCAGCCGCCAGTGCTGGTGGCAATCGGTGAACGCAAAGAGTTGAAACGCTTTCTCGTTTGCACAGGCGGAAAAGAATTCATCGAGCGGGCGGTGCAATTCACGGGCGAGATTGCGGCCGCTCTGGGCGCATCAGTCACGCTTCTGCACGTAATGGCCGAGCCACCTGCTATCTACGTCAATCTCGTACAGTTAGAGGAAAATGTTGATCAGCTACTGGAATCCAAATCGGAGCTCGGGATAAATTTGCTCCGGCAGAAAAAAGAGCTCGACCGCCTAGCTGTCCCGGCCGAAGTGCGCCTTCGACACGGCATCGTAATCGACCAGGTTTTCGAAGAAGTACGCGCAGGCGATTACGATTTGATCGTGACCGGCACCTCGCAGGCGCGCGGTCTGCTTGGTCATTATATCATGGGCGATCTGACTCGCAGCATTTTGAACGGTGCCAATTGCCCAGTCTTGGTTGCCCGCGCCGGCAAACCAAAAGCAGCCAGAACTCTCTGGAAAGCCATCAAGGGATTATTTAGCGCGGGCTAAGGGCGACCAAACAACGTCGCCTTGGCTTCGCTGTCTTCTCGTATTCCTAATTCTGCTCATGCTCGAGGACCTCCACAGAACAGAAAGAACAAGCGATGAGCAAGAGCGTGGACGCACCTGAACAACCGACTCTGCACAGCAGGCGAGTCCGGCGTTGGCTTGGGCATCTTTGGCGTGAATGGACAGTCGAAAGTTGGCGCCCGATTACTCCGGCCTTTGCCAAACCGGAGCCTTTGAAGTGGAACGACGCCGAAGTAACGGCGGCCTGGATCGGTCATGCCACGGTGCTCATCAATTTCTTCGGAATCAAGATTCTCACCGACCCGGTGCTTTTTCCGTGTATCGGGATTCGGCTGCCTGGCTTTACCATTGGTCCCAAGCGGTTGACCGCGCCTGCGCTTCAATTCCACGAACTGCCCGGGATCGACCTCATCCTTCTATCCCATGCCCACTTCGATCATTTCGATTTGCGAACGCTCCACCGCTTTAATAAAGAGACCAGCGTAATCACTGCTCCGAACACTGCAGACTTGCTGAGATGGACACTTCTCCGAGACATCACCGAGCTTCGCTGGGGTGAATCGAAAGTGCTCAACCTCCCCAGTCAAACAAAAGGCAACATCGCGATCAGAGCCTTTCAGGTGAAACACTGGGGCGCGCGAATGCAGCGCGACACCCATCGTGGTTACAATGGCTATCTCATGGAGCGAAACGGACGGCGCATTTTGTTCGCTGGGGACACCGCGTTCACGGACAGTTTTGCCAAGCTTCGCAAGTACGGGCCCATCGATCTCGCGATCATGTCGATCGCAGCTTACAACCCATGGATCCGGAACCATTGCACGCCGGAGCAGGCGATCGAGATGGCCAACGCCGCCGGCGCGCAATTCATCATGCCGGTGCATCATCAAACGTTCCGGCTCAGTTTCGAGCCATTGCGCGAACCCATCGAGCGCTTCCAGGCCGTCCTTCGCAACACTCCTGAACGCATCGCGCTCCGCGAAATTGGCGAGACTTTCGTAATGCCATGATCCTTTGATGGTAGGGCGCGACCGCCGGGCGCGCTGGAAGGAGCGCGAATTAATTTCGATCATGAGGGTGAGCCCGTCGCAGGTTCTGTTGCCAGGGCCTTGGCACGATGCAATGTTTGCGCCTCTCGTGCCGACGTAGCTCAGCTGGTAGAGCAGCGGTTTCGTAAACCGCAGGTCACGGGTTCGAATCCCGTCGTCGGCTGTCACGCCGTAGCCTCGGCGGAGGCGGATCGTTTGATCTCAAGTAATTTTTTTGTTGCGAGCTACGGCTTGGCAGGCACTCGATAGCGAATTGTTAGAATCCGACGATTGAACGTTCGCGCCTGTGGGGTCGCGGGCTTGCCGAAGGCGGGTTGAGTGTTAATCGTTTGGCATTTTAGAATGACAGACTCATTTTCCAATTCTGTATCAATCATCGTTCCAACCTTGAATGAGGAGGAAAATATCGTGCCGTTGGTTTCGGAAATTACCGCGTGCGCTGTTCCTTTTCGGGAAATTTTGTTCGTCGACGATCATTCTAGTGACGCAACTCGCGACAAGATTCATGCTCTCGCAGGAAGCCGGCCGATCCGCTTAATTGAACAGGACGGCGCAGGTCCTGGATTAGCGGGTGCCATTATGTCAGGCGCGCGAGCGGCACAAGGAGAAATTCTGCTTGTGATGGACGCGGACCTGAGTCATCCGGCTGATCGGATCAAAGATTTGGTGGCGCCGCTGTTTACCGGCACCGCCGACCTTGTGGTCGGAAGCCGCTATGTAAAAGGTGGATCGACACCCGGCTGGCCTGTATGGCGGCGCGTTGTGTCGCGAACAGGTGCGTTGCTTGCCTATCCGCTCACTGGCTTGCACGATTCCATGTGCGGCTTCTTTGCAATCGGTCGTTCGCGGTTGCTCGAACTCGCGCCGCAAACCAGCGGTTTCAAAATTGTTTTCGAGACAATGGTGCGCGCCCGCGGAACGCTGCGCGTACGCGAAATTCCCATTGTCTTTCGTGAACGCGTACACGGGAAATCGAAAATGTCGTTGGAGGTTGCACTCGGATTTTTTTTCCGCTGGTTGCGCGCGATTTTCGAGCATCTCATCCACGGCATGCCGCCGCGTGAGCGAAGCGCAAACCTGGCCGAGGCAGCGGAAGCTTTACATCCAGAGGCTCCAGGAGAGTAGCGCGGATGCATCGCGCCAGACGTGGCTCGAGCTGTCGCCCAACACTACGACGATGACGTCCTTGCCGGGACGCGTGCCGCTGGCAATTAAACATTTGCCTGCGGCATCGGTATAACCAGTCTTCATCCCGTTGCAGTAGGGCAACCGTCTGAGCAGCTTGTTCGTATTTTCAAGCTCGCGTGTGCGACCGTTGGCGAAGCGAAAAACAAGCTGCGGAAGACAAACGATCGACCGGATTGTCGGATTCGCATAGGCGACGCGCGCCATGAGTGCCAGGTCTCGCGCGGTGGAATACTGCCCGGGAACCGGCAGACCATTTGGATTCACAAAGTGCGAATGCACAGCTCCAAGTTGTTGGGCGCGTCTGTTCATGACCCCCGCAAACGCTTCGATACTGCCGGCATTATCCCGGGCCAGACATCGTGCGACGTCGTTAGGGCTTTTTACCAGCAACGCGCGCAGAAGATCGATTCGCTGATAAGTGTCGCCCGCCTTAATATTCAACTTCACCGGCTCGGCCATTGTATCTGTTGGTTGCACTGTGACCTGTCGATCAAGAAAACCGCTCTCCGCCACAATGAGCGCCGTAAGTAATTTTTGCGTGCTCGCCGGGGCCCTGAACTGATCCGCATTTTTTTCGTACAGTATTTTGCCGGTATTCGCATCCACGACAATCACTGAAGCTGCGCTGGTCTTTGGTATTCCCTCGGGAGTGTACTCGGTCGGCGCAGGGATTGTTTCTGGTGTTTCTTTCGCCTTTGCGTGCGTCCGGTGCGAGCGGGCGTGAGTCGATTTCGAGGTCTTCGCTTTGCGAGTTGGAGTAGGTTCAGCATCAGCATCCTCATCGGCTTTCGCAGTAACGGCCTTCGCCTTGCGGACCGACCCGGAGACCCCGCTGGGGCGTACGGCCTCGGAGTCAGTGGCATCCTGGCTCCATACGCTAGGAACTGATGACAGGACGACAACGCAAAGGAAGCAGAGCCAATTGCGCGACAATTTCATGGGTCGGAAATTACCGATAAAAGCTTTAGTCGCGCAAGCGTTGTCGCAGCCAGTTCCTCTCTCGCGTTGTGACGAAGCCTTCCTGATGAGCGCGCATTCCTTTGTCATGCTGAGCGAAGTGAAGGACCTCTCAAAATTTTTGCGTCCCACGTGGTGCTTTGTGTGACTGCTGCTTCGATTTTGAGGTTCCTCGCTCCGCTCGGAATGACAATACGACTTATGATTTCCTTCCGCGCTCGATCAATTCGATCTCGTAGCCTTCCGGCGCGTCGATGAACGCGATTTTACCGTTGCCACTCGAATGCGGTCCGTCCGATAGCGGATGACCTTTTGCGGCCGCATGTTTCGCGAAATTTTCCAAATCGTCCACTTCAAAAGCGAGGTGCGTAAGATCGGGGCCGACCACCACCGGCCCGCTCTCATCAAATTTACAAATCTCAATCTCCTGGTCGCTCTCGGGTGCTTTCAAAAACACAAGTTGCGATCCGCGACCGGAAGTGTGACGGCGAAGTTCCTTAAGTCCCAGCACATCCTTGTAGAAAGAAACCGTTTTCTCCAAGTCGTGGACGCGATAGCGCGTGTGCAACAATTTCTTGACCATGGCTTATCTTAGTGTTCCGGCGCATGGATTCAAACCCTCGCTCTGGACAAAGCCGTTAAAACGGCTTGATTGCGCTCCACGCGAAATGCACCGGGCTTAAAGCCACGGTGTTAATGAGAGTCCAGGAGTTACGGTATTTTAATGCACGCTCCGAACGAGACCTCATCCGTGTGATCCGCGTAATCCGCGGTTGTCTGCATATGAAAAAAATTGGAATTCTTTTTGGCCAGGAACACAGCTTTCCGCCGGCGTTTGTCGAGCGGGTGAATCAGAAAACCGGCGGCAAAGAAATCGTCGCCGAATTTGTCAGGATCGACAAGGTGATCCAGGGCGAGCCATGTGGCTACGACGTGGTGATCGATCGTATCTCGCAGGACGTGCCGTTCTATAGGGCCTGGCTCAAAAACGCAGCCCTCACCGGAACAGCGGTCGTAAATAATCCTTTCTGGTGGAGCGCCGATGAAAAATTCTTCAACAACGCGCTCGCCACCAAGATTGGCGTCGCCGTTCCGCGGACGGTATTGCTTCCATCGAACCAGCCGCCGACGGACACGAACGACAAATCGTTTCGTAATCTCCAGTATCCATTGAATTGGGAGGCGATTTTCGATTACGTCGGCTGGCCCGCATTCTTCAAACCGTTCGCAGGGGGCGGTTGGAAGAACGTCTATCGCTTGCATAACCCGGAAGAATTTTATCGCGCCTACAGCGAGACTGGCCAGCTGGTGATGATGTTGCAGGAGGAAGTGAAGTTCGACATGTATTTCCGCTGCTATTCAATCGATCAACGGCAAGTGCGGATAATGCCGTACGAGCCGCGGCATCCTTACCATTTGCGGTATCAAACCGAATGGCAGGCACCGAAAGATATTCTCCAAAGAGTCGAGCGGGATGTGCTGACGCTGAATCAGTTTCTCGGTTACGACTTGAACACGGTCGAGTTTGCGATTCGCGACGGTGTGCCGGTCGCCATTGATTTTTGCAATCCCGCGCCGGATGCGGAAGCAGCCAACGTCGGTCAGGCAAATTTCGAATGGGTCGTCGAGGCTGTGTCGGAAATGGCCATCCGTAAAGCGCGCGAGCATGTTCCCGGCCGCGACAACTTGAGTTGGGGCAAATTTCTGCAGGCGGCTGTGAGAAAGAGTTCGTTAGGCGAAGTGGCGTAAGATCGACAAACAACTTCGCGTGTCATTCCGAGTCGCGAAGACGACGAACCTCACACAGCAAGTTGATCACACAGGTGAACTGGTGTGCTCCACGACATCATGTGAGATCCCTCGCTCCGCTCGGGATGACATTAGGGCGTTTTTGAGGGAGATTTGCGCCCGCCATGGCGAAGAAAAACCACACGTTCACCCTCGGTATCGAAGAGGAATTCGCCATTATCGATCCGGAGACACGCGAGCTTCGGTCGCACATCCAGGAAATCCTCGAGGGCGGGAAAGTTACCCTCAAGGAGCAAATCAAGCCGGAGATGCACCAATCGGTCGTTGAGTTAGGCACTGAAATTTGCCAGTCGACTGTCGATGCGCGTGCTCACGTGATTGAACTGCGCAGCAGACTCGCGGAACTGGCAGGTCGCAGCGGACTGCAGATTGCCTCCGTGGGGACGCATCCGTTTTCGCACTGGCGCGATCAACTTATTACTCAAGGCGAGCGATATCAGGAGATCGTCAAGGACATGCAGCAGCTCGCACGCGCCAATCTCATCTTCGGTTTGCACGTGCACGTCGGCATTCCGGATCGGCAAAGTGCGATTCACGTCATGAATCAAGCGCGCTATTTTCTCCCGCACATTTACGCGCTCTCGGCCAACTCGCCGTTCTGGGTCGGCCAGGACACCGGCCTGAAAGGTTATCGACTCAAAGTGTTCGAGCGTTTTCCGCGAACCGGGATTCCCGACGCGTTCGAGAGCCTTTCCGAGTACGAGGATTACTGCAAGCTGTTGGTAAAGACAGGCTGCGTCGATAACGCGAAAAAAATCTGGTGGGACATCCGACTCCATCCATTTTTCGAGACGCTCGAAGTTCGCGTGTGCGACGCGCAATCGCGCGTAGACGACACGCTCGCGATAGCCGCATTGATTCAGGCGGTGATCTCAAAACTGTACAAGTTGCTCCGCCAGAACATTAGCTTCCGCGTTTATCGCCGCCGGTTACTGGATGAGAATCGCTGGCGCGCTTCGCGCTACGGCATCGACGGCAAACTAATCGATTTCGGCAGGGAAACGGAAGTGGAGGCGCGCAGTTTGTTAAATGAATTGCTCGAGTTCGTCTCGACCGAGGTAAATGAGCTCGACACTCAAAAGGAGATGGCGCACATCGAACGGATCATGCGCGAAGGCACCGGCGCGGATCGGCAATTGACGGTCTGGGAACGCACGCAGGACATGAAGGCCGTTGTCGATCATATCGTCGCAGAAACGTACGAAGGTCTCGACATATCGGGACAGACCGGCCCGGCCAGCTGATGCCTTCATGATCTCCCCCGAGAAGGGCTATTCGTTGCCAACCAATTCGCTTGAAGTTCCATTCGGAAAATCTTCGCGAATCATCATGCGTGGCAGGGCTTTTGTGGCCAAAACTTCGTAGCGCTCAGTCCCTTTGGACTTTTCGATTTGGTAGATGATGCGGACCGTATCGAAAGTACCCGCAGGAACAATAATTCTCTCGTCTCCGGCGACTTCCCCTGTGACCTGGCTAACACCGGTGGCCGGATCGAACACGGTAAAGTGGAACTTGTCGCCAACCACGAGACCGTTCGACATTGCCGCGGCCCAATCAATCCGCTGATCGACCGTCCCTGGTGGAACATGATTGTCTATCTTATTGGGCGATGACGATTCTTTCTGTTCAGATCCTGTGACGGAACCATCGGCATATTTCAAAGTCATCGAATACATTTTTCCATCCTTGAGTTGCATTCGCAGCGTCGCCGAAACGGGGTGGAACATGGGCGTCGCGATCGATTCCCATTTCTGGCTAAAACCGACGGCCTCTCCAGCGAAACGAAAATTTTCGCCCGCTGCCTTTTCGACTGTCAGATTGAACTTCGCGATCTCCTTGCCCGCTTTCACCATGCGATACTCAAAGCGGCCGGTCCGAAGTCGTATTGCCTCGAACTGGTGCTCAGCTCCTGCCTCAAGCAGGAAGGCTGCTGCAATGAACAAGCCAAGCCCGGCAACAGACTTCGCCGAGATCGACATCTTCATATTGGCGAATGAGCTATCGCATTTTGCACGACCGATCAAATCTGAATCAGCGATCCGGTTGGAATGACCAGCACGGCGGCCTATTCCGCATCCTCATGCCCAAAGACCAAGGTAACGACCAAACCAAGAACACTGACGGTCGCCATCATGCCGAAAACTGCTGGGACGCCAAACTTACCTTTCAAGATCGGCAGAACAAAGACGCCGAGAGTCGCACCGATTTTAGCGACACCAGCAGCGAAACCGCTGGCTGTGGCCCGCAGTTGCGTGGGAAACAAGCTAGGCGCGAGCGTAAACGTGGTGGAGTTAGGTCCGGCGTTCATCAACAAGTTGAACAGGATGAAGCCAGCGAACACGAGAGGAATGTGTCCCGGGGCTGCGGGAGAACTCGATACGCGAGTAGCGATCGTCAACAGCAACATGCCGAAAGCCATGCTCGCGAAACCGATCGCTTGCATGCGAATGCGCCCGAACCGCGGGACCGCCCAGATTCCAAGAAGAAAACCGAGGAGCAGGAACACATCGATCGCAGCGCTTCCCCTGGCATCTGCGAAGTCACGGGCGATGACGCCGACTCTCTTACCGGAGAGATCAATTGCACCCAGGATAATCGGGGTGAAAAGTCCGACGCCATAGGTAGCGATATCCATCAAAAACCAGGGAACCGCGACCAGCGCCGTACGAGCTCGATAGCGGCGAGAGAAAAGGATCGCTATTCCGGGTGCTTTCGGCGGCGCAACTGAATTTGCAACGCCTGGGTTTCCGGCATTGTCCGTAATTTGTAGTACTGCTTCGCGCTGCTCAGGCATGATCCGGATGAACGCCTCCGCCGCCTCGGCAAATCTACCTCGAACAATTAACCAATGCGGACTATCTGGTTCCGACAGACGTAGTGAGAAAAAAACAAGGGCAATGACGCCTTCCATCGTCAGAAAAAGCCGCCCAATCTGACCGCTCTGCGCGTTTTTCAGCAGCGCCAGCGTAATTATTGCCGCGAGCAACATGCCAACCGATTGGCATGCAATCGTAGCGACCATCATTCGTGCACGACTGCGTTTCGGCAGTACTTCCGAAACGTAACTGCTACTCGTTGGGAAATCGATGCCGACTCCCACCCCAACGAGAAGTTGGCCGACAAAGAGCATTGGGAATCCATTGGCCAGCGCGCTGGTCGCGGCGCCGACAGCGATGATTATCATGTCGGCAAGCATCAACTTCTTTCGGCCAAGATGATCTGCCATCGGCCCGCCGAGTCCGGCACCGAAGACAGCACCAAATACCAGACTCGCCCCGATGAGACCTACCACTTCGGGAGTGAGATGAAATTCAACGGTGATCAGTGGCATCGCCACGCCGAGGACGAAGATTACAAAGCCATCAAGTAATGTGCCTCCGGTCGAGAGCACCCAAAGCCATCGCTGGATTGGTTTCAGGGGCGAACCATCCAGCAGCGACGTCAGGCGTTGCGATGGCGTGATCTCGACCAATGTTACCGCTTCTTGCGACGATCCAAGTTCTCCCCATCCTCCGCCTGATGATAGTCACGACGAATTTCAGCCAGGTTCACAGTCGGTTTGGGCAACTGCATGTTCATGTCGTCCATCTCTCGGACAATAATCTGTGAGATAGCCAAGTCCCGAAACCACTTATGATTCGAGGGAATGATAAACCAAGGCGCCTGTTCGGTGCTCGTTTTAGTAAGCACATCCTCGAAGGCCTTGAGGTAATCACCCCAATATTCGCGTTCCTTATAGTCCGAGTCGCTGATTTTCCACTGACGCTCCGGGTCATCCAATCGCTTCTTGAACCGGGCAAGCTGTTCGTCTTTTGAAATGTGCAGGAAAAATTTGAGAATCGTTGTGTTGTTTTCGGTAGTGATTAACCGTTCAAAATCGTTTATTTGGTCGTACCGTTTTGACCAGACCTTTTCCGACGCCAAGCCGTGAACTCTTACTACCAGCACATCTTCGTAGTGGGAGCGATTGAAAATTGCGATGGACCCCTTTGCTGGCACATGCGGATGCACGCGCCAGAGAAAATCGTGCGCTAGCTCTTCCTTCGTCGGTTCCTTGAAGTTAGTAGAAACGCAGCCCGATGGATTCAGGCCAGTCAAGACGTGGCGGACTACGCCGTCCTTGCCAGCTGCGTCCAATCCCTGTAACACAATGAGAAGCGAATGCTTGTTCTCCGCATACATCCGGTATTGTAGTTCCTCCATTTTCTGCAGGTTCTCCTGAATCTCCGGCAAAGCCGATTTGTGTGACTCATGTTTGCCATGATAGCCGGGGTCGAAGTGTTTCAGCCGGATATTGGATCCCGGGTTGACGACAAGTTTTTTTCGGTAGTTGGACATGTCAGGTCTCCTTTCTTAGGTTAGCGAACCGCCTCCGGCCCACGTGGCATAGGAACTCGAAGGGGCTGGAAAAGGGATCTTTTCCACGCACGGACCGGGTCCAGCATTCCGTAGATCCCTAGCTTTACGATGTCTTGGACTATCATCCACGCCAGGTTATAGGCCCAAACAAAACCGATGATTCTCCAGGGAAGCGGTGGCACCAGCCAACCCTGGCTGCACATGAATACCGCGGCGATTTGGGTAACGACAATTGCAAAGAAAAGCTTGGCGTTCGGATACGGTGGCTTCCAAAAAGCTCTCCGAGTGCGGGTCACGAATAACAAGAGATGACCACCTGCTACGAGTTGCAGGAACATCATGGTCTGCAGTTGTGGATGATCCAGGTGATGAAGCGTGTCGCCCAGGTACAGCAGACCAAAGCTTTGAATTACTCCAAGCAAGCCCAAAACCGAAGAGATAACTAACACACGATCCAACTCCCACTTGACAGGTTGGGGCGACACACTGGCGTTATCGAAGGCGATGGTCATAATAGGCACATCGTCCAGAAGAGCGAGCGCGATAAGCATAATCGCGGTCAGAGGAAAGAAGTGATAGTAGATCGATGCCAGCACTACAAATACCATGATGGCGATCGTCATCGCGATGCGATATAACACGTAACTCATCATTCGCTCGAAGATGCGCCTGGCTTCGGCGATCCCTTCGATGATGACTGAAAGACCGGGTGCAGTTAGAATTAATGCTGCTGCAGCTCGAGCTGCTTCGGTTGCTCCGGAAACGGCAATGCCTACATCCGCTTGCTTGAGGGCAGGAGCGTCATTCACGCCGTCACCGGTCATTCCTACGATGTGGCCGTTCTCCTGCAGTATTTTTACAATGGCGTATTTGTGTTCCGGGAAAACCTGAGCGAATCCATCGGCCTCATCGATTTTCTCAGCTGCGTCCAATGGGATCTGTCCTTTTGTAATGTCGCCGGGGAAGAGCTCCGTTGCCGGCTGGATATTTGTGCCCATGTCGAGCTCTAATGAGATCTGCCGGGCTATGGCTACGTTGTCGCCAGTAACCATCTTCACTTCGACACCGTATTCACGAGCTCGGGCGATAGTGCTCTTGGAATCCGGCCGAGGCGGATCCAGCAGAGGAAGAATCCCTAGGAACACCCAGGGACCATCGCCTTGGGCAACAGCCACACCGATGGTGCGGTAACCGCGACTGGCGAATCCGTTCACCGTCTGCTGTGCCTTCTCCAAGTCCGCGCCAGAGAGCTTCGCCAGCCCGAGAATCACCTGCGGCGCGCCTTTAGTCACCTTAAAGACTTTGCCGGAGGCATCCTTGATCGTGGCCTCCGTGCGCTTCCCCACCGGATCGAAGGGGACATAATTTTCCTGTTGATAGCTCTTAAGAACCGAGGAGTCCTTGAGGCCGGCCATGATCGCGAGATCGATCGGATCGTTATCCGCTGGGCGCGAAGCTACGGACGCCATTAGGATCAACGTTTGCGCGTCGGTTCCAGCCCAGGGTTGCGCTTCGCCGAGGGTCAGCTTGTTCTGGGTCAATGTGCCGGTTTTATCCGAACAGAGAACGTCGACGCCCGCCAATTCCTCGATCGCCTCGAGTCGCGAGACGATTGCCTTGCTTTTGGCAAGCCTTCGGGCCCCCAGAGCCATAGTCACCGAAAGAACTGCCGGCATTGCTACTGGCACTGATGCCACCAGAAGAATAAGAACAATCTCGGCCAGCCTTAACAGAACTGCTCGGTCGTAATGGCCGCGCATGTCGAAGAGACGATTGGCCACCAAAATCACCACCAACACCAGTGCCAGGATAATCAGGAAGTTACCGATCTTCATCACGGCCCTCTGGAAATGCGAAATGTTTCCGGCTCCAGCCACCAATTTTGCGGTGCGGCCAAAAAAGGTGTTCGCTCCGGTTGCAGTAATCACTGCGACCATTTCTCCCTGTTTCACGACGGAGCCCGAGTACGCGTCTTCGCCCGTTTTTTTCGTAACTGGAAGCGATTCCCCTGTCAGTGCCGATTGATCGACGCTGATGTAGTCGCCTTGGATGAGCTTACAGTCGGCAGGGATAACGTCGCCCAGGTACAGGCGAATGATATCTCCAGGCACTAACGTGCGCGCATCGACTTCCTGCCATTTTCCACCGCGCAGCACACGTGCTTTTAAGGCCAGCGAGCTCTTCAAGGCGCCGAGCGCGTTGGAAGCTTCGTGTTCCTCCCAGAATCCTAGCAACGCATTGAACAATAGGAGTGAGGCGATAATCGTGAAATCGCCCCAGTCTCTTACGATCAAGGCCGTGAGGCCAGCGGCCTCGATCATCCATGGGATAGGCCCCCAGAAATAAGCAAGGAAAGCAGAAAGCGAGCTTTTCTTTTCTTCCGCCAGTGCGTTCGGTCCGTACTTATTCAGGCGCTGCTGAACGTCGACGGAATTCAAACCGGTCTTTGAATCGGTCCCAAACTTCGCCAGAATTTCAGCAATGGTGGCACTCGAGGATCCAGTGAGATCTGACGTTGGCATGACAACTCCTCGGCTCAATTTGCTAGGAGGACGTGATAACTTGTCGCGTCCTCCAAGACTAGAAGAAACTCACAGCAGCGATGGCCACCGCGCGGTTCGCGGTGAGGAAACTGGACCGCCTACAGCGCCTTGTAATCAACAGTGATGGTGCGGTAAACGAGGTTGTCGTGTTGCGCTGAGAAATAAAAGAGCTCGAGCATCGTCGTGCCGACCATCCACTGATAGCCAACCAGCGTCTGAATGACGTCCGTGTCGTTATCGCGAGAACGCGAAACCAGTTTTCCCGTTCCGTACTTCTCGTCGAAGTATTTACGAATTTCTCCCATTCGTTGGTTGTAACGTTCGATCGACCAGTCCGGGTATTCGTATTGTAGCTCTACAGCGACAAGCGCCCTCTGCTTAAAGGTGAACAGGGTCCGCTTTAATCCGGGATGAACAAGGCCCTCCACAGTCCAGACTTCTCGGTTCTCTTTTTTTTCGCGCGAGCTGATTTTCGCTTTCGCGCCGTGCAGCACGGCCTCCACACGCGCCATCGAGTCGGTCCAACGAAAGCTCTGCGGGCGAGAAAATTGCGCCTGCAGACGATTTCGGTCAACTCAGGAGTGCCGCAGGATCCAAATCAGCCAGAGTAGTTCGCCGCCGCGATTCGTGATCGGTACTGGGCGTGCGTCGCGGCGAAATCAGCCGGAACGATCATTTTTGGTTTTCCCTCGGACACCCGTGTTTCGTTTTTTTAGTCAAGAAATTTTTTTCCACAGATGAAAAATAAAATTCATTTTTTTCTTGTCGATTTTTAAACTGGTTTCTAGTCTCAAGCCCGCTGGCGAGGACGGGAACAAAGCGCATGTGAATAAGTTGTGAACATCCCTGAGAAACTTTTAGCAGCGAGAATGAAGAACACCAAAAGTTCCCCGAAAGAACAATCGAGTGCGTATGCGCGGCAGATTGAAGCCAAAGCGACGTTGAAGCGTGCATTTGTCCGTTTTCCCTCGTATTTACACGTTTTCGGCATTTTTTTTCCGCATTTCCACAGCGGCTTACGCTGGGGAATAGCTGCGTCTCAAGTCGGTGTTTCCAAGCGATTTCCCAGGGCGCGAGCCAGTATGGCATTTGTGTAACACTGTTAACAAGTCTGCTATGGACAAAAAATGTGCGCAGTTGTGGCAGCGGTTATCGGCTGCGCTTAAGCCGCAGATTAGCGCCGATAGTTTCAAACGCTGGTTTTCTGCTGTCGAGTTGGTCGAGGCCAAAGACAAATCGCTGACGTTTGGCGTTCCAAATAACATCTATCAGTTTTGGATCGAGAGTAACTATCTGCCGGCGTTGCAGACCGCGATCGTCAGTACGTGTGGCGGCCCGCGCTCGATTAAGTTTTGCTCGCCGTCAGGACCTGGTCCGCAAACATCTCTGGAGAATCCCACGCCGCTGAAAGAAGTTTTGCCGGAACCACCGGGCGACACAAAACCAGGCGCAACCGTGCCGGGGCTCAATCCACGGAACACATTCGAATCTTTCGTGGTCGGCCCGAACAACGAAATTGCGCATGCGGCGAGTCTTGCCGTTGCGCAGGCGCCGGCGCGCACATACAACCCGCTATTCATTTACGGCGGAGTCGGTCTTGGCAAGACCCATTTGATGCAGGCCACCGGCCAATACGTTTGGGCGAAGAAGAAAAACATGAAGGTGATCTATGTCTCTAGCGAACTCTTCATTAACGAGTTCATCGATGCGATCCAGCACAGTAATCTGGTAAAGTTCCGGAAGCGTTATCGCCAGGCCGATCTTCTTTTGATTGATGACATCCAATTTCTGGGAGGCAAGGAGCGTTCCCAGGAGGAATTCTTTCACACATTCAACACGCTTTTTGACGGGCATAAACAGATCGTCCTCTCCAGCGACCGTCCCGCCTCCGAAATCGCAAATCTGGAACACCGTCTGGTTTCGCGATTTGAATGGGGACTTACCGCTGAGCTTCAGCCGCCAGACATCGAGACACGCATGGCGATCCTGCGGAAAAAGGCGAACAGCATGCAGATCAAACTGCGGGATGATATTTTTCAATTCCTCGCAAGCCGCATTCGAACAAATGTGCGCCGCCTGGAGGGCGCGCTGATGCGGGTAGCCTCATTTGCATCGCTAAGCGGCAAAGAACTGACGCAGGAAGTCGTGGAGCATTTGCTAAAGGATATTTTGCAGGAGGAGGGACGGCATTCCATTACGATCGAGCAAATTCAACGGCGCGTGGCCGAACATTTCGATGTGCGCGTGGCCGATATGACAAGCAAGCGGCGTCCGGCCAGCATCGCCTTTCCGCGGCAGGTGGCGATGTATCTGGCGCGCGAGCTCACCAAGGCGTCTTTGAATGAAATCGGCGAGGCCTTTGGCGGGCGCGATCACGGCACCGTGTTGCACGCGTGCAAGTTGGTAAAGAAACGGATGACCGAGCAGGACAACCTTCGCCAGACGATATCGTTCATCGATAGTTCGCTTCAGCGTTGAACTCCCCAGTGGCGCACACTTCCCCGCGTCAGAGATTGCGGTTGCCGAACAAAATCCAAGGCGTTACATCTTAGACGCTTCTGTTCATCATGAAATTTAGCGTTACGAAAGAAAAACTGCTCGAAGGTCTGCAACAAGTCCAAAACGTCGTCAGCACCCGCACGACACTCCCAATCCTTTCCAATGTTTTGCTGCAGGCCGCCGAGGATGAAATCCATCTCACCACAACCGACCTTGATGTCGGCGTGCGCGGCAGTTGCGAAGCGCACGTGGACAAAACAGGAGCGACTACTCTCCCGGCGCGTCGTCTCTTCAATATCGTTCGCGAACTGCCTTCGAGCGAAATTCAGGTCGATGTGGATGGAAAAAATGCCGCTTCGATCCGCAGCGGCCAAAGTTTCTTCAAAATTCTCGGGCTGCCTGAAGACGAATTTCCGCCGTTGCCGAAGTTTGAGGGAGCGAAAGTTGTCACGATTCGGCAGAAAGATTTGCGCGATGGCCTGCGCAAGACTTCCTATGCCATATCGACCGACGAGACCCGCTACGTGCTCAACGGCGTTCTGTTCAGTTTCAAGGACAACAAGCTGACGCTGGTTGCAACGGATGGGCGCCGGCTGGCCATGGCGGAAATCGAACTGGAATTCCCGCGCAGCCACGAAGCGGACCTAATTA
>QHOS01000188.1 GCA_003219415.1 Verrucomicrobiota bacterium | reverse complement strand
TGATGTCGATCCTGACCACAATGAAAGCACTTCCTTCTTCTTACAATCGCGACATCCAGGAAGATAAGAAAGCGTTGTTCGATTCTGTCGATACGACCAAAAGCGCGCTGGAGGTCTTTGCGGCGATGTTGCCCGACTTGAGAGTCAATCGTGAGCGCATGGAAAATGCAGCGCGCGACCCAAGTCTTCTCGCGACCGATTTGGCCGAGTACCTCGTGAAAAAAGGAACGCCGTTTCGCGAGGCGCACCAAATCGTTGGAGAGCTTGTTGTGCACTCCATAACGAAAAGCGTTCCACTGGATCAAATCGGGGTCGCGGAAATGAAAGAGTTTTCGCCACACTTCGACGATGATGTGGCGAAGATTTTCGATATCCGCGGTTCACTTGCTCAGCGACGCGCGGTCGGCGCTCCGTCGCCCCAGAATATCGCGGCGCAGATCAAGCGCTGGAAAAGACTACTGGCCGAAGAGTAGGGCGCGACCACAGCCTGCTCGCCGTGGCGAGGGCGCGCCGCCATCGAACCCAGCCGCCAGTGCCACAATGTTTGCCGCTGAGGACAGCGGCCACTACACTTCACGGGTTATGCAAGACATCTGGGAAACCGTTTCGAGTGAGCGGCATTTCGCCAATGCGCATCTTGAAGTTGTGACCGAGCATGTGCGAACACCCTCGTGTTCGCAGCCGCGGGCATGGACGATTGTGCACCGGAAAGCAGCTGTGATCATTGCGCCGATGACGCGGGACGGCAAAATCGTTCTCATTCACCAGGAGCGCATTCCGATTCGAACAGCAATTTGGGAAATGCCATCCGGCCAGATCGACTCCCCCACTCAAGAAACCGTTGAGCAGGTCGCGCTGCGCGAACTTCGCGAGGAAGCGGGCTATGAGTTTGCCAAGGATGGCGAACTTATCGCGCTCGGTCAGTACTTTACCTCGCCTGGCTTTACGGATGAACGGGGTTATTTCTTTTTGGCGCGCCCCGTGCAGAAGTGCAAAGAGGCATCGGCCGGAGACGAAGGAGAATCGATCCTCGATTGCCGCGAATTTAGTGTTGCGGAAATTCGGCGAATGATCGCCGAGAACGAGATTCGCGATGCCAACACACTAAGCATCTGGGCGCGGCTCGCGGCTTGCGCTCTTCTCCCGGTCGGGAGCTCTTAGCCTGTCAAAAGCGATGCGAAGACGCCTTGCACTCCCAAAGCGCTTCGCGCGACATAGGCGCACCGTGTCATTTCCGTTTCGTCTGAGCTCTTGGTGTGCGTACGCTTTCCTGGCGTCGCTTTTCGAGTCGCCTTTATTTCGATATTCGATATTCGAATTTCGGATTCTGATCTGATGACGCTACGAGACATTTTCAAATTTCGCGAAGTGCCCGAAAGCGAAACTTCCAAGCCATTTCTGGAGCATTTGGAAGAGTTGCGATGGATGATTGTGAAGATGGCAATCACGCTCGCGTCGGCGATGATTGTTTGCTTCACATTTCGCTCGACGCTCGTGCGGATATTGCAGGCTCCGTTGCGCGACGTGGGATCACAAATCGGAACACTCAAAGCACTCGGTATCACCGATTCAATCGTGATCTCCTTTCATCTGGCGTTTTACGCCGGTATCGTTCTCTCCTTTCCGCTGCTGCTCTATTTCATCGCGGAGTTTGTGCTGCCGGCGCTCACCGCCGTAGAAAAGCGCTTTTTGCTTCCGGCTATTTTAGTTAGCTTCGCGCTCTTCCTTCTCGGTGTCACCCTTTGCTATTTTTGGTTGCTGCCGAAGACGATCCTTTTTTTCTTTCGCGACACCGAGTCACTCGGCTGGGCGCCTACCTGGACGGTGCAACAATATTATTCCTTTGTGACCCGATTTACGATCGGCTTTGGACTGGCTTTCGAATTACCAGTGGTAGTGCTGGCGCTGGTTCGATTTGGATTGATTACCTACAGGTTCATGGCGCGCACACGGCCTTACGCCGTGGTGCTGATCTTTATTCTGGCGACGATCATTACGCCGACACCAGACATTCTGACCTTGGTCGCGATGGCGCTCCCGATGTGTCTGCTTTATGAAAGCTGCATCTGGATTGCATGGCTAATGGAGCGCCGCGCTTCTGAGTCGATCCCCAAATAATCGCACGTGGCTCATTCCGTTTACGAGGTTCTTTTGCGTGCGTTTGCCTTTGTTCTAGGGGCGGCAGTCGGATCCTTTTTGAACGTCTGCATTTATCGCTGGCCTGTCGATCTTTCGATTAACAAACCGCGTCGCTCTTTTTGCCCGGCGTGCAAACAGCAGATTCCCTGGCATCAAAATCTGCCGTTGGTTAGCTGGATTTTGCTCGGCGGTCGCTGCGCGAATTGCGGCGCGAAAATCGCCTTTCGCTATTTCGCGGTGGAATTGATCGCTGCGCTGTTGTTCCTGATCATCTGGCAAGCCTTTCCGTGGCAGATGGCGATTGCGTACTGGATTTTTGTTTCGCTTCTGATCGTTGGAACATTTATCGATCTTGAACATTTTATCATTCCAGACCGCGTAACGATCGGCGGCATTATTGCTGGCGTTGTTTGCGGTGCGGCGGTGCCAGCTTTGATGGAAACCGATTCCCGGATTGCGGCGTGCGTTCGTTCTCTTCTGGCCGCAGCATTGGGTTATGTAATCTTATTGATCGTTCTCGAAGCCGGCAAAATCGCTTTTGGAAGAAAACGGATTGAATTCGACGCCCCGACGCCGTTCACATGGACCAAACGCGGGGATGATGCGGATCTGGTGGTGGGCAACGAAGAAAGTTTGTGGAGTGACTATTTTGCCCGGGAAAAAGACCGATTACTGCTTGAGTGCGACGAAGCCAGGATCGACCACCACACCTATGGCAACGTGACGCTGGACTTTCACTACGATCGCGTCACGGCTGACGGCCACGTGATGATGCTGGACGATGTCGCGCAGATTTCTGGTGTGGCGCGCGAACTTGTGATCCCTCGCGAAGCAATGGGCCGCGGCGACTTGAAATTTCTGGCGGCGATCGGCGCGTTTCTCGGCTGGCGCGCGGTTTTGTTTAGCCTTTTCGCGGGATCTCTTCTCGGTTCGATTGTCGGTCTGATCACGCTGGTCGTTGGAAAACGGGTCTGGTCAGCCAAGCTGCCGTTTGGACCTTACCTGGCGTTTGGTGCGCTAAGCTGGATGTTTTTTGGGAATACCTTTCTGCATTGGTACGCGAGCTTGCTAAGCCCCTAAGGCGAGGTCAAACATTCGACATTCGCGCTTCGTCACCGAGCATTGAGCGAAATGATTCTTACGAACGCGCGTTTGATTTTTCGCGATGGCATTCGGGAGGGCCTTGAGCTCGTTGTTGAAAAAGGAAGAATCAGGGCAATCCGCGAACGTAGCCGTGCGCGCGCAAACGAGGTTCTTGATCTCCACGGAAATTACCTCGCGGCCGGCTTCATTGATCTTCATGTGCACGGCGCTCTGGGTCGTGACAGCATGGAAGCTTCTGCAGAAGCGTTTCAAGCCATCTGCGACTATCACGCCAGCGGCGGCACCACTTCGCTTTTGCTGACAACGGCGACCGCGCCGCTCGATCGCATTACCGATGTTCTAAATGTTGTCCGTGATTGCATTCCGCGGCCCGCTCGGCGGTCGAGCCATACCATTAGTCAGATTGCGGGTGTTCACGTCGAAGGCCCATTTATTTCGAAGGCTAAATGCGGTGCGCAACAGGCCGAATTCATTCAAAATCCGTCGCGACCTTCGGTCCAGCAACTACTCCACCATTCGAACGTCATCAAACGAGTCACGATCGCGCCCGAGCTGCAGGGAGCGCTCGAGGCGATCGAGAATTTTTACACTCACGGGATCAGCGTCAGCGGAGGCCACAGCGATGCGTGGGACGAGGAGGCGGCAGAAGGTTTCGCACGTGGCATGCGCAGCGTCACCCACACTTTCAACTGCATGTCGAGCGCACGTCGCCGCGGCATTTATCGCGTTGGCGGTTTACTGGAGTTCGCCTTAAGCGAACCGCAGATCGGTTGCGAACTGATCGCCGATGGTCGGCACGTTTCGGGGACGCTGATGAAAATGTTGTATCACGCAAAAGGCCCCGACGGCATTTGTCTCGTAACGGATGCAAGCGCTGGCTCGGGGCTGCCGAATGGATCCCACTTCTCGCTTTTTGGGAAGGATTGCATCGTGGAAGATGGCGTCTGTCTACTTGCAGACCGCTCGGCGCTTGCCGGTAGCGCTTCGCGCATGATCGACCTTGTCCGCACAATGGTCATGGAAGTAAACGTTCCGCTCCACGAAGCCGTCGTGATGGCAACGGAAAATCCGGCGCGTGCTATTGGCCTTGAAACCAAAGGCCGCCTGGAGGTTGGCGCAGATGCGGATTTGGTCGTTCTCTCGCCAGAATTGGAGCTCGTGCGAACGCTCGCGGCCGGCGAGGAAATTTGGTCTCATTGACACCGCGGCTTCAGCCCGGTGCGCTGACTTGAAACGGTTTGTCACTCGTTAGGCGCTTTCTTCACCGGGCTAAAGCCGCGGTGTTAATGAGAGGTCATAGTGACATCAGAAATTCAGCAATATCGAGCGCAGCCCGCGGTTTGCTCAAACGGCTGATATTTGCGGACCATTCACGCCATTGCCTTGCGTCATCGGCAAACGCGCGCTGCACCTGGGCGATGACTTCGCGTGGCGAATTTGCGATTACACCCGAATTGGTCTCGACGATCAACCGAGCATTGCCTTCCTCCTGACCAGCAACGACGTGATTGATGATCATCGGACAGCCGGCAGCGATCGTTTCCTGCACCGTCGCTCCTCCAGCTTTTCCGATCAGCAAATGACTGGCCTGTAGCATGCGCGGAATCTGGTTGGTCCACCCGAGGACCTTGATGTTGGGATCGGCTGCTGCCGTTTCGATGGCTGGCCGTAGTTTATCGGCCCGGCCAATAGTCACGGTGAGATCGACGCCAAGATCGGCAAGCCGTTGCACGAGTTCAGGCGCGTTACGTGTCGCGGCATGAATCATGTAGAGAACTCGGCGTTTGGAATTGGCCGAAGGGAATTGTCGATCTTGCGTGGAATCGGCAAATTTTGGACTTACAGGAAAACCAAACACCTTGATTTTGTTCGCAGCGATTCCGGCTGCTCGCAAGACCGCGGCGCTCTGTTCGTTGGGAGCGAGAAAATAATCGGCGGCGCAGCGATACCAGATTTTGTTGACGGTGATCGAGTCAGTCACGACAACGACGCTTTTGCAGAGCCTGTGGGGCCCCAAGATCTGCTCAAGTAGGTATGGATAAGCTGGAAAAGAGGAAGCGATTATGTCTGGTTGAAAGCGATCGAGTAAAGCAGCGAAGTGCTCCTTGAGCCGGGAAAAACGCTGGAAATTTTTGTCATAATCTTTCTTGCGATCAATCCATCGATAAACGCTTCCCCAAAAACGCGGCGCAAAATCAACCAGCCAAAGATAACTCTTTCGAACCAGTTCGTTGAGCAAGGGGTAGGTTTCGGCAAACAAATCGCGCAATTCTACTTCCGTTCCTTCCGGGGCGACGCGCGCCAAACCATCGCGAATTCCCCGCGCGGCGCTGTTGTGGCCTTCCCCGAAACTCGCGGTGAGGATCAATATTCGTTTTTTCACTAAGCATCAGGGTCGCGCTTGCGAACCATTTCGTAATGTCATTCTGAGCGAAGCGAAGAATCTCGGACCATTTCTTCCGTTTCCCATGAGCGATCATAGATCTTTGGTTGCTGCTCCCAGTCCTCGCTCCACTCGAGCCATCGCGGGTTCGTGTGCTCGATAAGGGCGACTTTCCGGCTGCGTCGCCAGCCCTTCAACTTCTTCTCGCATGCGGTCGCGTCGTTCACATTGCGAAAGTGCTCAAACCAAACGAGCCGATTCAATTGATAGCGTTTCGTGAAGCCCTCTGTCTCGCCGCGTCTACGTTGGCTCAGCCTGCGAGTGAGGTTATTTGTGATGCCAATGTACAGTGTGGTGGAATGCTTACTGGTGAGAATGTAGACCCGGTAATCGTGGCTACGCATGCAGTGGAAGTAATCAGAGATGTTTCGCTTCGCTCAACATGACAAGTGGAGCGAGTTTAATGGATATTTGCATCGGGCAAAGTAAACTCTCGGTGCAAATGAAATATCTCGGATTCCTCTGGCGCGTTTTGCGGCAGCTGGTTTGGGAAACGGCAACCGATACCACGACCGGGCTGGCGGCACAGATGGCGTATCTGCTTCTTTTCGCGCTGGCCCCCGGATCGCTGTTTCTTTGGCATCTACTCGGCTTGTTCGGCACCGATCCGACCAAATTGCATCGCATGTTTCTCCTCTTGAAAAGCTTCATGCCGCCGGACCCGAAGGTGCAGGACATTCTGGATTCTGCGATGGCGAATGTGGTGGTAACAGGCTCGAGCGGGCTGCTCGCCAACGCAGGCATCATTCTTGGAATTTATTTCGGGACTGTCTTCATTGCGACGACTTCACGCGCCCTCAGCCATACGTACGGAATGCGGGAAGATCCCCATTGGTGGTCGAAGTATATCACCTCATTTTTCATGCTTTTTTGGTTTGGGATTATCATCGTGTTCTGCTTCAACGCCATCGTCTTTGGCGAACGGCTGGCCGGTCTTGCGGAAGTCAATTTTCAGCTGGCCTTTCCGCTGCAAGCATGGATTGCGACGCTGAATTTGCCCTTTACCTTTGTGGCGCTGGTCATTCTCGCGCTCGCCCTTTATCTCCTCACTCCCGAAAATTACTTGACCGTCCGTCAGGCTTTGCCCGGCGCGATCTTCTTTTCGGTCGGCTGGATCATCGCCACCAAACTTTTTCAACTGTATGTGGCGAGATATGATCGCTACAACCCGACGTATCTCGCGCTGGCCTCCATCGTCGTGCTGCTCACTTGGATGTATCTCACTTGTCTGCTGTTGTTGCTGGGCGGTAAGTTGAACGCCATTCTTCGCCGCGAACGCGAAAAAATGCGCTCGGCTGCGCCTGCCGTGCCCGAACCTGCCGCGGGCGCAGCATGATTTGAGCCTTCGGAGTTGATCGTGTCGCGCGCTCTGTTACGCTCCGTCGCAGTGGTGCGCTTTCGCATTTGGCTCGCAACTGCGCTCGCCTCTGGCGCAATCGCTGGAACTCTCCTCCACGCGCAAGTCAGCGAAGAAGAAAAAAGTCGGCGCAATGAATCCGAGCAAATCGCGCCCCACGTTTCGCCGTCTCCGAAACCAAAAAAATCTCCGAGCCCGATAGCAAAAGCATCGAGGAATAAATCCGAAAAAAAACGCTTGGCTTCTGCAACCCCGGAAAAGGCACCAACCGCGATTCCTCATGCAAAATTAGCAAAAGAAGAGTCGACCAGCGACGATAAGGCATCCCAAGACGCACAGGACTCGCCGCGCCCTCGTAAAGCGAAGCCGGCGAAAAAATCTGACGACGAAGAAGAGGCAACGCCAAAGCCGACGCCACGCGAAACGCCCGAGCCCGGTGCTACGCCAAAATCAAAGCGGCGCCACACGCCCACGCCGAAACCGAAATCAAAGAAATCCCAAGAGAAGGAGGTTTCGCGCAAAACTAAAAAAGCCGGGAAATCCAAATCGGCGCGAAAAGAAGAGGAAACACCGAAACCGGAAAAAACGCCGCCACCCCGTGCGGGCGAGCGTGCCCCCGCTTCAGAACGCCCGACGCCCGCGCCGAAAGCTCTCGGTGCTGCTGCGCCGACGCCAGCGCCCTCAGCCGAGTCAAAAGTTCCGCGTGCTACTCCAAGCGGCGAGCGCGCTCAGGTCGTGATCGAAAAATCCGGTCTGGAAGAGGACCAGGGCCTCGAGCCTGCGCCGACGCCTCCTCCGAGACGAGGTTTCTGGCCGTGGTCTCGCAGTTCGAGTAATTATCGTTATCTAACGCGGTCCGTCATCGAAGCGATCCGACGCGCGCCGGTGAAACGGCGTCGCTGGCAATTCATTGTGGTGCACAACAGCGGCACGCGGCAGGGAAACGCGCGCGTCTTCGATTATTACCATCGCCACGTGCGCCGGATGCAGAATGGTCTCGCCTATCATTTCGTCATCGGGAACGGAACATCCACAGGAAACGGCCAGGTGGAAGTGGGCGATCGCTGGCGTCGCCAGATCAACGGCGGGCACGTGCACAGTGATTATCTGAACAACATTTCGCTCGGGATTTGTCTGGTCGGCGATTTCAATCGTGGCCAGCCGACGCGCGCGCAGCTTGACGCATGCGAGGAACTCATCCGCTATCTGCGAGAACGTTGCGGTAAGACCGAGAGGGGCACGATTCCCGTGCGGCCACACCGCGAAATGAATCCACCGCGTTGGCCAACCGATTGCCCAGGAGACGATTTTCCGTATTCCTGGTTTCGCAGGTTTTAGAGCCATGTCACAAGTGGTAGGGACGGACCGCTGGGCCGTCCGTTACATTTCGGGCGCGCCCTACCAAAGCGCTGGATTTTCAACTAGTAGAACTCACTTTCGATCCGCTACGATCAAATTGGCTTCCTTGTAATTCCAGCGATAACCAAATCCAAAGTCAAGCGGCGGCGGATTGCTCTGTTGATACAACCCCTGAAGTCTGGGCTGGTAATGTTGTTTGAAGAGATCGATCGGGCCGAGATAAACGCCAAAGAGACGCAGGTTCCACTTGTTTGGGTCGAAGTAAGCCAGAGGAATTCCGGAATCGTCCTGTACAATTCTGTTGCTGTGCGTGAGAATGAAATTGCGGATCGTTCCGAAGCCGTTTTCGAACATTAGATACGATGACGATTTCAGAAAACTTGAGCCGGTTCCGAGACGCTCACAAAATTTGAGGAAACCTGGCGCTGACTTGATTCCCCCATCGGAAATATCGGTGTTGAAATAATAGAGGGTTTGTGAATTGCCCGATTGATTATCGGCGTAGCGGATTCGCACCCCGGGGATGCCGCCTTTCTTTCCCGGCGCGGCCTCTTCAAATGCGCCGTTACTGTTGAGCCCGCCGAAGGTCACGTTCGTAATCGACTTATCGGCGCGTACGATGAAGACGTAGAGAATCGGCAACACACCGTTGAGGTTCTGTTGTTGCAGATCGACTTTCATGTCTTTGGTGATGAAGTAGGTCGTGTTGAGCGAGGACTTCATTGCGTTTTCCAGATTCCCCAGCGCGCCGGGGAGGTTGGGGATGCGCAACGGATCAGGTGGCGGCCCCATTGATTCCTTCCCGCAAAGCACGTACACCGAGGCATTAGGAAAAAATTGATCGACGTACAAAAAGTCCGGGCCGCTGAACATATAAAACGCGACTGGAACCGGCTGCGTTACCTCCGGAAGATTGGTGACTTCCCACGCGTGCAGCTTTTGGAGTTGACGCTGGTAAAGCTTGGTGAACTCGCCCTCGAAAAAAGCGGAATGCGCTTGCCATGCCTGATCTCGTGTGAGCGGCGCAAGCGGTGAATTCTCCGGAATGGGCATGCCGGCAAGGAACCGCGCAATGTCATTGGGTCCAGCAACGGCTGGAGCCACAGGAATGGCGCGCGGCGCGACCGGGGGATTCTCCTGTGCCGAAACGTTGAGCACGCTCGCGAGCATCATGGCTACAAACAATTTGGCTTCAAGTTGTAAGCTGCGGCCTTGCGCTGCGTCTCGCCTCTCCCCTTTACGAGAGCGGAGGGGCGGATGAACGCCAAACATATCCCAAATCTGTGCCACCTTGTTTCTGACGAATTGCGTTTTCATGCAGAATGTTGTCGTTGCGGTCGCTTTCGTGCACAGAAGTAGAGCAGCAGCCCCACGAGTGCGGTGGCGAGTCCGGCAAGCGATTCGACGGTCTTCCAGCGCAACAGATAAAACATCATCCAAAGCGTGATGACAGCGAAGATAATCGGAGGCATCGGATAAGCCCACACTCGGTAAGGCCGGGCGATTTCCGGGCGCGTAGTGCGCAACACTATCACGCCGAGTACAGTGAACAGCGAACAGAGCAACAAGCTAAATTGAGTGTATTGCACCACGCTTTCAAAGCTGCGTGTGAGCAAGAGCACATTGATGA
This sequence comes from Verrucomicrobiota bacterium, assembly GCA_003219415.1. Lineage (GTDB taxonomy): Bacteria > Verrucomicrobiota > Verrucomicrobiia > Chthoniobacterales > UBA10450 > Udaeobacter. Next base: position 14,667 of record QHOS01000188.1, on the reverse strand, counting down.
TGAGCAACTGGAGCACGATGGCGTTGGTGGGAATGCCGTGAGGATTCTTGCGCCCAAGCAGTCGCAGTAACCAATGATCTTCGCCCATCGACATGCTGACCCGGGGTCCGATCCATGTCATCGAGCTGATTGCCGAAACCAAGCCGAGGCAAATGACCGCGCCGGCAACCCCCCCGCCGTTCGTCCCAAAAATATGTTTACCAGCGATCAACGCTACTTCGAGTCGACCTTTCAAATCCTGGACCGGTGTCGTCGCAAGAAAGACGGCATTGAGCAGAACGTAAATCACGATCACGAGACCGGTTCCGACAAGCAGTGACCGCGGCACATTTCTTTCCGGCTGTTTAATCTCGCCCGAGATATAGGCCGCCGCGTTCCAACCTGAGTAAGAATACATCACGTAAACCAACGCCACGGCAAACGGCGCGCCAAAGATCGCGATTGTGTCGCCGGGCGCGGGCAGAAAGCTGATCGGCTGCTTTGGCTGTACAAATAATCCGGCGGCGATAAGGGCGCCGATCAGAAGCAATTTCACCAGCGTGGAAAGATTTTGAAACACGCTGCCGACTTGGAGGTTTCCGAGATGAAAAGCTGTTACCACCCAAACAACGACAAATGATAAAAGCATCGGCGAGCCGACGCCGAAAACGCCGACAAAATATTTCCCGAACGCCATCGCGGCGAGTGCGATTGGTGCGGCAAACCCTACAGTAGCGGAAACAAATCCCGCCATGAATCCGAGCGCGGGATGATAAATCTGCGATAGAAAATGGTATTCACCCCCGGAGCGCGGCAGAGCGGCGCTGAGCTCGCCATAACAGAGCGCGCCGCAAAGTGCGGTGACTCCGCCAATGATCCAAAGCATGAGCAGGGGGAACCCCGACTGAATATCCGCGAGTTGAAAGCCAAGACTGGTAAAGATGCCGGTGCCAATAATGTTGGCAATAACGATGGAAGACGCCGTGACGAATCCGATAGTCCGCCGCGGCGATCGGGACATCACGCGACGAGGTTCAGCAACTGTCGGCATCTTCAGATCGACAATCCTGAAATTATCGGGACTAGCGAATTCTTTCGAAGCGGCATTAGAGTCCATAATTGGCGAGCGAGTCTTTTGTCATTCTGAGCGAAGCGAAGAATCTCTGATCATTTGTTTTGGCGGCGTGCGGAAGCAATAGTCAGAGATGTTCGCTTTGCTCAACATGACACCCGCCATTCCTGAGTTGTCAGAAGCCATTCCCGGTATCACGTTGAAAGTAGCATGAACGCATCGCTCTCGATTGAAACGGCCACCCAGCTTGCAGTCTTTCTTGCAAATCGTCCCGGGGCGCTTGCGCGCGTGTGTGAAGCGCTGGCTAAAGCAGAAATTAATATCCACGCACTGGCCACGTCAGACACAGTCGATCACACAGTGGTGCGGATGGTAGTAAGCGATCCAACCAAGGCGCTCATGCTTCTGGGCGAGGCGGGCACTCTCGCGCTAGAGACCGAAGTGTTGATGATCGAAACCGCGAGCCAGCCCGGCGTGCTGGCGAAAATCGCCGAGCGTCTTGCTGAAATCGAAGTGAATATCGAATACGCATATCTCGCCGGCGGGCGTGAGATGGAAAAAGGTCTGATCGTTCTGCGGCCGTCGGATGTGGAAAAAGCGAAGCGTGCGCTGAAAGATTTGTAGCCTGTGTAGACCAGTGCGAGTCGCCATTGCATCTAAGTTTCCTTGGCGATTTGGGTAGGGCGCAACCGCCGTGCACGCCGATGAGCGGTCCCTGCAAGTTTACGGGCGAATCTCCACCGCCGTCCCATCCGGCGTCACGCGCCAGAGTTCTTCGATCTCTTCGTCGGTGAGTGCGATGCAACCCGCAGTCCAATCCTTCCAACGATGAAAGGCGCCGATCCAGCCGCGTCCGTTTTGAATTCCGTGAATCATAATGTCAAAGCCAGCTGAGACGCCGCGCGCGGCCGCATGCTTGTTGTCCTCATCTGAAGGATAAGAAATGTGCAGCGCGAGATGAAAACTGCTTTGCGCATTTCGGCTATCAATCTTGTAGATGCCTTCCGGTGTTTTCATGTCGCCTTCTTCCTGTTTCGCGCCGACCGGATTCCGGCCTAGCGCGATTCGATAACTCTTGATGTGATTGCCGTTGTCAAAGATCGACAATTTCTTCGCCGATTTTTCCACGACGATCCGATTGATTGCTGTCCCTGCCGGTAGGGGATGCCAATTGTGATGTGCGTAGAAGTACAGTGCCAAGGCACAGACTGCGAGCAATGCCGCCGATGCCACAATGATTTTGCCAATCACATCAGTGATCTTAGTAAGGTCGCCACAAATGCAACACGAGTGAGAATGTCGCGTGCGTGCCGAGTTGATGATTGCCAATGTGGACTCGATGCCGGATAAATGCGCGGCGCGTTTATGACTTCGGTACAGACTTTCCTCGGCTACCCCTATCCGCTGGGCGCGACGTGGACGGGGAACGGCGTCAACTTTGCCATCTTTTCCGAGCATGCCACCGGTGTTGAGCTTTGCTTGTTCGACAGCATCGAGGCTACAGAAGAAAACATTCGTATCCCGGTCCACGAACGCACCGATCAGGTTTGGCACGTGTTTTTGCCGGATATGCGTCCTGGACAATTGTACGGTTTGCGGGTTTCTGGCCCGTACGATCCGGAACGCGGGTTACGCTTCAACAGTTCGAAACTTCTGCTCGACCCTTACGCGAAGGCTATCGCCGGAGAGATGAGCTGGGCGGATGAGATGTTCGGCTATGTCATCGGAGACGCGAAGGAAGATTTGACTCAAGATTTCCGTGATGATGCGTGGGGAGTGCCCAAGTCGGTCGTCATCGACACCGGATTCGACTGGCAAGGTGACAAAAGTCCCGGTACCCCACTGCACAGTTCTGTGATCTATGAACTGCATGTGAAAGGCTTCAGTAAATTTTGGCCCGACGTGCCGGAGAATTTGCGCGGCACTTATGCGGCGCTGGGCAGCCCGCGGGCAATTGATTATTTCAAAAAGCTCGGCGTGACAGCGATCGAACTATTGCCAGTCCACGCGCACATCGACGACAAGGTCTTGATCGATCGCGGCCTGACGAATTACTGGGGTTACAACACGATCGGATTTTTTGCGCCGCACGCGCAGTACTCCAGCGGCGGGCAAATGGGTGAACAGGTCTCCGAGTTCAAAACGATGGTGCGCAGTCTCCACGCTGCCGGAATCGAAGTGATTCTCGACGTGGTTTATAATCATACTGCCGAAGGAAATCAGCTTGGTCCTACGCTGTGCTTTCGCGGAATCGACAACCCCGCCTACTACAGGTTGCATCCGGAGAAGCCGCGTTTCTACCTGGATTTCACTGGCACCGGCAACACGTTTAATCTACTCCATCCGCGCGTGCTGCAGCTGGTGATGGACAGCCTGCGTTACTGGGTCGCGGAAATGCACGTCGACGGATTTCGTTTCGATCTCGCCACCACGCTTGTGCGTAACCACGAGGGCGTAAACATGCTGCATCCTTTCCTCCAGGTCATCCAGCAGGATCCGATTCTTTCGAACGTGAAACTCATCGCGGAACCGTGGGACGTTGGAGAAGGCGGCTATCAGGTTGGGAATTTTCCTCCGCCATGGTCGGAATGGAACGGGAAATACCGCGACACGGTCCGCAGTTTTTGGAAAGGCGATGAAGGCCGAATCGGCGAGATGGGTTACCGGCTCACAGGCAGCCCCGATCTATACCTGCATAACGGGCGACGCCCTTACGCCAGCATTAACTTTGTGACCGCGCACGATGGTTTCACGCTGAACGACCTGGTCAGCTATAACGACAAGCACAACGAAGCGAACGGCGACGCCAACAAAGATGGCGACAACAACAATCTCTCGTGGAATTGCGGCGCGGAAGGTCTGACAGAAGATCCACAGATCAACGCATTGCGCGAACGGCAGCGGCGGAATTTTCTGACCACGCTTTTTCTTTCCCAAGGCGTCCCGATGCTCTGTGGCGGAGACGAGTGGGGAAGATCGCAGAACGGCAATAACAATGCGTATTGCCAGGACAACGAGATCAGTTGGTTCGATTGGACGCGCGACGAAAAGCAAAATCAGTTTCTGGAGTTCACGCGAAAGCTGATCCGATTTCGTAATGCACATCCCGTGTTTCGTCGGCCGAAGTTTCTTCAGGGTCGGCGAATACGCGGTTCGGAGATTCGCGACGTGATGTGGTTCAATCCCGGCGGGAATGAGATGAGCGACGAAGAATGGGCGTCGCCATTCGTTCGTTGTATTGGGATGCTGCTGAGTGGCGATACCAGCGATGTTCTCAGTTTTGAAGGCGAATCAATCCGTGACGAGACCTTTCTGCTGCTGATTAATGCGCATTACGAACCGATCCCTTTTGTCCTGCCTGGCCAGGAACATCTCGAGTGGCAATTGATTCTCGACACAATGGACCCAAACGGTTTCCTAATAGAACCAAAAAAATTCGCCTCAGGCGACGATGTCGATCTTGGCGGTCGCGCTTGTTGTTTGCTCCAACTGGTAAGCGGGACGCAAGCGCAGGCCCGCGAGGAATCCTGGAAAAAACGTCACGTCGAGTTTCCTCCTCTCAGTGCAGAGGAAGAACGCGCTCGCCGGAAATAGCCCGTTGCACTGAAGAGAAATTCAGCAACGCAATCTTGTTGCCAGAAGCGAATTAGTTTATAGAGATAGAAAGCGCACGTTTTGATGCGCGGCCAAATTTTTTGGTCAGTGATTTACCATGACACCAAGTTCTCTTGTTATCGTCACTGATCGAGGCGAGTTAAAAGCATATCGGGTGAACGAAACGCCGACGCGCGGACCGAGCCTGCAATTAGTACAGGCATTCAACATCACCGACGCACACGGAAGGTTGGTCGATAAACTGAGCGACCTGGCCGGACGCTTTCCGGTGACCAACGGCGCGGGCGCTCATCATGGCGCGGGCTCCATTGCCGAGCGGACGCAGTTGGCAACAGAAATGGACCGCCGTATTCATAAGGAGCTTGCCGATCAAATTACAAAAATTGTTTCCTCCAATGGAAAGGAAGGCTGGGCGTTTGCCGCGCCGGCCGAAATTCACGGGGCGATTGTCGATCTTCTGCCTGCCGCTGTCCGCGACCGAATCGTCGAACATGTGAAATCGGATTTGGTAAAAGTGGAACCGGCGAAACTCGTTTCGCGGTTTCGTTCGTTGCAGCAAATGTGATGGCTGATACTGGATACTGGACGCTGGATACTGGATGGAAAACAGCGCCGTTTGCCCCATCAGGCATCAAAAATCCAGCATCGAGTATCGGATTTATCTTGTTCCCTCAACATTGGAAGGCTCATTAGTATCTAATTAATCATGCAACTGCCTGTTAAGATCTCGTATCGGGGTCTGGAAAAGTCTGACCAGATCGACAATCTCGTTTTGGATTATGCAGCGCGACTCGAGAAATTTTGCGATCATATCAATCGCTGCGATGTGGCCATTGAACAAACCAATCACACACATCAAAAAGGAAATCCTTACCGATGCCGGATCGATGTGACCGTGTCGCGCGGCCACGAGCTGGTTGCTGACGAAAGACAGACGGACAATGGCTCGCACCAGCCGCTCAACAAGGTGATCCACGACGCGTTCAAAACGATGGAGCGCGAACTGCGCCGCGTTGTGGACAAGCAAAGACGCGACGTCAAAACGCACGCCGATTCACGTTCCCCGAAATAGCTGCAACGATGTTCGCAATCAGGTAGGGGCGATTGACCTCAATCGCCCGCGTCACGTGAACCACCCCACCTCGACGCGTCCGGTGCGAAAACAATTGGACCATTCGGCTCATTTTCACGGTCGATTCGGCGCGACCTATTTCATAACAATTTGCTGTCAACGTCGCGGTGTAAATCAGGTTTGCCTGAATGCTGCCTCAAGCATCTTGTTTGAAACGGCTCGACGCTATCATGTGTCGCAGCGGTGTTTGAAATTACTTCTGCTGATGCCCGATCACCTGCACATGTTGATTGGCGTGCCGGGCGATGCGCAACTTTCAAATCTGATCCGCAATTTCAAAAGGATCACGACCCGAATTGCGAACATCTCCTGGCAGCGAAATTTTTTCGATCATCGACTGCGGCATGACGAGAGCCTCGACGAGAAAGCAGCATACATCCGTGCAAATCCCGTCCGCGCTGGATTGATCGCTGAAGGCGAAGAATGGCCATACGCCATCGATGCCCGTGATCTAAATTCGCGTCCTGAGGCGTCGATTTCGCGCACAGCGGGCGATTGAGGCCAATCGCCCCTACCTAAATTCGGGAGCTTCAATGGCGTGTCCGCGCGCGTCGAGCTGGCTAGTCGACGAAAAACTCAGTTCGAAAACCTAGAACCATCTTCTCAATCCGAAAACATTGGGTCATCGGTGGACTGGAAAAAGCGCTTCGAGTCCGGGCGACTTGGTGCCCGGGAGATAAACGTACCCTGTAAATCGAGGATAATTGTCGGGGTCAGACTGCCAGCGGTAGGTGGCATCATATTCCTTACCACCGAAATGAAAATGGATTCGCAGCACTGGAATCTTATCGTTGCCTGCCACCGTATCGAATCGAGCAACGCATTTGTCGGCCTTACCGTCTATCGTCCGTGTGACTTGTAGAATGCCGTTGACGTCTTGAATTGTCACATGCCCGCTGTAAGTCGCAGTCGAATCAGGCTTGCGGCCAATGAGCTCATAATCTCCGGCCATGTAGCCACGCAAGGACTCGTCATCGAGTCGTTTGCTGTCAGCGTCCGCACAGACTGCGGAATTGGCGAATAACACTATCGCCATGATTGCCAGAAACGCTCTCATGCCACCTGACGAGAAAACTCTAATCACGACGTCTCGCGAATCCCCAATACGCGAGAAACCCTGTCAAAAGCAGCAGAGGAGCCACGACCGAAAAGAAACCGTACGGGTGTTGAGCCAGAGGAATACCACCTACATTCATGCCAAACAAGCCCGCCACCAGGTTGATCGGCAAGGCTAACACAGTTACTAACGTTAACACAAACAGCGTGCGATTAGTCTGTTCGTTGACAACGGCGGCCAATTCTTCCTGAAGCTGTTTGACCCGCTCAACCAAGGCCGCTGTGTCGCTGATGGCGGTGGAGAACTTCTCTGCGGCTTGTTGGAGGTTTCGAAGCTGTTCTTGTGTGATCCAATCAGGAGGCCGATCAAGAAGGCGAAAGAATGCAGCCGGTTCCGGGGCCAGAAGCCGTTGGAGTCGAACCAACATCCGCCGCAGAGAACCCAGTTCGCTGCGACTGACGGAAATGCGCTTAGCCAGCAGTCTGTCTTCCATTGGGTCCACTCGCGCGGTGGACCTGCGCACAATGTCAACCAGCACACTGGCCTGATCTCGCAACAAGTGCGACAGAAGTTCAATCGGCGAGCGAAAGACTTGACCCGCTTGCACCGCCGCCCGGAGTTTGTCTACCGAGCGCAATGGCCGGATGTGCGCGCTTACCAGCAGGCGCGACGTTATACATAGACTGGTCGTCGCAACTGCCGAGGCCTCAAATGTGAAATCAAAGAGCACGTCATGGATATGCGCCAGCAGTGAATCTGCGTCCTGCTTCAGACGAGTGGAGCCTACATCCCTATGCAACGATTCGTAAAAGGCATCGGGCAAGGTCACATACCGCCGTAGCCAGGGCTCAGAAGCCGCATGCGAAAGCGAAAAATGCAACCAGAGGAATTCACCCGGTAGGCCCGGGCCCGGCGCGGTCAAAAACTCAACCGCCGCCTGCGAAGTGATTGGCTGCGCTGGCTGGTCGGGGCCAAAATGATAGCCCCAGATCAGCCCATCCTCCTGGTCTGAACCGGAAGTGGGATCAATATTTTCCCTGGCGTTTTGAGCAGCCATCAGATCACTGGTCAGCTTGTTTTCTATAACAGGAAGATACCCAACCAGAAGGCGCTGAGCCATCCAGCACTTTGAGGATTGATGCGCATGAATCGAAAGCTTACAACAAAGTGCTGGGTTGCTCCCAGCGATTAGTTAAGCTTACCGAGGATGCTGTAGCGCGTTCGCAACGCAGCACAAACTTCTGCTGAGCGACAGTGAATGAGTCAAGTTGTACGGTCACGGGCCAGTCTGCTCGCAAATGGAGCCGCAGGGACGCGAGCGACATAGATGGGCAAACCGACAGGTCGAATGGAGCTTCTGGGAAAAGCGACATAGAAGGCAAAGCCGCGATGGGTAGTGGCGAGCGAGCTGGGAAGCGAACGAGTTTCAAATGAGTGGAAACGAATGAGTCAAAAGCTTCGGAGTTGGGTTCATCGATGGTTAGATGCGCACGACGTTATCATCCGCGCGGCGCGGGTGGCCTGCCACTTCGAATAAAAAAAACCAGCGATATGGCAAAGATGATCAATCCGACAGGACAAACGATCAGAGCCAGCAGCTCGGTGAAAAAAGAGATATCCGGCGCTGTCATCGGCTGTGGCCGCTCAGCGATGAAGTCGCTCAAATAATGCAAGGTCTTTCCGAGCGGGCCGAAAACAGGAGCAACTGTTACCAATCCGCCGACGATCATCGCTACCAGGCTTATTCGACTACGTCGCCGAGAGACGGAGTTCATGAGGTCTAACGATAAAGGTCAGCCGCCTCGAAAGTTTTCGCGAGTTAGCTACACTAGGTGGACAGGCCCAGTGCTTTCGAATTTCGCGCACGAATCACCAGCCAAATTTTCCGCGCGATGAAGAGCGCGACCTGACTCAGGATAGCCGCCCCAACTCCAGATAGGTAATATGCACCGAGCCATACCGCGACGCCAATGATGGCGAAGCATACGCCTGAAAACATCCAATATCCCGAAAGGATAAGTACAGGAACGAAGACAAACCGAACAACGGGGGCGTAGTTTGGAAGTTCTACAAACGGACTATAAACATAGCCGAGTATCGGAATGGTGAAGATGAGGTGAATCCAGCGAAGAATCGAACGTTTGCTGGCATTACTAATCATTCAATCCCTTTCCATTGAGAATTTGCCGCATACATTTTTCAATCCTGGACTCCCGAGTTTTGGATTGTTTCGCTCCAGAAAAATAAAGGATGTATCCTCTTTGCCGTCCGGGCGTCAATGCAGCAAAAGCAGTTTTCAAGGCGGGGATTTCATCCAATTTATTTTGAAATTCTTCGGGAATAGGTTCTGGATTCTTTTTAAGATTCACTTTTAAGCCGGCCTTTTCCGCTTCCATGGCTTCATGGATATAGGCTTTCAAGATGGGTTCCATCTCAACTATTTCTCGAACATTGGTGAACGGTATCCGGCGTGCCGCCTGCCAGCCAAATTTTTCAAGAATACCCTTGGGATCCTTTAACAGGGCACCTTTGGTAAACAAAAGCGCACAGAATTTTTTAAATCCTTGTATGATAACTATGTTACTGTTCTGAAACGTGTAACAAGGTTTACCCCACTTCAATTCTTCGGTCAGTCCACAATCAAGACTGATCCTTCTCAATTTCTCCATTTCTTCCCGCCACTCTTTGGCTCTTCTTAAATATGCATCAACCTTGGGATTCATTCGTTGAACAACATCAGGGGCGTCGCTTACTGGCCGCAAGCATCGCACAAGCTTTCTCGATCCGGCGTCTATGTGCCTCCGGGTCTTTGGGTGAATCCATCCAACTGATAAAGTCCCTGCGCTCGGTCGGCGTGAGATCGCTCCACTGAGCCTTCGCCATCGGGGTAGCCGCCAGGGCCTTGTGAAGATCGAATGACACTATTGAATAACAGCAGGGGCGTCGCTTTCCGGCCGCAAGCATCGAGCAGGCTCTCTCGATCCGGCGTCTCCGTGTCTCCGGCTGTTTGGCTGAGTCTATCCAAGTAATAAAGTCCCTGCGCGCGATCGGTGTGAGATCGTTCCACTGAACCTTCGCCGTCGGGGTAGCCGCGAGGGCTTTGCCAAGATCCGTTGGCACTCTGGGCTCTGATTCTTCTTCAGCCCGCTTAGGATTCATCTTGTTCATTTATTGATCGTCCGAAATAAAGTGACCTTGTATCTGCCTACAATTCCTTTTTCTTCTTGGGCATTCATGATTCGCTTGTAAATCTATTTATCGGCGAAACCGCGCCATTTACTCTGGCCTAACGATCAGCGCTTCAGTCGCGAACGCCTGGAGGTCGTTCCCACTTTCTGACGCGCTTTCGTAGGCTGCAAGCGCTTGTTAGGACGCCGCTTCCTGGGTCCTTTTCGCTGGGGCGCAGAGAGCGCACTGATCGTGACGTAGTATCCCTCCGGATCCCGGAGTGAGAACTCCCTTGTTTGAGTGTTCGGGTTCACGTGGGGCTCCTCTTCGAGCCGGGTGACGAGAGCGCGGGCTCTCTTTAGTGCCATATTGAAATCGTCGACGCGGAAGAACAATAGGAGCCCGTTGCCAGGTGACGCCTCGTCCGGGCTCATCAAGGAGGGATGCCCGTGTGCGCCCCACTGATGGAGGCAGAGCAACACGGTTCCATCCGTATCCAGGATCTGACCAAAGTCATCATGGCCCGGAGGCAATTTTCCCTGGCCAAAGAGCGACTGGTACCATTTGAAGCTGCCTGGAACGTCGCTTACGCCGATGATCGTCCATGTGCGTTTCATCGCATTTCCGCTGTTGGCCTAACGAGCTTGATTTGACTCTCAACTATCATCTCTCAACCCTCAACTTTCCCAGTACAACGGCCCAGCGGTTGGTTCGAGCGATTGATTAGGTCTGATGCGCTCTGTCATCAAAGATCAAAATACGAAATCGTATTACGTGCACAGAATACCACCCCAACTCGCGGGATCAATATCATCGATCGTTTGAGAAAACGTCCAAATGTGACCGCCACAATCCTCAGCCGTGTATTGCCGTTCGCCAAAAGGATAGCTCTCGGGCACACGAATAATTCTAACTCCGGCTGCCGAAGTTTTGGCATAATGCTGATCGACATTTTCGACGCGCACCAAAACGGAATGAACATTGTCAGCCTGCGCCGCAGCCGATCCCCGCTCGGTAACTACAACCGCCCCTCCTCCGAGCAATAGCTGAATACGATGACTGGCAATCCGAAGTCTTTCTCGAAACCCGAACTTCTCGCACAACCACTTAGCCGCTGCAGGTACGTCAGAATATGCAAGTTCAGGAATAACTACGGCATTGGGAATTGAGCGATTGTGGCGCATTGTGATACTCGGTCCTGACCTAGCGAGACGGAGCTGAGCCACCGCTGGCGGTGACGACCTTTGCTTTACTATCAACTATCATCGCTCAACTCTCAACCTTCTTAGTACAACGGCCAGCGGTTGGCTTCATCATTTGGTTAGGCGTTGATGTTCATGCTGACAGCGCAACCAGGAAAAGTACCATTCCCGCAAGCGCTGTGTTCCAAAAAAGAACCGAACGCAGCAGGCCATAGCCGGCCGCCGCAGCCTATACATACCCTAAGCGTGCCCAGAAATACAGGTGTGCACCCCACAGGGTTAGTAAGTTGTGATGGTGAGTCACATGTGCCACCAAGACGAGAGCGGCGAAAAAAGGAAAGGTTTCCAGGAAATTCGTTGTTGCTTGGTCCACCCGGTTCGCCAGCCCGCGCAGTGGCGGAACTGCCTCCTCTCGGCTGCTCGCAGTCCACCGGTAACCATACTGAAAACTGATCAGGTGCGAAGCAACTATCAGCTGCACAAGGCCAAGGATGATGCTGGCGACTGAAAGCCATAGCTCGGTGGTCATAACGTGCTGATTACCCCTAACGAGGCGGCGCTGAGCCACCGCTGGCGACGGCGAGCTTTCTTAAACTCTCAACAATCATCTCAACTTTCGTAGTACACCGGCTCGCCATTAGCTCCATCGAATGGTTAGGCGTTTTGCTCCTCATCAACCACGGCGTCAGCCTCAAACTCAACCAACCAATCAGGATCGATAAACCGCGATACCTCCATGATTGTGTTCGCGGGTCGAATCTCCCCAAAGAACTCACCGTGAACTTTAGCGACGGCCTGCCAATCCTCGATGCGCACAAGAAGTGTGCGAGTGATTGGTTAGATGCAGCGCTCGAACTACGGGCGCGGCGAAGGCGTCGACTGACTCTTCGGGGTCGGGGTTACTCTTGGCGTAGGTGATTTACTCTTCCCGGAAAGGCCTTTCTGTAACTCATCTGTGATTCTTTGTTTGACCATGTTCTGAATGGCATCGGAAAACGAAGAGGACGCCGTAGCGCTTGGTTGAGGTGCTGACGTCGCTCTGTTCTTATCAACCGAGCGCATGATCGCCGGCGCGAAAATCACTGACACAATGGCAAGTGTGAGGAGTAACGCCGCGATGATAAAGACCGCGAGCGCAACCGGAGAAAATCCTTTGCGCGTTGTGGCGGGAGGCTCGGTGCGTCGTGCCCCGGCGACACACGCCGGGGGCGCGGGATTACCAATCGTCTCGGCATAAAGGTTGACCAACGAAACAACAACTCCGTGTTTCACTTCCACATCGCCCAGTCCATGCAGGTAAGGCTGCCAACGACGATGCTGCGCCAGATCATCCGCGAAGCGTTTGCTCACCAGAATGTGACCTGCATCGCCGCAATCCATCACCCGACGCGCGATATTGATTCCGACTCCGGAAATGTTTTCGCGCGCGTTAGCATCCTTGACATGCTGGACCGGCCCGCTGTGGATTCCCATCCTTATCGGCAGGCTCGGTTGCGCGCGCAGAGCCTGGCTGACTTCTAAAGCGCACTCGGCAGGTCCCTCCACTGAGCCAGTGAAGGCCAAGGCCATACCGTCGCCGGTCGGTAAAATGATCAGTTGCCCCGCTCCTTCTGCTTCACGCACCACTTCGGTATTGCGAACGATCTGATTCAACTCCTGAAGCGCGTCTGATTGTTCGTCGGTCAGCAGCTTAGAGTACGCGACGATATCGATGAACAAGACATGCGCGATCTCCAGGCGCGGCTTGGTTTTCTCGTCATCCTGCATTTGCCCGGAATGTTAAGTGCACTCCGTCTATTGCTCTAGACGATTTTTTCGACCGTCATTTCGCCGATGGCAGGTTTTGCGAACAGCGCACTCACGATCTAACGAGAATCGAGCAGATTGGGAATTTGCGAGATGGACGGGATAGCCCGCGAGGGCGAACACCGTGTGATGGGAAGCCACGGGGTAGACGGAAAAGCCGCGAGGTAGCGGTGACAGAGCGAGAGCGAACGCATCAATGAACTGGGAAGATCATGAGTCAAAGAGAATGGAGTCCGCGGGAATGGAGCCGCTGGGATGTGAGCGACATGGATGGGCAGACCCGAGAGGGAGAGGCTTTCGGGCTGAAGCCGAATCAAGCGGTGCGACATGGACGGGAAGCCCGAAGGGTGTTTTCGCGGGAAGAAAACATCATGAGCCACGACTAGCGTTGAATAACATGGCGGCGGGAGTGCGTGAGGCTAGCGAATGGAGCAGCGGGCCAAGCGACATCGAAGGCAAAGCGACGAGGGTACGAGCGAGTGACTGTGGGCAACGAACGAGTTTCAATCGCACTAGGGTAGCTGGGCACCTGGATGAGATCCAGGGTGTCGTGGCAAGCACGCTGAAGTTGTCTTGCGATGGGCCAGCCTGCTCGCGAATTCTTTCGGAGTTGGGTTCATCGATTGGTTAGGCTGGTGGGGTGAATGCTCCCCGGCATGTTAGGCGTCGGCGACCACGGGCCTCGCTGTCGCCCGAGGAATCAAAAATGCCATCGCCGTGCCGACAACCAAGCCAATGATGTGGCCGATCATGCTGACGCCAGGGAAGAATGAGTAGGTTACTCCCGCTGCCAGTACGATAATCAGGCGCATCCGAGCAAATTTAGTTTGTGAGGGGACCCGGAAGGCGAGCACGAGCGCGGCCCCGAGAAGGCCGAATAGTCCGCCGGACGCGCCAAGCGAGACGCCCTGCGATGGCCAGAGCTGATGTTTAAAGAGAATACCGGCGCCGCTAGCCATTGATGCAGCGAGGAACACCAGCAGGAGCCACGCGGTACCGGCGCGGCGCTCTACGATCAGTCCCAATATGAGCAGGAGGACACTGTTGAGCAAGAGATGCGTGAGGTCCCAGTGTGAAAACCCGAACGTGATCACACGCCAGTACTCGTGACCAATCTCACCGCTATCAGGTAGCGCGCCGAGCCGAAGGAGACGAGCGTCGTTTCTGACTGCCCCGGTCGCGAGTTCGACGAGAAATATGGCGGCCATAACGCAAAAGAGGGCTGCCGATCCGACACGAGTGCGCATTTGACGTGAGTTGTTGCCGGCCTGCTGCCGCCTAACGAGACCAAGCTGAGCCAGGGCTACCGAGACCGGGGCCGAAATGCGAGTTGAAAGTTTTGATCATGGAAAATGTGATTGCATAGCGGGTGGCCGTTGGTTCCAGCGTCTGGTTAGGCTCTTTCACCGTTCGAAATAGTGTCTGCCTTTTTCGGTCAGAGTCACAACTGTGGTAGCCGAAATCTTATTTTGAAGCGATGGAATATCACTTTCGACGGATGGCTACCTTCTCGGCTCATACCGCATCGCCACTGCCCCCGAGCCGAACTCCAGCCGGCTTACGAGCTTCAAGTCGACATGTTTCGATAGCCCCGCGAACAACGTCGGCCCGTGGCCCGCTAGCCTGGGCTGCACCA
>QHOS01000079.1 GCA_003219415.1 Verrucomicrobiota bacterium | reverse complement strand
CTGCGGATATGTCGCACCGACTGGGGCAGTAATTGTCGGAATTGCCGCGGGAATCGTCCCGTTTTTCGCCTGCACGAAATTGAAATCGTGGCTGGGCTATGACGATGCGCTTGATACTTTCGGGATCCACGCAGTGGGCGGGACGCTCGGCGCGTTCCTCACAGGCCTTCTCGCGACAGCCAGTGTGAATCCAAATCTTTTATTAAGCGTCTCCGGATCGGCCAATCCTGCGACGCGAAATGGTCTTGCAAGGATGGTGGGGCACACCCTCTGGGTGGAACAATTAAAAGCAATCGGGATCACGATTGTGTTCGCGGTAGTAGGCAGCGCAATCATCGGTGCAATTGTCAGGGGCCTGATTGGTCTCCGCATCGCCCCCGAGATCGAGCGGCAGGGACTCGACATCAGTCAGCACGGTGAAGAGGGTTACATTACTTCGTGAGAGGTGATTTGTGAGAAGTGAGAAGCGCCCACCTCTCACGTCTCACTTCTCACGAAATGTTACATGGAGCGTGTAATTAGTTAGAGCAAATGAACCAAGACAGAGAGCATTTACGGCTGCTCGCGATTTTTCATTACGTAGTCGCTGGCCTTGCCGGGCTCTTCTCTTTTTTCCCACTCCTTTACACAACGATCGGGGCGATCTTCATATTCGCCGCGCGGCACGGAACGGCGAAACCGGGCGAGGATTTGCCGCCTGAATTTCTTGGCTGGATTTTTGCCGTGCTCGGTTCGGTGTTGTTCTTAATCGGGATAGCGATGGCGATTTGTATTCTAATGACTGGGCGATCACTCGCGCTCTGTAAACGGTACTCCTTCGTCCTTGTAATGGCTTGCATTGAATGCCTCTTCATTCCCTTTGGAACAATTCTCGGCGTGTTTACGATTGTTGTGCTTTCGCGCGAATCAGTGCGGGGATTGTTCTCGACGGCAGCTGAGCCAGTCCCGGGTTGAAACTGCGCCGCCGATTTTAAAGACTGGGCGCTGGCGCGCTAGTTAGAATTCACCGAACATCAGAGAACGCGGCCCCAACCTTAAAAATCGCGCAATGCGACTACGCCTGAGCAGTGAGCTTTGCCTCAATGCCCACCTGTATTTGGGTTGCCCTGGCTCTGTATTTGTCGCTGCAGCTGCTCAGCGTTGGCCCGCTGCACGTTTAAGGTGCCGGGCTCGGTCTTCGCACCATCGTCAACTTCGACCCAGCTGCCGCCAATGTGGCTTCCTGTAGCCGCCGGAACCCAGACCATGTGCTTTCCCTTCTTCTGGCCTGCGCTGGCCTGTGCCGCCGCGACTGGTTTCAAATCAAAATTCAACTGTGTCGTTTGGTCCGACTTGGTCTTCGTATTCGTGATGGATGCCTTCACTGCGCCGTTCACGATCAACGTGACCCGGTAAACGCCGACGGGCAGGCCCTCTGAAATGTAGCGACCTTTTGCATCGGTCTTGACGGTGTTGAATTTCTGTTTGCCATCTTTCGACTCGATTCGAACATCTGCACCCTTTATCGCTTGCCCTTTTGCGTCCTTCACCAAGCCTTGAATAGCTGCCGGCCCAGCCCAGGCTGTCGCAACAGAAAGAACAAGCCCAATTAACCCGATTCGCAGTGATTTAATAAACATAGATGTATAACGTTACAATAATTACTACAGGAAACAAAAGGCCAAGTTCCCAGAAAATCTTACTTCGAACGTTGCTGAAACGATTTGTGCGCTCGCCGCGCTTCTGGTCCCTCGTGTCACCTTCTTGCAGCTGTTCTCGGCCCCGAACAAATACGCAAATTCGGTAGGCTGCCAGGCGGCGCGGCTGTCCAGGAGTCTGGTCTTCGGTTACAAAGAAATAGAGAGCGCATTAGTACTTATCCTGTGCGATCGAAATGGTAAGCTCTTGGAGATTCGCCACGTAAACAGTTTGGGATGATGGGTCGACGGCTGCAAAATTCGGAATCCCGCCTGTTCTTGGATTCGCAATCTTTGGTTTGCAGTCGTTGAGGTGGTCCGGCCGGCAGGAGTCGCCGTTGAGCACGACCAGATCCGTGTCGCCGAGGGTCGGAATAAACACAGTGTGCTTTTCCTGATCAATGGCTATCTGGCGACCCGTGATTATGCTGGCGAAGGGATTGCTGAGAGCGTCCGGGAAGGCAGCAATCGACACCTGCGGCGGCGGACTGGTGAGGCAACCCGTCACGTTGGTTGCATTACAGGTGGAACCATCAAAAATTGTCACCTTCATAGTGAAGCGATTCACGACAAAGACGGTATTCGTATCGAACAGCACGCGGATCGCGACAGGCGAATCGCGGACCGGCACAATCGCTTTGGGGGAGCAGTCCGTCGTGTCGTGATTGTTGCAGTGCGTCGTGTCGATGATCGAGACAACGTCCTCGCCATCGCTTCCCAGGTATAGCGTCCGGTTCCTCGGATCAAAGAAAAGGGACTGGGGCTCCTGATCTGTGTTGAAGACAGGCCACGGCTGCCCGCAACCGGATGCGTCTGAACCCTGACAATGAGTGCCATCGATAATCGACACCGTGTCGGATGCCCGGTTCGCGACGTAGATGGTATTGGTCGTTTCATCTATGGCCATGTCATTCGGCGTGGCGCCGACAGCGGTGATTGGCTGGGGCTGATTGCAGCTCGAATTCACCGCGGCATTGCAAGTCGCGCCGTTGATGATGGAGACGGTACCATCAAATCCGGCCACGTAGATGGAGTTGGTGGTCTTATTGACCGATAAGCGGAAAGGGAAGCTGCCGACGGGCGCGGTTTGCCACGTCCGATTGCACCCTGTCAGCTGATGCTGGTTACAAGCGGATGCGTCAATGACGGAAACCGTGTTGTCGCTCTGATTTGCGACATACAGGGTCTGAGTGTTTGGATTGATATCTAACCCGGATGGACCATTTCCCGTAGGCGTAGTGGGCGCGTTCTTGGTGCAGCCGTCAGTCCTGGTCGCGTTGCATTTAGAGCCATCGAGCACCCAGGCGAAGTTTGTGTCCTGGCTGGAAACATAGAGCGTTTGTGTGGCTGGATTGTAACCAAACGGTGCCGGATCGATTCCGGTTGCAAGGACAGGAGGTTTTTGGTTGCAGCCCGAGTGGTCCAGGGCGTTGCAAGTGGCTCCATTGACGACCGACATTGAGGTCGAGGAAAAGTTCTCCACATAGACCGTCTTCGTTTGGGGATCAAACACAGCCGCAAATCCGAAAGGCCCAACCTCCACTTGTGCGTAGTTCGTACATCCCGCCGTAGTCGACGCGTTACACACCGAAGTGTCGATGACGGCAAGGATGTTAGGAAATGCAGAGGGCATATACAATGTATGGGTGGCTTCGTCGACTGTGGCCGGAATAAACGGGAAGAAACCGACTGTGAAACTTTGGGAGGGAGGTGTGCCACACCCGCTTTGGTTGGTGCTATTGCAGGTACTGCTGTCGAGAATCTCTACCCGCTCGCTGAAATTAAGTACCTGCACGACAAAGACGCTGTGGTGGGCGCGCTCGACCACGGCTCCATCGCCGTGCGCCGCTGTTAGGATGGGACTGCTACAAGTCGGCGTGCTGCCGTTACAGGTCGATGTATCAAGGATGTAAATCGGACCTTCGTTGGCGTCGGGTACGTAGAGCGTGTGAGTTGTTTCATCCAAATCAAGGAAGGAGGGGAAACCAAAGGGGACACTGGCAGCGCCACCTTGCCACAGCGTGCTACCGGGAAACACAACTTGCTTGGGCGTTTGCGTGCAGCCTGACGTGTTACTTGCGTTACAGTTAGTAATGTCAATAACAGCAATCGAGTCACTGTTTCCTCCGGCAAGCGTGGCGAACAGTGTCCGATGAGCGGCATCGAGTATCAGGTCACTGGGGTTTGGCCCCGGACTGATGGTAGCAATCGGATTACACTGCAATGTGTGCCCCGCGCTGCAATTCCTCCCGTCAACAACCGAGATAGTGTTATCGAGCTGGTTCGCGATGTAAGCCGTGTTCGTCGCCTGGTCGACCATGATATGGACTGGCCAGCTACCCGTCGGTATCAGCGGCGCGACCCAAGGCAACTTGGGCGGTTTCATCGTCATGGCCGCGAACCCAGCCGCGGCAAAGAAAAGCAGGCCCGCCAGAGCAACGCGGGCACGTGGTAGTTGAAAGGAAGCTCTTCGGGACGCGACTGACCAGGCCGCATCCATTTGCTGACATTTTCGATTCGTTAGTTTCACTTTTTCCTCCCGTTCTTGTTCAATCGTCTTACTCATTCTCTACAGGAACGAAGAGTCGAAGTTCCCAAAGAACAGGAAAAATAGAGGCGAAGTTCCTAAAAATTTACATTGAGTGATGGAAACTGCTAAGGCTCAACCAAGCTCCAGCCAACTGAGAGGGTCGGACCGTACGCCGCGCTGACGTAAACGTTGTTGTTCAGATACCATATCGCTGTTTGACGACTGGCTGGATTGTAAAGCAAGTAATCCGGACGCCCGTCACTGTTAAAGTCCGCCGTAGCCACTAATGACCAGCCACTGGGAATAGTCGGCCCAAACGCGCCTCCGATCTGACTTCGACCTGAGAGATACCAAATCGCTGTTTGGTGATTACTGGAATTGAACAACAAATAATCTCTATGGCCGTCGCGATTAAAATCTGCTACCCCCACCACGTCAAATACCAAATTGCCGTTCGATCGCTGGTGGGATTGAACAGCGTGTAGTCTGGATGGACGTCGCGATTGAAATCCGCCACACTGTCCAAGCCCCAGCCAGCTGAAATGCTTGGACCTAGCGCGCCACTCTGATAAATGTTGTTGTTGAGATACCAGATCGCTGTCTGGCGCGTGCCCGGATTGCGGAGCACATAGTCCGGGTGACCGTCGCCGTTAAAATCGCCGAGGACGGCTCGCGGCGAAGCCGCAGCTACGACTGTGGCACGCAGTCCGTCCACTGCAACGCCCTCGTGATTATCGCCAGCCGTGCGGACAATGGTTTTTACAGGCGTGCCAAACCGGTAACCGTGCCACGCCAGCGTGCCATCGCCCATGTATACGAAGCTATCGGTACCAATTACGTGTCCGGCGACATCCACGAAAGTTAAAATGCTCGGCGGATTGCCAAAGCAACCAACACCACTTCCCCAGTAAGCGCCGAAAGCAGAGACCGGCCGCGAAAAAGATATAGTTATCGGGCCAGTGGGACGATCCGAATCCATTAATATGGTGCCATCGCTGGGCCTAGCTCTAACGGTGCACATTTGAAACGTTGTGGCAGTTTCCATGTGATCACCCGAAATCGTAGCGATGCCTCCGAGGATAGAGGTTCCGCTGGGGAGCTGGCTTACCCCGAACCGTTCCCATGTTTCGGAGTGAGTGCCGATAAATGGTGGCACCCGTGTTACCTGCTGAGCGTATGCCGGGCGACCCATTGCAAAGAACAACAGGGTGAGTGCACCGGCCAGGTAACGCGGTGCAACGTACGTACAAAGTAGGAAGCGACTCCGCTTTTCTCCAAGGTCAAGCCGTCCGAACCAACCCGGCAGGTTTGAGTCGACGTGAAATTGATGCGTTCCTGGGAGACATCCGCCCGCGGCGGCACGTCTTCGTCGAGGTCCGCGATTGTTCATTCCCCGATCAAGCTCCAGCCGACTGGGAGGGTCGGACCGTACGCCGCGCTGACGTAAACGTTGTTGTTCAGATACCATATCGCTGTTTGATGATTCGTCGCATTGAACAGCACATAGTCCGGATAGCCATTACCGTTAAAGTCGCCTGTAGCCACCAATTCCCAGCCACCGGCAAGCGTTGGCCCATACGCGCTTGCGATGCGCGTTGGTCCTGACAAATACCAAATTGCCGTTCGATCGCTGGTGGGATTGAACAGCGTGTAGTC
>QHOS01000187.1 GCA_003219415.1 Verrucomicrobiota bacterium | reverse complement strand
CTCCGAGCTGACATGATGAATCGCATTGCAGTTTCAGTTATGGCACGAGTTTCCGGCCGATCACTAAATCGAAATCTCATTCGTTAAGCGAAACGCTCTCTGAGCGCGAGCCGTAGCGTCGGGTCTCTGAAGCGTTCTCCGGAAACCGGAGGACAAAGTTCCCGAAAACTTGCGTAAAAACTGAAACGGGGGCGAAACAGGCGCCAACCGGAAGAAAGGCAGAACCTTCGAGCCCGGTGCGATGCCTCAGCTTTATTCTACTGAGCGAGCCCGGATCTCACCCTTGCGGAGCCACCACAACAGCAGCAAAAGCGGAATCAGCGAAAGGACGAAGAAGATAGGCCCGCCACGGGTGTGTATGGGACTGTGAATCATCTGCGGGCCTACATTCACGCAGAGGAGACCGATCACGAGTATGCGGAAGCCATTTCGTAAAATCCCGAGCGGGATGATGAATGCGAGAAGCACAATACGCCGCCACGAGGTCTTCAGGAATAAATTGGCGGCCAGGACACTGGTCATCAAAAGCACCCAGCTCGACCGAATGCCGCTGCATTCTTGTGCAACTTCGATGGTAATGTTCGGCAGTTGGAAAACGCGACCTGCCCGGAGAATAGGCGTGCCGCTGAGGTGAAAAAGGATATTTGCCACCTCCGCCGAGGCATATTTCGAAGCACTCTCCAGCGCATCTGCCATTGCATCAGGCATTGGAATCATGAAAATTAGGTAGGCTAGTGGAAAAGCTGCTGCTCGCATCCAGTCGCGCCCGAAAAAGAAAAAACCTCCCGCAGCAAGACAGCAAAGGAACGAGATGGTCAGAAGAACGAAGTAGTAATTGTCTGTAGGCGCCCGTCCAGCGAAGGCCAACCAGTGAGCGAACAGGAGAACGCCGAGACCGCCGGCCAGTGCCAAGATGCCGAGGGGAAGATCAGCGACGCGTTCTTTCGGCAGTTGATCCCGTCGAAGATAAAGGAGGTAGCCTGAAACAAAGGGAATTAGTAGGATGTGCGAGTGCAGCGAACTGTGGGCCGCATAATTTGCCAATCCGAGAAGGGGCCTGCCAAACGCAGCCAGCAGCAAAATGACAAAACAAGCGCCGCTCCCAAACCGCCACATGTTTCTGTGGTTCGATGCGCTGGATTCGGAGACGTTACGTCCCTGGGCGCGAACGATCGGGTCTCGAGCAGTAGCTCCATTTGGTGGATGCAGCATTGCCAATTGTGTTTCTGAGGTTCCGGGGGATCGGGGCGGCTTCGATCTTTGTTCGTAGAGCTACCTGTGGCTAAACTGTCTCGTCTGAAAGATTCTCAATAAGTGTAAGTCAAGCCAGCGGAATAGCTGTTTCGCGTGTAACCTGGTGTCCCTCCTAACGAGCTCTGAGAGGTATAGCTGTAGTTAGCATGCAGGGCAAGGCGCGTATTGATCGTGTAGCCCAAGCCAAGCGAAAGATCGAGAGTATCCTGCGACCCAGCGGAGCCGGTTCCGGATGAAGCCGAGCTTTGATTTTCATCGTGGTGAAAATAGACGGCGGTCGTAGAGCTGAGTCTGGAAGTCAGATTGTACGTCAGGACCAGGCCGGTTCGCAACGTCTTACGGACCGACGCGTTTGCCTCAGTCGGCGCTTCGAAGCCGTAGCTTGTCGTCCAGTTCAGCGAGTGGTTGCTCATAATGTACTCAAGCGAACCTTCGAAGTATGGGCTGGTCGAATCGCCGTCGTTCTTGAGAGAGCGCAATGAGGGGCCGCCACGCGCGTGAACGATTAAGTGCTCGGTCAAATGATGATCGATACCAGCGAGAAGATAATGAGTATTGGAATCGTTCGGAGCGGTATCGTAATCCGATATTAGGTATCGGTAGTCGCCGACAAGATTCGTACGGCTTGTCAGGCGAAATTGAACCGTCTCGCCGAACGTATTATCGACCCGGTCTGAAGTCATTCCAATCGATGCATCGGCGTACTTAACGCGCTCGAATGTGTAACTTGTTACCGTACTAACTCGCGGGAGCCATTGATAAGTGACCGAAAAAATATCGATTGTGTCGAAATGATCGGCGCGGACGTTCTCCGGGCCGACATCGGATTTGAAATCCGGCTCGGTTTCATAAGCGGCGTAAACGCTGGCGTAGAAGGATAGCCGTGTCGAGTGGTTATGCGTAATCGACAACGTTACGTTCCCGTTTTTATCGTCCGTTCCCAGATCCAAAAACTGTTCAAAGCGCCCGACACCAATCAAACTGACTATTGTTCGCTCGCCGGGGCGGGCATAAGTGAGGACCAAGTTTTCTCTCGTGAATAACGAGCTTCGACCGCTTGAGCTCGCGCTACCGGTGCCCCCGTTAACGTGGTCGTCGTACCCCATGTCCACGCCTGCGGTGAATCGAATTGGAACAGCTGGCAGCCAGCCGAGCCCGGCAGCTTCCGACGCGGCAGCAACGGCATCTTGACTCATCGCTTCGCGGACAGGAGCAAATAAGCAAGTGACGAGGACGAGCGCGAGCGCCAGCGAATTAGCGCGGTTACGGGCCCGGTGAATTCGACATGGCAAAATCATGTTTGCAAGTCGCGCCCTGCCCCGGCACGTCAAATCAAAACAAGCTGCGCGAGATGTAGATCACGTCTCCATCCTGGACATATTTTGGTAGTGTAGGCTGGCCGCGAATATTCGGTCGAAGATTAATTGTCTCCGTGCGCTGCACTCCGTTGATTATGCGAGTGAGATGAATATTGCTGAGGCTTCCATAATCACTCACTCCGCCCGATTGCATAATCGCCTGATACACAGTCGTCGGGCGATCAAACGTAACTTTGCCCGGATAAGTGACGAATCCCGATATGATCACGGTTGCCGAACTGTTCTCCAACGTGACCAGCACCTCGGGGTTATCGAGCTGATCTTCGTAGCGGCGGACAAGCTCTCTTTGGAGGTCGATGACCCGCTTACCGGCAGCGGTCACTTCCCCAAGAAACGGCAAACTTATCTTCCCGTCTCGGCGAATTTTTTGCGTTTGATCCAGATCGCTTTCTTCAGCAAACGAAAGCTTGAGCACATCTCCGGGAGAGAGCCTCACGGCTGTATAAGGACCTGGCGGATTCGGCAAGGGCGGTAGCGGGCTCTGGCAGCCATCCAATGTGAGCACGGCACAAACCAGAAAACCGAAAAGGAGAGAAGGAGAACGCCACACACGTTTGCGGTCAGCCGTATCAGTGCCAGGCAATCCTCGATCGTCGCACATCTGTTTCCTCTTTGGCGTCATGCAGCATTGTTTACTCTATGAAATTGCTGGTACGCAAGATAAAAGCGATGGGGGCGACGCTAAGACGTCACAGGGACTTGTGCTGGGTATTAGCCGGTCTTTTGAGGATCCTGCCGGAAATGCGACGAGCGTCGGGAATTCCTTTGATCTGCGGCTTCTTTCGCTACGCTTTCCAAACTTTCTCCTGGCCAATTTCCACACCAGCCATCGCATTTCGAGTATCCACTATGCACCGCGCCCAATCACCAAGTTCGTGATAGTTCACTGACGAATGGTTCGTCGCGATAAGCACAAGATCGAACGCCGCTATCGTTGCACGGTTCCACTCGACGGATTTTTTTCCCGCAAATTGCGGGTGTTCGCGAGTTGGTTTAATCACCGGAACATATGGATCGTAATACGCCACCTCTGCGCCTCGTTCTGCCAACAACTTCATCAACGCATAACTGGGCGACTCGCGCTCATCATCGACGTTCGGCTTATAGGCCAGACCCAGAATCAGAATCTTGGAGCCGTTGATGGCCTTGCATCGCGTGTTGAGCGCATCTGCGACCGCGCGCACAACATGCTCGGGCATGCGCGTATTGATCTCGCCGGCCAGCTCAATGAAACGCGTATGTTGACCATATTCGCGAGCCTTCCATGTGAGATAAAATGGATCGATGGGGATGCAATGCCCGCCAAGCCCAGGGCCGGGATAAAACGGCATGAAACCAAATGGCTTCGTCTTGGCGGCTTCGATGACCTCCCAGATGTCAATTCCCATGGCGCCGTACACGATTTTCAGCTCATTGACTAGCGCGATATTTACGCTGCGGAAAATGTTCTCCAAAAGCTTGCTCGCCTCAGCCACGCGACACGAAGAGACGGGCACCACTTTGTCGATCGTTTTACCATAAAGCATCATGGCCCGTTGAAGGCACGCAGGAGTATAACCGCCCACCACCTTCGGAATTAGTTTCACCTTACTCTGTTCGTTGGCCGGATCCTCGCGTTCCGGTGAAAAAGCCAGGTGAAAATCTACGCCGGCTTGCATATTCGAGCCTTGTTCTAAGACAGCCCGCAAATCCTCATCTGTTGTGCCGGGATAGGTTGTCGATTCGAGTACTACCAAAGCCCCGTTGGAGAGATGCGGCGCTATGGTCCGGCCCGTTTCGAGAATAAACGAGATATCGGGCTCCCGGTTTTTACTAAGAGGGGTCGGCACGCAAATAATCACCGCTTCAACTTCCCTCACTCGGTTGAAGTCGGTGGATGCGCTGAGCTTACATTGTTTTACGACTTCCTCGATTGCCTCTGACCCAATATGCTTGATGTAACTGCGTCCCTGATTGATGGAATCGACCTTCGCAGCGTCGATGTCGAGCCCAAGAACCGTGACATTCGCACGCGCAAACTGGATTGCCAGGGGCAATCCTACATAACCCAGGCCGACTACAGCGATTTTCATCTTGGGTGGTGAGAAATTGACGGTAAGAGAGACTGAGTCAGAACTTGACTAGGGTGGCGCTCAAGACGCTGCAGCGATGAGTGGGCAATCGCAATGAGATCGAGTTGTGTAGGACGTAGCGAGGCCGGGCGCATTGGATTTGCCATGATTGACGGTGAGAGATCATTGCCGAGCCAGCGTCACCTCCGGAACTTGATTCGCAACGAAGCGGCCGATTTCAAGTGAGGCCGTCGCTGCCGGCGAGGGGGCATTGCACACGTGAATGGAATTTTTTCCCTTCACGATCAGGAAATCGTCCACCAATTTTCCATCAGGCATCAACGCTTGCGCCCGCACTCCGGAATGCGTCGGAACCAAGTCATCTTCAGTTATTTCGGGGATGAGTTGTTGAAGGCTCTTGACGAACGCACGTTTGCTCACAGAACGCAACATCTCCATGATCCCATCTCGGTAATACCTCCGCGCCAGATTCCAAAAACCCGAGAACGTAAGGGTTTCAAACAAGTCGGCACAGTTGATGTCCGTCCTGCTATAGCCCTCGCGCTTGAAGGCGAGCACGGCATTGGGCCCGGCGTGCACGGAGTCATCAATCATGCGCGTAAAATGAACACCTAGAAACGGAAATTCGGGATTGGGCACTGGATAAACTAAACTCTTTACGAGATGCCGCCTTTCAGGGACCAATTGGTAGTACTCGCCCCGGAACGGGACAATTTTCGCGGCCGGATCGAGGCCACTGTAGCGAGCCACGCGATCGCTAAACAGACCTGCACAGTTAATGATGAATCCGGCCTCAAAGTCTCCGTGAGGTGTTTCGATGATTTGAATCCCATTCAGCCTGCGCAAGCGCTCGACCCGAATGCCGGTTCGCACAGTTCCGCCGTTTGATTTAACCAGTTCAACATATTTCGCAGAAACCTCGCGGTAGTTGACGATTGCCGTAGAGCGAACGTTGACGCCGGCGAGGCAGCGCACATGCGGCTCAGTTTCCTGGACTTGTTCAGGCGAGAGCCGTGTAACAGCAAGCCGGTGATCGAGGCCGCGTTGAAACAGGCTCTCCAGGAGCGGAAGTTCCGACGGTTTGCTGGCAACGATCACTTTTCCGCAGACTGCATGTTTGATGCCGTGCTCGCTGCAAAATTCAACCATTGAGCGGTTACCTTCCCGCGCGAACCTGGCTTTCAGACTTCCTGGCTTGTAATAGATTCCGGAATGGATCACGCCGCTATTTCGGCCAGTTTGGTGCTGCGCAAGATCCTGCTCCTTTTCCAAGACGAGAATCCTCGCCTTGGGATACTTGTTACCCACAGCCATCGCCGTTGCCAGTCCTACGATGCCTCCGCCGATGACTGCATACTCATGCATGGATAGAAGTCGGCGCGGCGAATTTACCGAGGCCCGCCACTCGGTTCAGTTCAAGGTTCCGAGCAGCATTTTCCGGCAGCAAAAAGCCTCCGCGTAACGAGCCGGTGAGGCAGCCTCGGTGGCTCGCAGCCGCATCAGACCGTAAAACAATTCCTCGGAGAACCACTGCTTATTCTGTTGCGTGTTAAAGTACCGAATCAGGCTCTTCACTTTCTTGCGCGCCTGGGCGTCGCTCAAAGGCACGAAAAAATTAGGTGAGCGCAGATCGGCGTCGTATTTGGGGATCTCGTATTCGAGGATGAAGTGATTGCGAAAAGTGTTCCACGTTAACTCGCACACCAAACGGTGGTCTTGGTGAAGATCGTGCCGGCAATGCGTAAGGATTACGTCGGGCGTGAAGCCTTGCTTGAGTTCCTCGAAGCATTCTTTGACCGGCGGACCGAGGTAGGGAAGGAATCCATCTCGAAAGGATTTCACGACAATCGTTTTGTGCCGTGCACCCCGCAGGAAGACGTTCGCGCTGCGCCTGGCTTCTTTGGCTCGCGTCGGATTGGAACACAGCACGAGCCAGTAGAATTCGATGCTCTTCGACTGCTCAATCATCCGCAGCACTGTGCCACCGCAGCCGATCTCAATGTCGTCGCTGTGCGCCCCCAGGCATAGCACCCGCTTAAAGCGATTCAGATTGCACGAGATCATTTGTTGATTTCGTGCTGACGATTCCACACTGCCCAAGGCGCACTGCCTCGGCCGAAGAGGTCTTCAAGGTCCTGCTTTTCTTTGAAAGTATCCATGCACGCCCAATAGCCGTCATGTGGATAGACCATCAGCCGGCCAGCGTCGATGAGCCGCCGGAACGGTTCTTCTACGAGTTCCTCTCCGTCGTTCATGTAACTGAAGATTTCTTGCCGCAACACCATGAATCCCCCGTTCATCCGCGCCCCGGATTTCGCGATGTGCTCGATGCTGGTGACGACGCCACCGCACTCCATAGTGATGAGATGGAAGCTGGCCCGCGGTTTCACACCCACAAAGCAGGCGATGTTCTTGCTATCCTTGAAAGATTCAATGACTGCAGGGAGCGGTACGTCCGAAAGGCCATCGGTATAGTTAGCAAGGAACATCTCCTCTCCTTCAAGTTGCCTTTGCACAGCTTTCAGGCGCTGACCAACGTTCGAGGTAAGCCCTGTGTCGACAAAAGTGATGTTCCAGTCATCGATGTCGCTACTCAGTAACTCAACGTTCTTACCTCCGCGGGAGAGGACGAAGTCGTTTGACACGCACTCGTCGTATTCGAGGAAGTACTTTTTGATAATGTTAGCCTTGTAACCTAAACATAAAATAAAGTCTTTGTGTCCATAGTGGGCGTAATACTTCATTACATGCCAAAGGATGGGCCGATATCCAATCGGCACCATCGGCTTAGGCAAAGCTTCGGAATATTCGCGCATGCGCATGCCGAAACCACCGCAAAACAAAACCACTTTCATAATCTGTTCTCCTGAATCACGTCTATGTCTTTTAGTTCTCGCTGCGATTAGTACGACTTCATGCAGGGCCGCATACTGACTTCCGTCACTTCAGCAGTTCGAGGCAGCGTCAGGGCATTAATGACAACCGCTGCGACATCCTCCGGCTGCATTAGTAATTCCGGGCTATATTTCCTGTGCTCCATTTGATGGACGCTGGCCTGCATTGGGCTGGCGGTCCGCCCCAAGAACAGACTCATTACGCGAATGCCGGCTGAGTTTACTTCTTCGCGCAAGCTATCCGCTACCGCCTTCAAGGCATGTTTGCTTGACGCATACTGGCTGGCATTTGCGCCGGCGCGAAGGCCAGCGGTTGAGTTCACGAACACGATCTGACCTTGTCGTGCTTTGATCATCGGCAGCAAACCCTGAGTCAGGAGATATGGCGCGCGCACATTCACTTTGTAGTGCCAATCCAGTTCGTCCGGACTGGAAGATTCAAAGGAAGACAACCGAATGACTCCGGCGCTGTGAACCAAGGTATCGATGGCCTTAAGGTCCTGCTTGAGGTTTGCGACCAGCTCTGTGATATCCGAATCAAGCCCGAGATCCGCCTGATAGCACGCGGAACCATTCGAGGCTTGCTGAGCGACTAGCTGCAACGCCTCCATTCTCCGGCCGACAAGGCAAACTGTCGCGCCTTGCGCAGCCAGGGCCAAAGTGATCGCCTTCCCGATTCCACTATTTGCGCCAGTAACCACGGCTACTTGATTAGCCAGATGCGTCATAAGCCGGAATCAGATCGCGCCGGAACTTCTTTCAATAGGCCATGGTGCAGCAGCAGGCCGGCCGCCTCATGAACCGTTTCAAAAGCTAACCCGGATCGTTCAGTAATATCCAACAGATTATGCTGTCCATCGGACAGGTTCAGCACCCATAACATCGCGGTTTCTTGGCGCTTTGCGTCGCGATTTCCGCCTATTTCGCGGTATAGCCCACGGCGACCTAGCTGCGGCTCGCATTTTGGGTTCTGACTGCAATACGATCGATTGTTTTCCAAAACGTAAAAGACCGACAAGCATGTCGTCAGCGAATGCGCAAGACTGGCCGGATCCATTAACTCCAGATTGTCGGCAGAGCTGTGATATTCCGGAAATCTTCCATGCGGTGTGCGCATAAAGCATCCAACCGGCAGGTTAAATCCCGGCGAGCAATACTGGCGCTCATCGTAGCCATACGGCGAAAAATTTTCAATGTCGTACCTGCGACCTGAATTTTCGAGCACATGCATCATAGCGCGATCGATCTGCGCATCTCCTCGACGGCTCTTTTTATAAGTGATATGTCCGCGGTCTCCGACGCACGTCAGGACCAAGCCATGTTGTACAGCGTTTACGTGGTATTCATTCTGGCTCAACCATGTAATTGCCCCGATCGTCCCAGGTATGAATAGAAAGCGGTACGAGTAGCGCAGCTCGGCTTCGCCTAGATACTTCGCAAGAAAAGTCGCGATCGCAAGGCCTGAAAGGTTGTCATTGCAGAGTGAAGGATGACACGCATGGCACGAGATCAGAACTTCCGCCGAGCTCTCGCCCGGAAGGTAGCACTCCCCGTACGTCAAGGATCCACTTTCAAGTGTGGTATCGATGCACACTTCGTACTCATCTTCGCGCAGCGTTTGCAATTGGTTATGAGATAAACAGAATCCCCAGCTCTCTTTGTAGTAGGACGTGCGGTAAGGAATCCAGTCCGGCTGGTCAGCCAATGTATGAAGATGCGCACGCAATTCCGCCAGTGACATTTTGCGATGCACGGGAACGCTGTAGTTGACTACGTGCAGGTTGTGCCTTTTGAAGTCGATGATCCGTTCCCCGCGGCTGTTCTTCACGTAGGCGTCGTGGATATTCCACTCCTTTGGCACGGTCCAATCAAATACTTGGGTTCCACTGGGAACTTCGTGCACCTCCAGAGGGATTTCTTTCCGTACGCGACCAAGCGTCTGGCGGAATCCTTCACCTGTAATACTGCGGCAGATGGGATATAGCTCACGGATCAGGGAATAGATCTCGTCGCCGAGCGAAGAGTTCTGAAGCATAGAGCGAAGGCTGGAGAGGTCCGTGGTTCGGGTGAGCATTATTCCTCCCTGAAGTCCTCGTAGTTGCTGTCGCGATCAGAAATCACAGTCGCCTTAATCGGCCAATTGATTTTGAATGCGGGATCGTTGTAGCGTATGCCGCGCTGATGCTCAGATGAATAAAACTCTGACATTTGATAGAACACTTCGCAGTCGTCTTCGAGTGTCTGAAAACCGTGCGCAAATCCTTCCGGAATGAACAGCGCCTTGTAATTGTTGCTGCTTAACACTTCCGAGACATGCTGCTTATAAGTTAGCGATTCACGGCGGAGGTCGATGATTACGTCGCAAATTGCCCCTCGTGTGCAGCGCACAAGCTTTGCTTCGGCGCAGGGAGCAACCTGGTAATGCATGCCGCGAAGCGTGCCCTTCAGCTTGTTGAACGAGATGTTGCACTGTACGGTTCGCGGATTCAGGCCACGCGCTTCGAATTCCGCTTGGCACCAGGAGCGCGCAAAGAAGCCTCGTTCATCTTCGTACTTTTGCAGCTCGATGACAAAAGCTCCCGGTAACTTTGTTTCCCGAAAAACCACTAATAGATCTCCACCTCCGGGATCGGCACCACCAGCTTGCCGCCCCACTCGCGAACATAAGACAACTGCTCGCTGATTTCCTTTTTCAAATTCCAAGGCAGGATCAGCACGTAATCGGGCTTGGTTTTACGAATCCTGCCGGTGTCGAATACCGGAATGTGTGTTCCGGCCAGGAATTTTCCATGCTTGTAAGGGTTTCGGTCGACAGTGTAATCGAGAAAGTCGCTGCGAATGCCGCAGTAATTGAGAAGCGTGTTCCCTTTGCCGGGCGCACCATAACCAACGACCGATTTCTCTTCCCGTTTTACCTGAATCAGAAAATCCAAAATTTTGCGCTTGGTTTCTTTTACCTTTTCTGCAAATGAGAAGTACGTTTCCAACCGAGTAAAACCGGCTTTCTCTTCTCGTTCTTCCAGTTCCTGGACGCTCAGGGTCACCGGACGAGAATTGTCCTGCTCATGCCGCGCATAAATTCGCAGTGAGCCGCCATGGGTTGGCAGTTCATCCACCTCGAAGACAGTCAAGCCGAATTCCGCAAGAATCTTCTTCACAGTCAGGAAGGAAAAATAGGAGAAATGTTCGTGATAAATAGTGTCGAACTGATTCTCTGCGATTAACCGCATCAGATGGGGGAACTCGAGCGTGATTATTCCATTTGGCCTCAACAGGATCTTCATGCCTTTTACGAAACCGCGAAGATCAGGCACTTGTGCCAGCACATTGTTGCCGATCAACAGATCAGCTTGCATGCCGTCGCGCGCCAGTTCCTCAGCCAGTTCAGCGCTGAAAAATTTCACCAACGTGGGAACGCCCCTGGCAATCGCGCCCCTGGCAACATTCGCGGCTGGCTCAATGCCTAAGACCGGGATACCAGCCTCTACGAAATACTGAAGCAGATAGCCGTCATTGCTGCCCAATTCCACAATGTGGCTTTGGGCGTTCAGCTTAGAACGCTCAATCATCAGCTTCGCGTACGCTTTTGCGTGTGCCAACCAGCTGTCTGAGTAGGAAGAGAAGTACGCATACTCGGTGAATATGTCTTCCGGCGCCACGTATTCCTGTAGCTGCACCAGGAAGCATTGATCACATACAAACACGTGCAACGGATAGAAGGCTTCCATCTGGTTCAGTTGTGCGCGCTCGAGAATGGTCTCGCAAGGTGGAGACATGCCGAGGTCCACAAACGTATGCCGCAGCCCGGTTCCGCAGAAACGGCAGGTTCCGAGGTTCCGCAAAGTGTTTGGTTGCGCCTTCAGCCGCGGGATCATGTTGCTGACAGTTTGATTTCGTTCCAGCACGTCGGATGACATACTTGATAAAGGACGGTTAGCGATGGTTTGGGCCATCGGCCACGCCGGGTTGCGCCCCGGTGAGTCGCCTCACTCATTGCTCTGAGGATCGATTGTGGGTGAACCTGTTGTCGCGCTCACCACTCCCGAATACTCCTCGAGCCTACCGGTCGCGTCCCTAACTAGGACGCGATAGCTATACCTACTCCCCGCAGCCAATCCCGTGTCGGTGTAGTTCGCTCCTGTAGTCGTGCCCACATGCACAAACCCCGTACTTCCGGGCTCCTTCCGCTGCACCTCATACTTTGCCACACCGGCGTTGCCGATTGACGGTGTCCAAGTCAGCTTGACCTGATTCATACCTAATGCCGTGGCTACGAGATTTCCCGACATACTTGGCGTCTGCGGCGTCTCAGGCATCGCAGGCCCCAGCGGGCCCAAGTTCCCACCCTGCCAGTTGTCGATCGCGAGATGAGCTCCTGTCGGCGAGTAGATCCCGATGCCGGGGCTGCCTCCAACGAGGTTCTCTGTCGCATCCGTGTAGCTCAAGACCGTATTGCCGTTCCGAAGCAATGTCAGTTGCACCGGGTTCAACCCTGTCGCCTCCAAACGGATGATGTCGCCAGCGACCCATGTTTCTGTACTTCCCGTGCTCAAGGAATAATAAAGCCCGTCCTTTCGCAGATAGAGGCGGTAGTCATTGGGCCCAAATACAAAGGCCATGTAGAATCGATCAATCATCGGCTGCGCCCGCGCAATCACGCCGTTCCACGGGCCTACGTTGCTGATGCGCACCTGGGAGTACTCATTTTGATTGAACGTGTTCGCCGACCAATACGCATAACAGTGCGTGTTGTCCGTGTCGGGTGTCACCTGGTTGTTGACAATGACCAACGTCTGTTCCGACGCGGGTAGCGGCTTGGTCCAATTCAAGCCGAGCCCTCCATCCGTCCGGTTAAAATCATCACTTGCCGCAACGAGCGGCGTATTCATGTCGCTCTGGATCTCAGCGGCGCTCAGCGCTCGGTTATACACCCTGACTTCGTCGATCCGCCCCACAAAATACTGGCCGTAAATGCTATCTCCACCGATCTGTAACGGATTGGTCGAAGTCGCGATGGCACCGGTCTGTGCTCGACTGGCCACCTGCACTCCGTTTACATACAACCTCATTGTCGCTCCGTCATAGCTCCCTGTCAGATGCGTCCACGTGTTAGCCGTCAGCGCCGCTGTCCCATAGACAGGAGTACCAAACGTGCCACCCAACGCCGGGCGATGGGAATTGTTCGAAGTCCCCTCTAGATAATAATTATCATTGCCCTTGTAGATCACGTCTCGCCATTTGTTGCTTATGGTGGTTGGATACACCCACGCCTCCAATGTCATTCCGCTCGTCAATTGCAGTGAAGCCGCATTGTTAATGGTCACCAGCGCATTGGTTCCATTGAAGCTCAAGGCATTGCCATACTTGCCAGACGCCGTCCAGGTCGCCCCGCTAATCGTTCCGTTGTTACCATTACCAGACACATCAGTCACAATTGCCCCGCTTCCCTCATTGAACCCATACGCCGCCACTAAACCAGGCCTTGGGGTCGGAGTAGCAGTCGGCGTCGGGGTAGGCGTTGGAGTCGGAGTAACAGTAGGTGTAGGCGTTGCCGTAGGTGTAGCAGTAGGTGTTGGCGTCGCGGTAGGGAATGGAGTTGGAGTTGGTGTCGCGGTTGGAGTTGGAGTGGCGGTTGCAATTGGAGTAGCAGTAGGAGTGGGTGTCGGTGTTGTCGTAGTGCAACTCTCACTGCCTATGGTGATAAATGTCGCTGGCGAGTTTTGGTTGTTGTATTCGGTTGTAATCCAGGCAGCGGAGCGAGCTGTTGCCGATATTCGCACTTCATCGATATCGCCGCTCCACGGACTGTTAGCGAGAGCGCCTCTGCCGATTAGGGCCTCTGGCAAACTTGAAGTCGACGGCGTGGCAGAAGTCGGCCCGGCGACAAGCGAGCCGTTCTTGTATAAGCGCAGGTTGCTTCCGTCGAACGTGCCCACGATGTGCTGGAGATTGTTAGTATCGAGAGAGCCGCCGTCGCAAGTTGCTCCTCCCCAGAACGCTACCCGCCAAGTATTGAAGATCGGATAATTCATCCCTATATGCGGCCCGTTGTTGGAGTCTTGACCCCAAAACACCGCAACGTGATTCCCAGCTACTGGTTTCAGCCACGCCGATATAGTCCAAGAGGTAGTGATTGGGAATGACGATGGATTAGCCAGAGAAATGTAGTTCGAGCTGTTGCCACTCATCCCAGTGATGTCGCCGTTGATTTTGCCAGCACCACCTGTAAGCGTCCCGTGTTTGGTGCCTGCGGCTTGCCCGGTGGAATCAGTGCCCACTACCGTGCTTGCATCGCCAAGGTGATAAACGCCCTTGAAGTTCGACTCCCAAGTATTCAGCGGATCGGACTGATCTGTATTGATCGAGCTATCGCCGTACATCAGGTAAAAGACGGTATCGCTTGAGCTAGACACGGACGGGATCTTTACCCATGCGATCAGGTTGCCCGTTGTGCCATCGTATCTCTCAACTTCCCACTTGAGCTTCGTACTCCCCCC
Source organism: Verrucomicrobiota bacterium (assembly GCA_003219415.1). GTDB lineage: Bacteria > Verrucomicrobiota > Verrucomicrobiia > Chthoniobacterales > UBA10450 > Udaeobacter. The sequence continues at coordinate 9,292 of QHOS01000187.1, read as the reverse complement.
AGAGTCGGCGTAAAACCCGATGTCGTACCCGTTCGCATTCGCTACGTGACCGCCGTTGGCAATTGTCTTTAGCGCAGGATCAGTGAGGTTTACCAGTACCGTGAAATTGGACTGTGTGCTGGGAACCTTGGTATGATCGATCGTCAGTGTTCGTTGACAAGCTGTACTCGGTCCTGGTGTAGGCGTAGGTGTAGGAGTTGGTGAACCCGGATTCACCGTGACCAGGAAGCTCGTGTTGGTGTTATTGGGGCCATCATTCACGGTGACCGTGATGGTCGTACTCCCGGTTTGTCCGGCCGCCGGCGTTACGGTTACGGTGCGGTTGGCGCCGCTGCCTCCAAACACAATATTCCCATTGGGTACCAGCCCCGGGTTAGATGACACCGCGCTCAATTGCAGGTTTGCTGGTGCCGTCTCCGCATCGCCCACGGTGAACGGAATCGGACCGGTGGAAGTATTTTGAAAAATAGTTTGATTAGGGATGTTAGAAATCGTGGGCGGTGTGTTTGGCCCACAATCCGGATAGAGCCGCACTTCCCGTGTCGTGGCCAACCCCTGCGGGTCTGTCACTGTCAGAAGAATCCGATAGTAGTAGATGTTGATCCCGTCGCAGCCGGTCGGATCGAGCACAGCCGTGGTGGAATGGTTCGTATCGGAGTCAACGAGATGGTTGTGATCATTGTGATGCAGCAGCACCTGCCATTGATAAGACAGTTGTGCGTCGCTCGACTGAGCGTCATTGACCGTTGCCGTCAGGTTGATTGTGGTCGGGTTGAATGGTGAATAGAGGGTGCCATCCACTGGGCTGGTGATCGTTACATTCGGCGGCGTGTCGTTTACGGCCACGATCAGCGTCGCTTGCGCCGACAAATTACCGGGATCAGTCACCGTCAACGTTACGACGTACTCCGTTGGCACACCCGGCGCTGCTGTAAAGGTGTGTGCGGGGTTGGCCTGCGTGCTCACCGGCGAACCATCACCAAAGTTCCACGAGTAGGTGATCTGCTGGTTATCCGGATCGTACGAACCGCTGCTGCTGAACTGCACTGCAAGCGGGGTCGTGCCGTAGTATCGGTCCGCGGAGGCAACTGCGATCGGCGTTCGATTGCCGGTATAGGAAAGTTGCTTGAGCGCCCCCCCGGTGTAGTCATAAGTGATGTAATAGAGGGTGCCGTCGACAGGATGCTGGACCATGTCGACAACGGAGCCGGCAGCAGTGGCAAAACTACCCAGTGCAACCGGCTTGTTGTTGGCGTCAAAAGTCAAGGTCTTGATCAACCCCTGACCCCAATCGGCAAAATAATATCGGTTTTGATAGGCCGCCGGAAAGTTCGTGCCCGTGTACCAGGTGCCCCCAATAGCGCAGTTTCCTGCAAAGGGCGTTCCCGACACCGGCGAGCCAGGATCTCCCACGTTAGCTATCTGCGCGTCGCCTGAGGGGCCGTAAATCGGCGTACGCGTGACTGCGGCGCCGTGATTCCAATCCAGCACCGGCCGGACGTGGAGAAACTGTGGGATGGAACTGGGTATTCTCTGCGAAGTGTCGCACGGATTGGCGAACGGCGGCTGCCCGGCTGGATCCAGGGTGTCCTCGTGAAGCAACTGCCTGAAGGAAAAATACTGGCTGCACCCCGCGGCGGGATACAACGGGTTTGGAGCGTCCTGATTTGGGATGTCGACATTATAGTTATTTCCGTTATAACCCGGGTTGATACTCAATCCTTCATAGGTCGGCCAGCCAAAGTTCTGTCTCGGGCTAGCCACCACGTCCAATGCTTCCCAAGTACTCCAACCAACATGCCCAAGGTACAGGACCCCGGGATTGCCGTCGGGTGGAAAATGACTGCCCGTATTGGGCTGCAAGCCCATGCGAAACGGATTGCGCAGTCCCAAAGCCCAAACCCGAGAGCGCGCCGACCTCGGGTTGGCAGCGTCGTAGTAAGGATTACTGGGCAGACCATTACCCGTCGCCGGATCGATCCGCAGAACCTTACCGCTGACGGAATCAACTAATTGAGCGCGAAAAGCCCCGACATCTTCCTTCGGCCGGATAATGCCATCCGCCAGAGCTTGTGGAGCATAACTACCCGTTTGAGCGCCACCAATGTCGGCGACCTGGTAACTGGCTCCGTCTCCGCACGACAACAACAACGTGTCATCCGCACCGAACACCAAGCTTCCCACTCCATGGGTAGTGGAGCAAATTGGGATTCCCGTCTGTCTGGTTTCTCCAATCAAAATCTGCCGGCTGGCTGGATCCACTGAGCGAAAGCCGTCTGCCGATCGACACGTGTACCGGGTTAGCCGCCCGATCGTCGCAGCGTTGTATTCGTTTGCATTCGGATCGTAATCGGGATCCCCGGAATGGAAGAGATAGTACCGATCCACGACGTACAACACATAGATATAACCATTAACTCGAAAATCGGGATCCAGCGCAAAGCCCAGCATTCCGTGGTCACCCCACTTACCGACCTCGTCATGGATGTCGAGCAGGAGCGTATAATTACCGTCGCCCGGGTCCTTGAACCATACTTGGCCCGTTCCCTCCCACACGTACATGCGACCATTATCTTCGAAAGCGACTCCGACCGCGTTGGTCCATGGCCCCGAAATTATGGTTTCAGTAAACCCCTGAGGCACTGTCGCTGCCAGGAGATTACCCCCTGAGATAAGGCCCCATGCCACGACCGCTAATCCAGCGATCGTGGTCACCTGCCTCATTCGCAGAATACAGGCTTCGCGCTCTGGCTTGAGGTAGCTCGTGCAGGATACAAGAAGATGGAGACCTTTTTTCAGCACGGAGTGATATTTTCTTGAGCTTTCGTCGTGTTGGCGGTCACATTGTGACCCTGGCGTCAATAAAGCTGCAAAGAATCCGCCATCGACGACGGATGCCTTCCCTGTTTCTCCGGAAACTGCTGGCCGAAGTTCGCGAAAATGTAAGGCAAGTCGCAAATCCCTATCGCGCAGAGCATACATGCTTTGGTGTGTCCCCGCGTCATTTGAAAATTTTCCGCTCATCAAGCGATACCGCCAGCTTCATTTTTCCAGAAGAACTGGGGATCGATCTGCTGCGTCCGTATCAAGTATTCCAATTGTTTCAGGCGCGTAAACGTCCGGCATTCAAAGACATCTTTCGTCATGTCAATCCGCTTGAACAGATCATAAAGCTGCTTTGCTCCGCGCCGTGCGTGCCAAGCACATCTGAACCCAGGCAAATGCTTGCGAATCTTCTCGAAGGACACGCGGTAACTTCGATTATCCTGACCGGGAGCACCAAAACTCACACGACAACCAGGAAACACTTCTCCTACTAGCTCCGCAATCTCGCGCACTCGATAGTTGTGAGAAGTATCGCCAACGTTGAATACTTCATTGTGGATTGCTTCGGTGGGTGCCTGCAACACCGCGATAATGGCACGCGCAATGTCCAACCCATGGACCAACGGCCGCCAAGGTGTCCCGTCGCTGGTCATCTTGATCTCCTTCGTTGTCCATGCCAGTCCAGCCAGGTTGTTCAGGACGATGTCAAACCGCATTCGCGGAGACGCACCATAGGCAGTGGCGTTGCGCATGAAGATGGGTGAAAATGCCTCGTTGGCGAGCTGTTTCACGTCACGCTCAACCAAGGTCTTGCATATTGCATAGGCAGTCTGCGGATTAACGCGGGACTCCTCAGTTACGTGATCCTCTTTAGAAAGACCATATACGCTGCAGGACGACATATAAACGAAGCGCTTTACTCCGGCTTTACGGGCAAGTTCAGCGAGATGAAGCGAGCCCTTATGATTGATTTCGTAAGTAATGGTCGGCGCCAGTTGGCCGACCGGATCATTGGACAGTTCAGCCATATGAACGACAGCATCCACGTCCTTGAGGTCCTTCAATCCGACGTGACGAAGGTCCTTGGCGAACGTCGTCGGCGTCGTTCCGCCGTCTTGGTATAACGAACGTTCTTTGTAAAAGCCCGTGTCCAAACCAATGACTTCATAGCCTTGGCGGATTAGCTCCGGTGCTAACAACGCACCAAGATACCCCTCTGTTCCGGTTACAAGAATACGTCTAATGGTATCCATGTTACTGGTTCTTCTCTGGCGTCGTACCTGGAAGGGCGGTGTACAGGTTATGCGGGTCTATGCTGGACCACTGGACCCAATCTCAAATTACTGGAGTTGTGAGCTAACAATACGGAATGAGACAGCATAACGGGTTCGCCAATCGTGTCTTCTTCGGTTCAAAGGCTCAAGCCCCCACCACTGCCAGGGCCAATCGGCTCGCACGGAAGGGTCGCCATTATGGATTTCTTTTATGAGCTCCGGCACCGGTTCCCAGCCTAGGTCAAGCGCGACCTTTGTTCGAATGTCCAGATCCACGCCTGAAACAAAAAGATATCCCCCGGGGCTAACCAGTCGTGCTACGTTGCGGAGGCACTTTTCGGCATCTGCTTGGGCCATGTGGCAGAGAAAGTTGCTCGCGACCACCATGTCTTGAGGCCCAAGAATCCTCATAAGTTCCGGGTCAGCTGCATCCCGAAGGTGCCATGTGATCCCTTCCCGGAGCCACGATTTGACAGTCGCCTGATCGCCGTCACAATCGAACATTTCAGCCATCTCAGCCTCGGTCAATCGTTCAAAAATCGAAGCACCGACCAACTGGGAACAATCGGGAGTGTACGTTCCTTTCTCGGCGAAGTTCAGTATTTCCTTCGAAATATCCACCGCATCCAGGCGCACTTTTAAGTCTGGCCGTGCCGAGCGGATGATCCAGAGGATTGAATAAACTTCGGGCCCAATACTGCATCCCAGCACAGCAATCCTCAATGTCGAGCCGTGATCTCTCTGTCGGACCAACCGGCGCATCAATTCGAGCGCCGGCCGGTTCCGCAGGAAGAACGTGCCAAAATGCTGCTGGCGTCTGGCAGTGAGGCAGACCAAGGTATGCAACCATGCCCCGTAGGAATGGAGGGAGTACGAATCTCGTACGCGAGAAGGAAGCCGCTCCCATATCCGTTTATTTAACCGCAAATAAAGGCTGGCAGGAGACTTTCCTAAGACTTGCAACCGTGCCGCCTTAGTTAGGATCGGATGAGACATTTGGTTGCTTATGACAATGAAATTTCTCTGAACCAGGCTGCGCAAGGGCATAACGCACGGACGAACGTTCGCTCAAATGCCTTTAAAGATAAGTCTGTATTGCTCTTCCAAAGCCTTACGTGATTGCTCGACCCTTTGCCTGATGACAAGTTTCAGTTTCTCCGCATTCCTCGCCAAGTCTTGGAACTGCTCGACTAATCTACCGGCATTCATATGATTGATGTCGTGGCAGTACTGTGACAACCCCATCTCGCTCATCAAAGAAGTGCATTTGTGATGGAAGGAGATCGCTATTACCGGCTTGTTGAGGAGCAAGGCTAGGAGGACGTTGTGAAACCGCGTTGCGACTACTATGTCGGTGGCCGCAAGCTGTGATGTTAGGTCCTGCACAGAGGAGATCGGCTCGTCGATAATGCGCGTTTTGTCATAAGTCAATGACCGCTCTTTCAGCAAGGATTTGAATTCTTCCGTTACATGCACATCGCCAACATCTCCGATTAGTAGCCTGGCATCATATTCATGGGCTAGCAGCCATCTCAAGAACACCACAAGATTCTCTAAATAGGCCAAATAGATTGCATTACTAGGACTGTCGACATTAGGCCTTCCATAGTGCTCCATCAAGCCGAGGCCAACAACAGATCGACGCTCCTTTTCACCGTTGTCACTCGGTATCATCGCCTCAGGCAAGCTGAACGCCAGGTCTGGATAAACACGGTCCCTGTTTGTCTCAAATCCGATTCGCTTGAGGTATTCCAGACTTGCCTTGTCCCGATAAGACCTGAAGTCCGCCAAGGAAAGAGCGGACTTAACGAAGTATTTCCCCAAAGCGCTATGGAGCGGACCCGCACCGACGCTTACAAACAAGAGTTTGCATCGGCACAATTTTGCTACCAATGACCATTTGAAAAGTGTATAAGGTCCCCAGCCCCAAAGACCGCAAACGTCTGTCAACAATCCAGTTCCTGGTACGATAAGCATCCAGCTTCCCTTAAGGGTTTTTATGGCTGCAAGCCATCTGTATAGCTCGCTTGGTATGCCAATAATGATTGTCCGCAGGAATCGCATGGCTGGATTACCATGGAGCCACCGCGGTTTGACTAATATTCCCGTCATCGGGACAGCATCGATGTTATAGGTTCGCGCAGTAACGTCAGGGTAGGTGCAGATACAGGTCATTTCAGCACCCGGTATGTGATGGCGGAGATGGTAAAGGATTGCTTGAAGAGTGCTCTCGTTGCCGAAGTTAATCTGTCCAAAATGACCAAACAGGCTAATCTTGCTTCGCTTCCTTTTACTTCTTTTCAAAGTGTGTTTCCTTTTTGCCACTCTGACCGTGTGCCGAGAGACATACCCGATCGGCCGATGATCAGAACAACATGGGTCCTTTAACTTGACGCGAAACAGGGCCTCATAATTCTAACCATCTGCCATCGGCTTGAGGCGTATTGATTATTGCTCCCGGATCTGAGATCTGAAGCTCGTCCTATTCTCTGGGCTTGATGTTCTACTGCTTTGCGTCGCTTGAACTGCGTTTTTCGGTGCTGTTCTGTCCAATAGACCGGAATAACAGTTCGCTCGTTCCATGATCAAACTTGCGATCCGCCCATCTCTGATTGTACCTCCGCTTCAGCAGTCTGCCGACACTGTCCTTGGGATTTAGAAGAGCTCCCAACAACGTCTGTAGCGTCCCTTTGACTAAGCGGGCTCGGCTAAAACCCACACCTAATTCGGCTAGCCATGTCATGTGATAGTCCCAAAACGTGGTGTTGTGGTTTAACAGAACACTCTTGCCGAGGAATCTGTAATATTCGCATACGTGTCTATGAAGACGAGCTTTATACTCCTCGGCAGTCAAATAATCCCGACCATAGGTGAGGAGGATGTTCAAAAAGCCTGGAAAGGATGTCTGCATATTTCCGGATATCGCAGACATGGATCCTGGCCGCACTCTTGTGAAAGTGAGAACCTGATGGACAAAACCGAAATCGCAGTTTTTGAGAAGCTCAAAGCATACCTCATCGTCCGCGTTCATCTGTGTTTCGTTATAGAAGAGGTCGCGACGCCTTACTAGGTCAGCTCGATAAAGGACAGAGTTTGCTGAGCCGAATACGAACAAATCTCTGAGAAGATGCTCCCGGCAGATCTCGCGACCAGAGGTTACATCACTTGGGTAGGGAAGGCCGGTCCAACGAACTTGCGTTCCCTCCAAGGCATAAGCGCCGACGATCCCGACGGATGGATGTTTCTCGGCGAGAGAAACCATTTTTTCCAAGCATTCGGGAAAGATCCAATCGTCTCCGAAAACAACCTTGCAATATGTGCTCCCCGGCGAAATGTAACGCAATGCAACGTTGTGGTTCTCCAAGGCACTCAAGAATCGCTTGTTCTCTCTGACGCGGATACGTGGCTCTTTCTCCGCAAATCTACGCGCGATCTCCGCGGAGCCATCCGAGCTGCAGTTGTCAACGATAGTGTAATCCCAGTTGACGTAGGTCTGAGCAAGAACACTTTCAATGCATTCCTCAAGATGATCCGCGTTGTTATACACCGGGGTTACAATGGACACCAGAGGACTCGTCGTACTCATAGCTTCGGACAATTTTAAGTTCTTAGAAAATAAAGAGAGAACGGGTGCTTGGTATGCGTCGATTTAGCCACGGGTTTCGGCGATAGAGTCGCTGTAACCGTTGTTGTCGGCGCAGGAATCGGTCTAGGCGTTGCTGTAGTAGGGAGCACACTGTCGTTCTTGGAACTGGTTCCGCTGTGGCCAGAGGATGTGGGCAAGTGCAAGGCGTGTAGCCCGGCACGGGTGTATCATTGAAATAATGCTCGTGGCTCTTGCGCCCTTCCGGTTGATCGATGGCATCATCTACTTTTCGGAATTTCAAGGCCATCGCCTGCACAAAATGGGATAGTTGGTTTCCAATAGTGTCGTCCGTATAAGTGATCATCGGTCTAAAGAACCGCTTCCCTTGTTTTCTTTATTGTTGGCGCGAACACCCGATCATCAGGGAGGAGAGCCAAGTGGTTGAGCTGGCTTATTCCAATTTTCTCCGTCCTGTCCCTTCTTCTTTTTTCTAGTCCCCCATCCTTTTTTTCCATTTTTTTGGAGATGTTGTCGCAACCGAGGCGTAGACGCTGGCGATGGCGCAGGTCGTCCGCTCAATAACGGATACGGGTAAACATAGGTTCCAGTGTAATCGACACCGTTACTGGCTGATGTATAGGTCGCAGAAACTTGCGGTGGTGTAATGTCAGCGGGGAAGCCGCTGCCGAGATTGAAGTAGTCGACACCTGGTTTTGTCGTCGGTTGTCCCCCACCGCCAAAGCCGAGCACTTGGTTGGTAGGCGTATAAACATTGTTCCACGAATAACAAGGCTCAAGTTGACTGCGTGGCCAGAGCGGACACCCGCATCTGGGATTTCGCGGAATCGCCTGACCATTGGTTATTTGAGTGTATATCGCGTCGAGCGTTCTACCTCTGCCACATTGGTCCATCATCACTAAGACACGATGAATTTCGTAAGTGTCTCCAGAATTAAAAATCAGATGCTGGCGTACGTCTCGATCGGGATAATAATAATAGGTAATAGAATTTGATGTGTTGGAAATGATGTAGGATCCAAGCAGGTAACATTCGGAACTGCGATTAGTGTTCTTGATCGAGTAGCTCGCCCATTGGTTCGTGGTCCAGTTCTTTGTCGAATCAGTGAATGTTCCGGTGCTACCAGAGATAGTCGTGCCACTGGTAGGTGAACCGGAGTCGAACAAAAATGGCGGGTGTCCTTCAACGTATGTGCCGTTTCCCTCAGTATCATTTTGATCCCACGGGCATGTGCCATCGGCGACAGTAAATGTGCCCGGCACTTGAATACCCCGCGCGGGTGTTTCTCGGTAGTTTGATAGATTGCAGGCACTTCCATTACTGGAATCGCGGCCAAGGAAAGTATTATCATGCCAGAGACTCGTTCCTGATCGTTGGCCGCCTCCGCTCCAAGCAACCGTCATGTTTATGGTGTTATCGTAAAATTCGTTTGCGCGCTGTCCGCGACCTGCGCCGGATTCAGTACCGTGTCCGGAGGGAATCATGTTCACCATGTAGTTGTGGCGAGCGACCCAACGCCCTCCATAGAATGAGTCAACGAGGCTGTTTGCCATCGTGTTTTGCCGAACGAGCGTGTTGTCCTCGATG
>QHOS01000078.1 GCA_003219415.1 Verrucomicrobiota bacterium | reverse complement strand
CTCTCGTTAGGCTGTTACTCGATCCACCGAACCTTCTGCTCATGGATGAGCCGACGACGCATCTCGACGTCGGCTCAATCGATGCCCTTATCGGCGCGCTCAAGCAATATCACGGGACGCTCATCTTTATCAGTCACGACGTTCATTTTATCCGCGCCATTGCTACGAGTGTTCTCCACGTAGCCGCAGGTGCGAACCGCACGGGTAGTAAACTGACATTCTATCCCGGCGATTACGATTACTATCTGGACAAATCAAAAGCCACATCCGCGCGTACCGCTTTGACCACGGGAGGCGATGTGCCAGAAACCAATGGTCTCGCCGCGAAAAAGGTAAGTGCGCAAAACGGCTCCGGTCCAAGAAAACAAAAGGAACAGAAGCGTTTGGAGGCCGAAGCGCGCAACGCGATTGCCAAAGCGAGGCGCGAAAAAGAAAAGCGCGTGCACGAACTTGAGATGAAAATCGCCGCACTGGAAGGACAACAGAAAGAACTAGCCTCGGCGCTGGAAGATCCAGCAGCTTACCAACCGGGCGGCCATGCCACTGCAATTAATCGCGATCTTTCCGCTGTTGCCCAAGATCTTGCCCGTCTGACGGCGGAGTGGGAAAGTGTCACCGCCTCAGCTACTGTCCACACCTGAGCTTCGATTACTGAATGCTCCCAGACAATTTGAGTTAGTGTTCATTTGTGCCTGCCGCGCTGGCTTGCGGAGGAGGAAGCCTTGCAAAGGAGGGTGCATTCCTGGTTAAAATGTTGACGGCAATTACTCGCGAGGTGAGCGCAAGCATCAGCGATTGTGAATTGTCCTTTCATGCGCGGCAGCCAATTGACGTCGCCAAGGCCGTCGCCCAGCACAAAGCGTATCAAAATTGCCTCGCGGAACTGGGAGTTCGGATCGTTTCTCTTCCCGCCGAGCCGGAACTTCCGGATGCCGTGTTCGTAGAGGATGCAGCGGTGGTCGTGGACGAGGTCGCGGTCATCTCCATTATGGGAGCGCCGAGCAGGCGGCCCGAAGCCGACAGCCTGGCGCATGCGCTCTCTCCTTATCGGCCGATCACCTTTCTCCGCGAGTCCGCGACCCTCGATGGAGGAGACGTGCTGCGCATCGGTCGCCGTGTATTTGCCGGTTTATCTCAACGCACAAATCGGGAAGGCATCGCGCAGTTGCGCGACTTGCTTCAGGCGTTCGATTACGAGGTGCAGCCTGTCGAGGTGAGAGACTGCCTTCATCTGAAAAGCGCATGCTCGTACATCGGCAACGACACGATTCTCGTCAATCGAGCCTTGATCGATGCGGAGCAATTTCACGGGTTTGAATTGCTGAACGTTCCTGATGAAGAGCAGGGCGCAGCGAACGCGTTGTTGATCGAAGACGTTGTGATCATTGCCGCTTCTTTTCCAAAGACCCGCGCCCTGCTTGAGCAGCAAGGGTTTCGCGTGCGGACGATCGACGTGTTGGAATTGCAAAAAGCGGAAGCGGGCGTGACGTGCTGTAGTTTAATCTTTAGCGTGCAAAGACCAGCCGCGCGTACGGTCAATTTGTCGGTTGCGAAAAAATGAATCGTTTCGCGCGGACAAACGCTACTTGATGGTGAAGAGGATGCTGGCAGTCTTGCCTTCGCTCACCACGCTCATGATGTAATTTCCGGCAGGAAGCTTCTTTCCGTCCATCGTTTTGTCGATGTTCGTTTTGGTTTTGCCCTGGAGCAAAAGCACCGCGGGCGTTGAGCCTGGGACCGGTTCGTTCTTCGCGGTCACCGGATTCACGTTCACAATGATCATGTCGCCCTTCGATTCGACCGCCAGTTCCGCATCCGCCGTGACCGGATTTTGGACCTTCGCGAAAGGCGTGCCGTCCTTTGCCGCCTGACCGCCAAGGCTGACGGGAAACGGAAGCGAATCACTCGCGAAAAGAGCATACGCAAAAGCCGCCGAGATGATGAAAAATAAGAGAAGGCGTTTCATAAGGAACAGGTTGATGGCGGATTCTCCGCGGGAACGCAAGTCTGGAATCTCGAAGCCCCGGTTTCATTTTCGGAGTCGACATGCGGAACGATACGCGCCAGAGATCAACGGTGCTCCTGCAAGTTCGCTGCGGTGGGATGCCGCAACCGGGTCGCCCGCGGCGACCGCTACCCAGACACAGAAAAAATCATCTAAGGATTCTTGTCTATTCGCGTGAATTCGTGGCTAAAGCGCGGTAAACGAACTATATGGAATTTAGTGGTGGATGCGTTTGCGGCGGGACATCCTTCGGCTTCGCCCAGGACAAGCTTCTTGGAAATTAGTGGTTGATTCACCTTGCTTATTTGCGCCACAGAAAGCGGTCTGGCTCGAAGATAAATTGCCGTGGGTTGTGATCGACGAGTCTCTTCCATCTTTCCCGAAGACCCCAAAGACCGCTTAACCAACACTCAGTTGGTAACCACGAATGGACACGAATTATTTGGACGTACGGAGATATGCAGAAAGCTTGTCGTACAAAGCGAGCTGAATACGACGATCTTGCTCGTTAATCTCATGCACCCTGAGTTGGTCGAGGGACATGTGGCTAAGCGCGTCGCGCAGTGATTCAACATGTTTCAGCAACTCGTCGCGGGTACCCTGCATGAGATATCCAGGAGGAACGGTGCTTGCGAAGGAGTTTGCGAAGACCACAATCTTGACGCCAGGTCGTAGTTGATATTGCGGACCGCCCTCCAGAATTGGTGTTTTTTCGTCATAGCTCGAATATTCGATAGTAGCCTCGCGAGGGTTCGTGCCAGGACTTCGCATCACTGCTAACACGTTCACAACTGCCCGTGCTTTGATATCGAACTTCGTTCGTGCGAGCTGACGCACTTCTCTTACCGAGCCAACGTACACGACAGGCGCCTTTCTCCGAACGCCTTCTATGAAGCTGCGCATATTGGCGGCTGTCACCTCGCGCGTATCAGCCAATATGAGCAGGAATACCGAGACTAGCGCAAGTTGTGCGAAACTCTTTCCGTGCATGCTACCTCAGGGAAAGGTAATCACGAATGCACACCAATTCACACGAATTGTCCGCAGGCTACGGGGAAGCGCCATCGCCAGGTCGCCGCGGTGACCGCTCCCCCGAGGCATTTGAATTCGTGTTCATTCGTGTCAATTCGTGGTTAAAGTGGGTTCATGGTCCGGAATGTCTTTTGATCTTCAACCAAATCTAAAAGGCGAACTCATCGAGCTTCGCGCGCTAACGCCCGAGGATTGGGATGACCTGTTTGCTATCGCGTCGGACCCGCTCATTTGGGAGCAGCATCCGGAGAGCGATCGTTACAAGGAAGACGTATTCAAAGTTTTCTTTAAGGATGCGCTCGAATCGGGCGGAGCATTTGTTGTGATAGACAGGAAGAACAAACGAATCATTGGATCGACGCGATTCCACGGTTATGAGCCGGAAAAATCAGAGATTGAAATTGGATGGACTTTTCTTGCGAGAAAATATTGGGGCGGGCGTCATAACTGGGAAATGAAACAATTAATGCTGGCTCATGCGTTCCAGTTTGTTGACAACGTCGTGTTCTACGTCGGAGAAAATAATATGCGCTCTCGGAGGGCGACGGAGAAGATTGGTGCGATCAAGAGCGGTATGGTGAAAAAGGTTTATGGAAACCGTCCGCCCTCTCTCAATGTAAGATATGTGATTAAGAAATCGTAACCACAAATGAACCCTCCTTCGCAATGCTACGCCGTGGCAGGCACCAATAGACGCACATTTCGAAGTCGGTGCCGCAGACCGACACTCAGTGAACAACCATTTGTGCGCATTCGTGTGGATTTGTGGTTAGATGCTGCAAAAAAGTCTGGAGATTTCTTGTTGACGAATCTCGCGAAGCCTCTATCTTGTGAATCCCGCGAAAGCGGACCGCCTCCTGCATGAGGCTGGTGTTCTTCTCCTGGCTTGAGACAAGCCGATTTGGTCAGACTATTTGACGAGGTCGGGTATTGTCTTGTACCGGAGGGAAGTTATTGATCTTTGACAGTTTGGTCGTGGATTTCGAATAGAGAAATCCATCGATGGACATAGATAGTCAGCAAACATTGAATTGTGCGTTATCTGTCGATCTTTTTTGAAATTAAAGATTCAGATCGGACAAACGCTGTTTCGGATGAGGCGCAGCCGACAAGGCTGCCGCCGCAGAAGAAGCAGGAATGAAAGTCAGATCACAAACTTTCGGTTTCCCTCACGGGGACCGAGTCGTTTTTAACGGAGAGTTTGATTCTGGCTCAGAACGAACGCTGGCGGCGTGGATAAGACATGCAAGTCGAGCGAGATTTTTTCCTGTAGCAATACAGGGAAACGTCTAGCGGCGAACGGGTGCTTAACACGTGGGCAATCTGCCAAGAAGTGGGGGATAGCTCGCCGAAAGGCGAATTAATACCGCATGTGATCAGAGTGGACATCCATTCGAAATCAAAGTCGGGGCAACCTGACGCTTTTTGAGGAGCCCGCGGCCTATCAGCTAGTTGGTGAGGTAACGGCCCACCAAGGCTTAGACGGGTAGCTGGTCTGAGAGGACGACCAGCCACACTGGGACTGAGACACGGCCCAGACACCTACGGGTGGCAGCAGTCGAGAATTTTTCTCAATGGGGGAAACCCTGAAGGAGCGACGCCGCGTGGAGGATGAAGGTCTTCGGATTGTAAACTCCTGTCATTGGGGAACAATGCGTAAATATTAACTGTATTTGCGTTGATAGTACCCGAAGAGGAAGAGACGGCTAACTCTGTGCCAGCAGCCGCGGTAATACAGAGGTCTCAAGCGTTGTTCGGATTCATTGGGCGTAAAGGGTGCGTAGGCGGCGCGGTAAGTCGGGTGTGAAATCTCGGAGCTTAACTCCGAAACTGCATTCGATACTGCCGTGCTTGAGGACTGGAGAGGAGACTGGAATTTACGGTGTAGCGGTGAAATGCGTAGATATCGTAAGGAAGACCAGTGGCGAAGGCGGGTCTCTGGACAGTTCCTGACGCTGAGGCACGAAGGCCAGGGGAGCAAACGGGATTAGATACCCCGG